>JAGHSZ010000035.1 GCA_018065565.1 Candidatus Colivivens caballi
ATAACATAACGCCGTCAAGGGCTCCTTGCTCCGACACCTTAGCACACAGCGAATAAGGTAACGGAAGCAAGGAGTCCTTTTTGCGTTTCATCACAGCGACACACAACTTTCATACTTATTAACCCATTAATATAAATAAAGACACAAGATGAAGAAAAAAATCTATCTATCACCTCAGACGAAGGTGATGAAGGTGCAGCAGACACAGATTATCTGCGGAAGTGAAAAAGGTATTCAAACAGAAAAACTGGAAGAAGAAGACTTCGAGTGGTAACCATTAAAACAAGCAAAGATTATGAACAAGACAATTAAGACTATGCTTGCTTTGATGGCAGGCGCAATGGTGTTCGCTGCATGCAGCAACGACGACACCCTCGAGAACATTAACGAGCAGACACCTTCTGCGCTCAAGCCAATGATCTTCACTGCCTCTATGGAGGGACAGGGCGGCGGTACACGCGCTGCCATCGACGGACTCGACATCAAGTGGACCAGCGGCGACAAGATTAGCATCTTCGACGGCTCAACCGAGAACAACGGAGACCAGGAATTCACACTCAGCGATGGTTCCGGCACAACTTCAGGTACATTCACAGGCACTGCTGCTGAGGCAACCACATATTATGCCCTCTATCCGTATGCGGAATCAAAAAGCGAAAACAGAACCCCGACCGAAGAAGAAGTAAAGGCTGCGGCTGGTGATGCTGATTATAAGATTGAAAATTGGAAAAAAAATTGGAAAACAATATACAAAAAACATCCTGAGTTATTAGAACAAGAGATGAATGCTTATGAAATTTCCCCAGAGAACCAAGCCATCATCCTTGCTTACCTGAAAGGTGAGACGCTTGAGATAAAGAGCGGTGTT
The DNA here is from genome assembly GCA_018065565.1 of Candidatus Colivivens caballi. Taxonomy (GTDB): domain Bacteria; phylum Bacteroidota; class Bacteroidia; order Bacteroidales; family Bacteroidaceae; genus Colivivens; species Colivivens caballi. Next base: position 869 of record JAGHSZ010000035.1, read on the forward strand.
CAGCGCAATGAATCCAATCAGTTCGAGGATGTTGTACTCCCAGCTGAGCAAACTGCAACAACCGGCTCTGCCGACCCTAATGCCATGCTGATGATAGCCAAGAGCGACGATGCCAGCACTATGGAGTTCAAGAACGTATGTGCTTACGTGAAGGTGACTCCTCAGTTCGACTGTGATGCTATCTGTCTCCGCAGCACGGATGCCACAAAGTATCTGGCAGGTACCGTGACGATTGACTATAACGAAGGAACACCTACCACTACCGTAACAGCCAACGGCTCCAATGAAGTGCTTCTCACGGGCACCATCACTGGTGGCAATACTTACTACATCGCCGTACGCCCAGAGACACTCAGCAGCGGTTTTACCATCGAGTTCCTTTCTAAGGACAAGACTCACTACTATGCACGCACCAGCAGCAGTAGCCTTGCGCTGGCTCGCAACAATGTGAAAAACCTCGGTGAGTTCGCTACCGATGGCAAATGGAGTGTCAGCACTCCTACGTCGGGCACTGCCGATGGTCATGATTGGAAATTGATTTCGGCCAACCCAATGCTGAAAATCGCGACAGAGCTTGCGATAGACAATGTTCTTTGGGGTGATGTAGAAAACAACCTTTCTTTATGGGGGGGAAACTGGATACTCCCTTCAAAAGAAGATATGGCTGCTCTTTTCAGTGCAAACCTCGTGTCAGATGGTACTTTCTCGGGTCAAGGCGTTCTCAAATTTAATAAATTTACTTTGATGCCAGCTGGTTTCTGGTACTGGCTTAGCGGCGTTGATTCCAATTCCGGCCGACGTGATCAATACTCTATCAGTGGGAGTAGTTATGCTACTAATACCCCGACTGAACAAGCTGGAATCTTCTACAAATACATTGGTAACTAAGTCCGTCAGGCAATAAAGTAGTAGGCTTGCCAATATCATGACCTATTAACGACATTATTCAACGAAACTCCAATCATTGCGATTGGAGTTTCGTTTTTTGATATACCGTTACAATATTTCGCTATGTACATTTATTCAACTTTCGCAAGTTCATGCTCAGTTGACGACGAAGATTGAGTATCTTCGTTTGCGACGACTGGAAGTCGCTATCTCAATAGCCCCGCCCTGAAAGGGAGAGATGGGGAGGGTCCGAGCCCAGGGGGCTTGCAAATCCGCCTTTCAGAACCGTGACAGGTTTTGACTCTGGTCAACCCAGTTGAGTTTCTTGATGTCGTAGCCTCGGCGCGTGGCCTCCTTCAAAATCTTGTCGCGTACCGACTGCGAAATCTCGGGTTTGCGTGCCAGTATCCAGAGATATTTTGCTGACGAACCGCCTACGAGGGCATAGCTGTAATCTTCGGCAAGGAGGAGGACACGGTAGTCGGAATAGAAGGGCCACAGGAAGGAGACACGGAGGAGTCCCGGGGTGGCGGTGGTCTTGGCGACAGCAGTGGAAATCTTCTGCTTGCCATTCTTCACACCAGAATTCTCGACCATTATGGTGCCGTCCATCATCTTGGTATAGACGGCCATGGTGTTGGTTCTCCCACGCTCGAATGAGTGTTCGAAACGCGCAACCTCATACCATGTGCCCATGTACTTGTCGAGGTTGTGGATGGCTACTGGGGTGTTGTTCGCTCCGTCGGATGCTGTGCAGCTGAAAAATGGGAACAGACTGCAAATAAGTGTTGCAATGAAAAATCTTTTTACCATAAGTGTGTAGATTTAAGTTGATACTATTGTGATTTTGGGTTTGCGCTGCAAAGGTATGACGATTAATCTGCACTGTCAACAATTATTGATGCTTTTATCCGATACTGTGTTTCTGCTTTTCCGATTCGAAGAAAAAAGACCCTCCCCATCCCTCCCTTTCAGGGCGGGAGCAGAATGATACCGGATGTAGGATTGACAAGTAACTGCTCCTCGTCCTGAAAGGAAGAGGCAGGGAGAAGGTCTAATTTCGTGTTCGAAGAAAAAACGAGGTTTATTGGTTCACGGAGATTGCGCAGATTTCACGGAGTGAACGGATTTCCTTTTATTCTGCGAATTCTGCGTGAGATTATAGACATCCGCACTCAGTGTACTCTCCATGTGCCAACGGCACACTCTGTGAAAAGGTTTGAAATAGAGATAAAACTAAACCTTCTCTGTGTTGAAACTAAATGTTTTCCCACGTGAGCGCTCGTGTTTTGCTTCACGAGCGGTCGTGTTTTCCTTCACGAGCGCTCATAAATAGAAAAAGGTGTACACCTTTTCGCAGGAAGGTGTACACCTTTTTGTATTTTCGTCCGCACGATTTGGCATTTATGAGCGCTCGTGAGGGAAAACATGAGTGCTCATGAGGGAAAACGGGAATGCTGGGCGAGGCTCAATTTCTACGAGGACACCTTGGCTGGTCAGCGCCGGGTGCGTTTCAGAGTTCCACGGAGTATGCGGCTGCGGGCGCTGCGTACTGCGGGTTTGTAGTACTCAATCTCCATTCCGTCAACTATGCGGATGAGTTCATCATTCAGTTCTGGGTAGTAGGCTGACATGTGGTAGGCGAGTTTCATGCAGATGGACTGGATGCCTGGCAGTTCATTCACATCGGTCATGTGCTCAATGCAGAAGTCGAAGAAATCGGTGCGGAGGTCGTCCTCGCTGATTTTCAGTCGTTCTATGATATTGAGAGAAAGACGACGCACTGACGAGTTGGGGGTCGTCAGTGCGAGGTCGATGAGTTTGTGTAGAATGGGCTGCAACTGACTCAGCTCGCTGTCGGTGGCCTTTGTCAGTACCCAGAATGCGTTGCGCACCACCTGATAGTCGTCGGCATACATCATCTGCTGTATGAAGCCGATGTAGTCGCCTACGGCTTTCAGTTCGTGATAGAGGGCCTGTGCCTCTCTCTCGCCATAACTGCCTTTGAGTTGGTCGGTGGTGATTGCCATCTGCTTATTTTACTTCCCAGATGTCGTTGGTTTCGAGCAGTTCGGCAAAGTTGTGATATTTCTTCATTGCCTTGACTTCCTCAATCTGTGCTGTGACGCAGTCGTCGTATGTTGGTGCTTCGACATCGCGGATGACACCGAGTGCCACTGGGAATCCGTCGGCAGTGTCGAGTGGACCGAGCTTCTCGTTGAATGGTGTGCCCATCAGTGCGAGTCGGAGCTGGAGTGTCTTGTCGAGGCAGTGTGCGTCATGAACGAGAACAGAAGGGTCGTCAGCACTGACAACTTTGAGTCCGAATCCATCCTGCGCAAGTCCGTACTGGTTGTTTTCGCCGAATATCATCTTTTCGCCGTGGCGGAGATAGATGGCGTTCTTGGCACGGTTTTCCTTTGAATAGACGAGGTCGTGTGTTCCGTTGTTGAAGATGACGCAGTTCTGGAGTATTTCGCAGACGCTGGCACCCTTGTGGTTGTAGGCTGCTTTGAGAATTTCGACTGTGCCTGGTGCATCGGTTGCGACGGCGCGTGCAAAGAAGCGTCCGCGTGCTCCGAAGCAGAGTTCAACTGGATTGAACGGGTCTTCGACTGTTCCGTAAGGACTCGACTTGCTGACAAATCCGCGTGGGCTGGTTGGCGAGTACTGTCCTTTTGTGAGTCCGTAGATGCGGTTGTTGAGCAGCACCATGTTGAGGTTGATGTTGCGTCGGTTGGCATGAATGAAGTGGTTGCCGCCGATGGCGAGTCCGTCGCCGTCACCACTGATTTGCCACACTGTGAGGTTAGGGTTTGCCACCTTGCAACCAGTAGCGATGGCTGCTGCACGACCGTGGATGGTGTTCATGCCGTAGGTTGCCATGTAGTGAGGCAGACGGCTTGAACATCCGATACCTGAGATTACTGCAATGTCTTTTGGTGCCACACCGATTTCAGCCATTGCCTTATGGAGTGATGCAAGGAAGAAGTGGTCGCCACATCCAGGACACCATCTTGGCTGTCCCTTCTTAAAGTCTGCTGCCCCCCACTGTTTCTCCCCCGATGGGGAGATTATGTTATTATTATTTGCTTCCATATTATTTCAAGTTTTGTTTGATGATACTTAATATGTTATTAGTGTTCCCGATGACCTCCTCATTTGAGTATGCCATGACTACGGTAACTTCTATTTCCTCCCCTCGGGGAGGTCAGGAGGGGGCTACAATTGTGAGAAATAATCAACAAGAGAATTGACGGTGAATGGCTGTCCCTTCACTTCGTTGAACTGGAATGGTACGAAACCATCGACTTTCATGCGGAGGTAGCCTGCGAGCTGTCCCATGTTCTGCTCTGCTACAACGACCTTTGGATACTTCATGAGTACCTCGGCAGTGTTCTTTGGCAGAGGGCGGATGTACTTGAAGTGTGCGAGTGCAACCTTGCGACCTGCTGCACGCATTGCGTCCATTGCAGCATGGAGGTGTCCGTATGTGCCACCGAAACCGACGATGAGGAGTTCGGCATCATCGACATCGCCAACGACTTCGAGGTCTGGCACCTGGATGTTGTCGATCTTCTGCTGACGGAGTCGTGTCATGAGATCGTGGTTTTCAGGGTTGGTTGAGATGGCGCCAGTGGCGTTGTCCTTTTCAAGACCGCCGAGGATGTGTGTAAATCCTTCTGTGCCTGGAACTGCCCAGTAGCGCACACCGCGCTCGTTGCGCTGGTATGGTGTCCACTTGCCCTTCATGTCTTCGGTGACATAAGGTGGGTTGATGGCAGGATATTCGTTGAGGTCAGGCAGACGGAGTGCGCCTGAGCCGTTTGCTACATAAGCATCGGTGAGAAGTACGACAGGAGTCATGTTTTCAAGTGCAATCTTGGCAGCCATGAAGGCAGCATCGAAGCAGTCGGTAGGACTGGTTGCAGCGAGTACTGGCAGTGGACTTTCACCATTGCGGCCGAAGAGCACTTGCAGGAGGTCGGTCTGTTCTGACTTTGTTGGCAGACCAGTTGCAGGACCGCCACGCTGTACATCGAGCACTACGAGTGGAAGTTCCATGATGACGCCGAGGTTGATGGCTTCGGACTTGAGGCAGATGCCTGGTCCTGATGTGCTTGTAGCTGCGAGAGCACCTGCGAATGATGCTCCGAGTGCGCTGGCACAGCCTGCGATTTCGTCTTCACACTGCACGGTAGTGACACCGAGTGACTTGTGCTTTGAGAGTTCGTGAAGAATGTCGGTTGCAGGTGTGATAGGGTAAGAACCGAGGTAGAGTTTCAGTCCTGCCTTTTCAGCTGCTGCAATGAGTCCGTAAGCGGTTGCCTTGTTACCAGTGATGTCCATGTAGCGTCCAGGCACCTTGTTCTTGGTCTCGATGCGATAGACATTGGCAACCGAACTGTGTGTGTTGTGTCCGTAGTCGTAGCCTGCCTGGATGACCTTGATGTTGGCTTCTGCCACACCAGCCTTCTTGGCAAACTTCTCTTTGAGGAAGTTGAATGCGATGTCGAGGTCGCGGTCGAAGAGCCAGCACACAAGTCCGAGTGCAAACATGTTGCGGCACTTGAGCATTGCCTTCACATCCATTCCGCTGTCGGCGAGGCAGTCCTTCACCATCTGTGTGATAGGGCATGCAATGACACGGTCGGGGTCGATGCCCATCTCGCCGAGATAGTCTTCGGTCTGGAACGCTGCCTTTTCGAGGTCCTTTGGTCCGAACGAGTCAGTGTCGATGATGATGGCAGCATCTGGCTTCGCGAATTTGTATTGAGTCTTGAGTGCTGCTGCATTCATGGCAACGAGCACATCACACTTGTCGCCAGGGGTATATACTGTTCCGGCTCCGATGTGAACCTGGAAACCGCTGACACCAGTGAGCGAACCTTGCGGAGCGCGGATGTCTGCTGGATAATCAGGGAAAGTACTGATACTGTTTCCTACTGTGGCGGAAACTGTCGAGAAGATGTTTCCGGCAAGCTGCATGCCGTCGCCTGAGTCGCCCGAGAATCGTACGACCACATCTTCCAATTCTTTAATTTCCAATTCTTCTGACATAATAACAGTCTTTAAGAGTTAATGGTATAAGAGATGTTTGTTTATATTTTGTTTTGTCGTGTGTTGACACTGATGTATGTTTATATGCAAAAACCTCTTTCGGTTGTTCCGCAAAGGAATACCGAAAGAGGTGTTTCTGTCAATGTTAACTTATCTGGCTGCCTGGCTTCACATCGTGTTCAAGGGTGGTGACACTGATGGTGCCGTCCCAGTCCTGTGCCGAGAGAATCATGCCCTCGCTGACCAGGCCGTTCTTGAACTCGCGTGGTGCAAGGTTGGCAATGAACAGCACTTCCTTGCCAATCAGCTGCTCAGGTTCGTACCACTGTGCGATGCCGCTGACAATGGTGCGCTGCTGGAGGCCGTCGTCGATGAGGAAGCGAAGCAGTTTCTTCATCTTTGGCACACGCTCACATTCCAGCACCTTGCCGGCGCGGATGTCGAGTTTCTCGAAGTCATCGAATGCGATGGTAGGCTTGATTGGTTCTGCCTTGGCTGCGGCAGCCTGATTGGCCTTGACCGTAGCAGCGAGTTTGTCAATCTGTGCCTGGATGACATCGTCCTCAATCTTGTCGAACAGGAGCTGTGGTTCGCCCAGTTGCTTGCCAGCAGGCAGTATGTCCATCTTGCCGAGGTCTTCCCAACGGAAGGTGTCCATGTTGAGCATGGTGCGGAGTTTCTGTGACGAGAACGGCAAGAATGGTTCGAAGGCAATGGCGAGGTTGGCAGTGAGCTGAAGCGAGATGTAGATGATGGTCTTCACGCGCTCAGGGTCGGTCTTGATGACCTTCCAAGGCTCTTCGTCGGCGATGTACTTGTTGCCGATGCGTGCAAGGTTCATTGCCTCCTTCTGTGCATCGCGGAACTTGAACTGGTCGAGCAGAGCCTCTACCTTCTGCTTCACATCCTTGAACTCGTTGATGGTTTCCTGGTCGTGAGCAGTGAGCTCGCCCTGCTGAGGTACGATGCTGTCGTAGTATTTCTTTGTGAGCTGGAGGGCACGGTTGACGAAGTTGCCATAGACTGCCACCAGTTCGTTGTTGTTGCGTGCCTGATAGTCCTTCCAAGTGAAGTCGTTGTCCTTGGTCTCTGGTGCGTTGGCTGTGAGGACATAACGGAGTACATCCTGCTTGCCAGGAATCTCCTCGAGGTATTCGTTGAGCCAAACGGCATAGTTGCGGCTGGTGCTGATCTTGTCGCCTTCGAGGTTGAGGAACTCATTTGAAGGCACATTGTCGGGCAGGATGTAGTCGCCGTGAGCCTTCAACATTGAAGGGAAGACGATGCAGTGGAACACGATGTTGTCCTTGCCGATGAAGTGAATCATGCGTGTGTCCTCGTCCTGCCACCACTTCTGCCATGTGCCCCACTTCTCGGGTTGAGCATCACACAGTTCCTTGGTGTTGGAGATGTAGCCGATTGGCGCATCAAACCACACATACAGCACCTTGCCCTCTGCTCCCTCGACTGGTACTGGAATACCCCAGCTGAGGTCGCGTGTCACGGCACGAGGATGGAGTCCGCCGTCGAGCCAGCTCTTGCACTGACCATAGACATTTGGTCGCCATTCCTTGTGTCCTTCGAGAATCCACTTCTCGAGCCAAGGCTGATACTGGTCGAGTGGCAGATACCAGTGCTTGGTCTGGCGCTTCACGAGTGGGTTGCCTGTGACGGCATTGTATGGGTTGATGAGTTCGTCAGGTGAAAGTGTGCTTCCGCACTTCTCGCACTGGTCGCCGTATGCCTCTGGTGCATGGCAACGAGGACATTCGCCACGGATGTTGCGGTCGGTGAGGAATTCGCCTGCCTGTTCATCGTAGTATTGTTCGCTCTCGATTTCCACGAATTTGCCGTCTTCATAGAGTTTCTTGAAGAAGTCGGAGGCAAACTGGTGGTGTGTCTTTGATGTGGTGCGGCTATATACATCGAACGAGATGCCGAAGTCCTCGAACGACTTCTTGATGATGCCATGGTAGCGGTCAACCACATCCTGCGGAGTGCAACCTTCCTTGCGTGCACGGATGGTTACAGGCACTCCGTGTTCGTCGCTTCCGCCCACGAACAGCACTTCCTCGCCCTTGAGTCGGAGGTAGCGTGCATAGATATCTGCCGGAACATACACGCCTGCCAAGTGGCCGATGTGAACAGGGCCGTTGGCATAAGGCAGGGCAGATGTTATGAGTGTTCTTTTCATATTTATGGTTTTGTTATTGGCTGTTGTTAGAGAGAAGGGGGATTTGGGGCTTACGGGGCCAATAGGACTAATGGGGCTTATGAGTCCCACAGCTCATTAGTTGTGCACAAGTGTACCGATGTTCTCGCCGTTCATCACGCGCTTCAAGTTGCCCACGATGTCCATGTTGAACACATAGATTGGCAGGTTGTTTTCCTTGCACATGGTGGTTGCAGTGAGGTCCATGACGCGGAGGTTCTTGTTGTAAATCTCGTCGAAAGTAATCTCCTCGTACTTGGTTGCTGTTGGGTCCTTCTCTGGGTCGGCAGTATAGACTCCGTCAACTCGTGTGCCCTTGAGCATCACATCGGCTTCGATTTCGATGCCGCGCAGACTTGAACCCGTGTCGGTTGTGAAGTAAGGATTGCCTGTACCACCTGAGAAGATGGCTACTTCGCCGTTCTGCATGGCTTCGATGGCCTTCCACTTGGTGTAGAATTCGCCGATTGGTTCCATGCGGATGGCAGTGAGCACACGGCTCTTGCAACCGATGGCACCGAGTGCGCTGCTGAGTGCAAGTGAATTGATGACAGTGGCGCACATGCCCATCTGGTCACCTTTCACACGGTCGAATCCTTTACCTGCACCGCTCAGTCCGCGGAAGATGTTGCCTCCACCGATGACGATGCCTATCTCTACTCCCATGTCGTGCACTTCCTTTATCTGCTGTGCATATTCATTGAGTCGGGTTACATCGATGCCGTAACCCTGCTCACCCATGAGGCTCTCGCCTGAGAGTTTGAGTAATATTCGCTTGAATTTCATTTATTGGTTGTTTATGTTGTTCAGTTGTTTGGGGGTTTGTTGTTGGTTCGGGTGTTGGTTGCCTGGCGATTTATTGGTGTGGTGAATACATACATACTTATTGATGTGATGAATGCATCGGCCTCCTAAATCACTAAACAACGAAACCACTAACCCACTAATCTCACTTTTTCTTGCCGTTTCGTGTTCCTCCGAGCCATTCGTCTTCGTCGGCCTTGATGGCTGTTGCTGCGCTGTTCTTGACGGTGATGGTGAGGTCGCCCGCAGTCTGTTTGAGTGTGTCGTCGGCCTTGATACCGAAGCACTTTGACTGGTCGGCAGTGTAGGTGCCACCGCTTACTGTCATCTTGACATTAGTGCCGCTGAAGTTCATATTGCCTCCGTTGCGGACGGTTGAAGTGGCCTTTGTGTTGAGCTTTGAGCGTATGCCGCGTGCTCCGTTGCCTACGACCGTAGCGGTGTAGAGTCCACCCTTGAAGTCGGCACGGAAGCATGAGCGTATGCCGTTGCTGATGTTGCCTGTGATGTTGGCAGTGATGTCGCCTGCTGTCATGGTGAAGATGCTGTCGCACTTGATGCCACAGCCGTCAACCTGTGCCACATCCATTGTGAGTGTGCCGCCATTGATGACCACGCATCCGAAGTCGTCGGAATCGATGCAGTCGCCCTTGCAGTTCTTGATGCTGACGGTACCACCGTTCATCTTGAAGTAGTTGTTCTCACCGTCGCCCTTTTCACCCTTGCCACAGTGGATGCCGTCGCTGACTGCGCTGAGGATGTTGACTGTTCCGAGTGAGCCCTTGAACAGGATGTATTCCTTTGCACCGATGGCGTGCTTAGTGTTGCCTGTGACATTGAGAGTGCCGGCACCCTTGAATTCGGCGTGTCCCTTGGTGTAGAACGCTGCCTTCTGGAGTCCGTTGGCTGAATCCTTGAATGTGTTGACGCTGCCGTCGCGCACGAAGATGTCGATGCGCTTGCCACATTCGATGTCAACTGCTGCACCCTTGGTGCTGGTGAGGTCAACTCCGTCGAGGGAAAGGCTGAGCTTGTAGCTTCCGTTGATGGTGAGCGAACCGTCGGCTGATGTTCCTTCGATGGAGTAGAGATACTCGTTGGTGTCGGTCATCGAGTTGATGACTACATGTGAGCTGGTGCCACTGGTGCAGGTGACTCCAACGAATGAGCTTGGGATGCTGACTGTCGCTGTATTTCCGTTGTACTTGATTGCGACTCTCTTGAACTGTGGTTCAGCAAATGTGATGCTGTCGAAGTCGGTTGTCAGATATGTGTTGTCGCTGATGGTGATGCTCTTCTTGTCGGCAGAGAGGCGGATGTCGGTCTGGTCGTTGATGGTGTAGGCATCATAGTTGTAGCCGTCACAGACATATACTTTCTGCTGTGCGTTGACTGTGCCGATGAATGTACACAGGGCAGCGAGTGTCAATATGGTCTTTTTCATATATTCTGGAAATTGAGAAATGTGAGGGATGTGGGGATTATGTGACAGATTATTTATTCGCCACTGAGGATGAAACTTGCAATGGAACTGATGTCGTTCACATTGATTTCACCGTCGGCATTGTAGTCGGCAGCCTCGGCATTGAATGGTTGTGGAGTGTTGCCAAGGATATAGCTTGCCACGGAACTGATGTCGTTCACATTGACATCACCGTCATCGTTGACATCGCCCAGTGTGACCTGCTGACATGGCTTTGTACTGAAATAGAGGCGTGTGATGTCGGTCAGTGATGTACGGTCGGCGTTGCCGTCCTGGAGTGTGACCACGAGTTTGCCTGACTCGAATGTGACTTTCTTCACCGCTCCGAGTTTGTAGCCAGCGAGGTCGTCGCCCTGTGTGCTCTGTACAAACAGGTTGTAGTCGTCGGCAAATGCCATTGCTGACACGGCGAGCATTGCTGCTATTGTGATGGTTTTCTTCATATTGTTTTGTGGTTGGTGCAGATGGGATTGAGCATATAGGCTACACTCCCCTGCTGTTGCTGTTGTTTAGAATTCAATCTTGTAACTCAGACCCACAAGGTGTCCGTTTGCCTCGTCGTCATCGTCCTCTGTGTTGTAGCGGTATTGCAGTGTGAGTGTGTTGGTCTTGTTGATTTTGTAGTCGTAGCCCACAGTGAATTTCCACTTGTTGGTTGAGTAGTTGAGCCCGCATCCATAGTCAACGGCTGCAAACAAGTCGATAGGCAACCCCTTGATGTCGTAGCTGGCACCGAGCCGTGAGCGGAGGACGGTGCGTGTGGCGCTTTCGCGTGATGTGACATCTGCCGAACTGGTGTGAGCAAGCATGTCTATGTCCTTGACATCAAGTTGGGTGTTGTAGTACTGTGTAGGGTCGTCAACTTCGTCGTAGTCGATTCTCACCTTTGTGCGGTTGATGTCATCAACGGCATTGTAGTGGTTGACCTGGAATGTCTCTTTGAGACTGAACGACCAGCGCTTGTTTGGTGAATAGGAAGCCGAGAGCCCGGCATTGATGCGGCTGCGGTTGCGCCAGTATTCATCGGTGATGTTGTAGCCCTTGGCTCTTGTTCCGTACCATTCGTCATCGTCGTTGTAAAGGTCTTCATATTTCACCTCCTGCTCTGTCAGTTTCTGTGTCCACATATAGTCGAAGCCTGCATTGGCTTTGACATTCAGTTTCTTGTCAGAAGTCTGGTACAGACGGTACGACAGTCCGGCTCCGACGGTGTAGCGGTCGATTTTCTCGGCATCGTCCTGTGTGCGCATTCCTGCTTCAAGACTCAGTTTGAGTCCTGACATGAGTTTTATTTCGCTCTCGATGCCCAGTTCGTAGCCGAAGTCGTCAGACTGTGCACGGAGGTTCTGTGGATACAAGGCAGTGATGGCAATGATGCCGAGTGCCAGTGTCCACCGATATGTCTTCTGATGCTTAATCATAGAGTTTTGGCATTTTCTGGAGGTTCTCATCGTTCTCCTTGTTATCGTTCTCGGTGTAGAACACCTTGATAAGCGCCATGTCCTTGAGGAAGTCGATGCTGCCTATTGACACCTGCTTGATGTTGAGTCCAGTGCGCTTCTTCAAGTCTTCGATAAGTTCTTCGCGCTTTTCAGGCTGGATGAGGTCAATCTTGTCGTACTTGATGTACTTGGTGCTGAGACTTGTGACCCACTTGCCACTTTCTGCTATCCAGATAACTGCGACGAAGATGATGTTGGTGATGACCAGTTCGATCATTGAGATGGCTTCTGGAATGGCAAACTCAGGATGCTTGCCCGAGATGTCGGCAGTCCATGCCAGACCGTTGATTGCTGCCAGCGAGATGATGAGGAAGAGGTATGTCATTTCGCGGATTGGCACTGACTCTGTCCTGTAACGCATGATGCAGAAGATGGCGAACAGACCCATTGCGATGCCAGTCTTGAGTTTTGCATCGCCCATGAGGTGAATCAGCATGAAGATGCCAAATCCGACGAGCAGATATGTGAAGAAGAAGTCCTTGCGGCGGCTCTTTGGGAAATAGAATGCCTTGGCAATGATGATAGTAAAGCCTGTGTTGACAATGAAGCGGAAAAGCAGGTCAAGAAGTCTGCATGAGTCGCTTGTGAGTAATGATAAAAAGTCATTCATAATTTAGTGGTTTTGTGATTTAGTCGTTTAGTGGTTTAGTGATTCAGAGGTTTTAGTTAATCAGTGGCTGAGTTGTCAGCTGGCATTTATCTTCGCCAGTTTTCTCACCTTCATCTTGAAGTTGTTCTGTTTCAAAAGAGGGTCGGTCCACACCATTCCGATGCAGCACTTGCTGAATCCCATAGTGTGAATGTGGAGGTCGCGCAGGATGGAAATAATCGGTGAATAGACATTGCCGTCGCGTTTGAGCTCGAACACTACGAGTTGGTCGGTGTCAGCCTCCTTGCCCGTCTCGAAGTTGTGGAAACGGATGTTGAAGTCGATGGTCAGTCGCTCGGTCTTTTCACGGTTGACCAGCGTGATGCGGTCGAACTCGTTCTGCACCACTGGGTGCATCGTGCGGAACGACAAACCAGTCTTCTTTACAACCAGTTCCTCGGCACCCTCGGTGGCTTGTGCCATCTGCACGGAAGGCACCTCAATGCGTTTCTTCTTCGTGCGGCCGTGGTTGTTCTTGTTCTTCACCTCCAGGTATGTCAGGTCGTTGCTGGTGAGGTAAGTCCTGACTCTCACCTTCGTACGGTGTGCACACTTGTTGTGATGCTGGAAGTACATGGTGTGTGTGTCGGTGTCGAAGTAGGTTGTGCGGTAAGGGCAGATGGTGGTCGAACCAATGGCCTGCACATAGTACTTGTCGTGCACCAGTGTCAGCAGTTCAATCAGTCGGCTCTTCGTTGTGACATACTTGGTGTCGGTGCGGTTCATCAGTTTCACAGCCGACATCTGCTCCAATGTGATAGGGGGCAGTTCATTGAGCAACGATTGAATTTGGTTGTCCTTTTTGTCCATATTAGTTTTTCGTTCAGTTCCGTCATAGCCTATTACCATGATTTGGAACTATATTATTATTCAACTTTCGCAAGGACTTGCTCAGTTTACCAATCGCCCTTGTGGGCTACGAATCGGCTTTTCGTAATCTCAAAGCCTACGGGTATCTTTGTAGATTTGAGCCTCGCGAAATATCGATTCGTAGGGGAACTCCTTTGTCGGCATAAACGCCGAGTCGTCGCAAACCTCATGACATTCAGTCATTCGGTCGTGCAAGTTGAGCTTGCGAAATTTGTATATTATTAGCGTGCAAATATACGAAAATTATTTATATTTCATTTGCATTTTGCACATTAATATAGTGAAACACCGTGTTATCACTGCCTTTTGCTCTGCAATTGCTCAGTCGGACATAGTATTCATCCTGCGAATTTCATCAAGAATGTCGGTGTCCCAACCAGCATCCGACCGCGGCATTTGGTATCTGCAATGTCCATCAGGTGACGCCAGGAATGTGGTGATGCACTTCTCGTCATAAGTTACATCTCCCCACGGACTGAAATCGAAAAGGCCGTCACCCTTTATGGCATTTATCACCACCAAAGCGTCCCACATCATCTGCCCCGTGTTACAGTTGAAATTGTCATAAGTCAGTCGTATCGGGTTATTTGGTTCATCGGCAAGGTCATTCAAAACAACTTCTGGACGATACTCCACCATATCACCCGTCTCGCTCGGTGAGAAAGTCACATAAATGTCAGAAGGTATGTTTGTCAGGAAATTGTAACTCTGCTCACAGAAAGTTCTAAAATTGTAGCAGGCTTTGTCATTCTTGGTGAATTTACCGCCCATTATGTAGATGTGACTGACCTTGCGTCTTAAAAGTTCCTTGCCGTCGAGCTCACTATACTCATCAGGTCCGGAATTGATTAAGTCATTAAGGCACAGAAGAAATCCGACAGAAAGTATAACCACACTTTTATCCTTCGCCATGGCAAGCATCTGACGGTACAACTTGTATCCGTCAGGAAAAAGTGAAGAATTTGTGCAGGTCCGGGGCAGCGGGTTCTTAACCCTCTCGTCCTTGCCAGCGAACATTCCTGCATAGTCGATATATTTCTTTGGTTCATCATAGTTTCCCCTGACTATGCCGATTGGCACATTCGGGTAGCCATAATAAGTATTCATCACATCTGCAACCGCATAGTAGTCCTCACCAGGGCGATCGACAACAACCGCAAGGATATTAGCCAGCCCCATGTCGGCATAACGGTAGAGCAACATCAAAGCAAAAAGGTCATCGGTGCTGCTACCCAAATCAGCATCGATAATAACATTTACCGGACTCTCTACTGGCTGGACCGGCTGCGGTTCATCTTTCTGGCAAGATATGAATAAAAGCAGTAGTATCCATGACAAGTAGCATTTTCTAATGTGTGCCTTGGGTTTGATTTGTACCATTTTCATATGTAATATTTTATCTAATCCAAATCGTTCATTAGCGTTATAATGATAATAGACTATATTTTTGAACAGATGTATTGTCGATTTGACGGCGCAAAGGGGTTCCATTGTAACTGAAAAGCGACAAGACAGATGACAAAAAGAAGGCTTGTTAGCGCGTAACAGCCTAATGGACGATTTGGGTTTAATCATCAAAGAGACCTCTCAGGTGCTTGTCAAAGTCCGAATCAATGTGTTGAGTAGGATTGAAGAGTGCATACTCATTTTCTGCTTTTCGGTCAGCTTCCTCACGAGAAATCTTTCCCTTGTCTGGCAATAATGCATAACGACGGAAGGTCAGGAATTCATTCACGCTTGCGGCAAACTGTTCCATAGAGAAGGTATTCTCACGCTCGATCAAGTCTTCTATATAATCGAAATAACCAGTTACAACACGTTCCAATTGCTTAATCTCCTTCTCTGGCAAGTAATTCTTTGCTACTTTTGTGTCCGAAAGTAAGATGCGACCATCTGGCGAATTCTTCCATGTCTGCAATCCCATGTGTTCCTTTGTGTGGTCAGCACAAGTGTAGATTATCTCAGGCGCTGTCTGTCCTGTGATAGCATAGTGGAAACGGTTTTGCACCATCTGGAAGAACTCAAGTGTTGTAGGCGACTTGCTGTCATAATCGAACGAACATTCAGCATAAATGTCGGTAATCTGTTGCCAGATACGACGTTCGCTGGCGCGAATGCTACGGATTCGTTCTAACAATTCACGGAAATAATCCTTTCCAAATGTCGTCTTTGCTTGTTTCAGTCGTTCGTCATCCATAGCAAAGCCTTTCTGGATATATTCATGCAGCACCTTCGTCGCCCATTGGCGGAAGCGCGTCGCCTTGAGGCTCGATACACGATATCCAACGGCAATAATGGCATCGAGATTGTAGAAATCTACCTCCTCCAGCACCTCTCCACGGAAGCCACGGTTTACGACTATTTCCATTTTGGAAAATGTCGTATCCTTATCAAGTTCACATTCTGCATAAATATTACTCAAATGCTTGCTTATTGCAGGTACTCCTACACCGAACAACTGTGCCATCGCTTTCTGCGTGCACCATAGAGTCTCATCTTTTATCACCACCTGTACCTTGCCTTCATCGTTCGGCATATTGTACAGGATGAATTGTATTTCGTTATTTACCATTGTTATATTTCAGTAAATGAATGCTATTTTTTCCTTCTCAACTGTATTATCGGGTTCTCATCATGCTCTTGTTTCAGACAGTAGAACTCTGTGCTGGGGGTGATAACAACCTTGCGGTAGTTGGTGTAGAAGTTTTCTAACATGTGCCTTGGGTTTGATTTGTACCATATAACTGTGCGATTTGGGGCAGTTGCAGAAATTAGTTTATGTGTTAGTCACTTCGATATGCAAATATACACTGTTTTCTATTATTTACCAAACAAAGAGCTGGAAAAAAGGACATTTCCGCCTCGATACTTATTTCACAGCCTTAAATTTACCGTCCGAAGTTTATATGAAGGCACGGCGGCAACCAAAATCAGTAACTTGTCTTTTTATATGATTGAACATATATCTTTCAGTAAAGCAAGTCATGTTATGCCAGTACTCCACGCGAAGTACTGCTGTACTCCATGCTCGGTACTGCAGTACTCCGTGGGAAGTACTGGCTTGTTGTATGCATCTTTCGTGCAAGTTGAGTAAGTGAAACTTTACACCTTTATATTACAAATTAATAGTGCGACCGACGGAACTCGTGTGTAATTATGCAATTTCTTATGCAAACGAGAGCGACATATTGCAAATATTTCGTACCTTTGCAGCCGCAATAAGTATTGATTAGCTGACAAAGGTTAACTTTTTCTGTCAGACGAGACTATGAACATGTATCTTATCAATTACGAGATAAAGATGAGGTAAAGAGATAAATTTCGCTATAATAATTATTAAAAACACATTTCAATGAAGAAACAGTACCAGTCACCTCAGATGAAGGTGGTACGCGCAAAGTGCGCCAGTATGCTGTGTGCCAGTGCGTCAGGCACAGAGCCAGTAACAATGAGTGGAAACAACTATGATGAAGATTGCTGGGGTGAGATTTAAATTTTGGAGGAAAATGATTATGAAGAAAATATTTTTTGCAATTTCAATGCTTGCAGTAGCATTTGGATTTACTGCTTGCTCAAACGAAGACGATGCAGTCAGCAACGCAAAGAAAGGAAAGGCAACGGTAGTGGCTTTCACAGAACTAGGTGCAACCCGTACGGCACTCAGAGGAGACGATACCGAAGGCTATCAGGTGGTGTGGTCGAAAGGTGACCAAATCACTATCGACACAGAAAAATTCACCATCGACGATGAATTTGCCGACAACACAACTGCTAAGTTCACAGGCAATGTGCTTAACAAGGGCGAATATACTGCACTGTATGGCATAGACGAGATGGTTTGGCCAGATGTTCAGACATATAAGGAGGGCAATGTCGCTAATTTCCCTATGTATGCATCAGCAACTGTTGACAGCGAAGGCAACATATCACCGCTTTCTTTCAAGAATTTTGGTGGATTGCTCCGCCTTACAGTTAAGGGCGACAAGGTCATAGTTAAGGGCGACAAGGTCATCAAAAAGATTGAAATTGAATCAGGGGATCAAATGACAGGTACAATAGGTAAAAGTAGAATAGGCAACACCTTTACACTAGTTAAATCGTCTTCGGGAAAAGTAATAACATTAGATTGTGGCGACGGTGTCAAACTTACAGAGTCAGGGACTGATTTTTACATTGCTTTGTTTGAGAAAAATTACCGACAAGTTAAAATCCGTCTCATTGCCACTGATGGCACAATGTGCCTTAAGACTCTAAACCCAGAATATAGTTTGCAGATTATCCGCAGTCAAATCACTAAAGCATCGTTTACAGCCAAAAGCTTTGATAATAAAGCCATTACTAAAGATTCACCAGAAGGCTTTATTGGTATGATTGCCAATAATGAAGGCATTGTAGTAAAACTCGGTGATAAGAAGGTTGTCATAGCAACAAAGAACTATGGTGCGACGACAATTGATGAAGGTGCCGGCAGTGAAAACATTAATGACGCATCTTGTTACGGAATTTTTAAAAATAATCAAGATGCTAGTTCGTTGAGTGAAGTAGCGTTAGGTGGCACAGGATGGCGCTTACCTACTGTTGAAGAGCTTGAAGCCTTAAAAGAAAAAGTGGTATGGAATGAAGATAGGCATGGAGTTGAGTGGAAAGTAACAGACAAATCGACTTTGTACATGCCTGCTGCTGGAGGTTATGCAATTGATAGGTTAACATTTCAACCTAATTACATTGAAGTTGGTACAGCAGGATATTATTGGTCATCAGCAGACAATAAAAATATATTCGCATTCTACCACGATAAAGACAAAGATAACAAGTTTGTTGCTATTGTTAATCCATACAACCCAGACACCCAACGTTACTGTTATTATTACATCCGTCCATTCCACGACATGCCAACAGAATAAGCATAACAGACAAGCATAACACTCTCATCTCACCCCTGCACTGACCATGCGGGGGTGAGTCGTTTATTGCCGTTTACGCAAGTCTGCGCCAAGACACATCAAAAAACCGTGACAGATGTGACGAATTGTCCGTCTGCAGCACGCATTTGCAGCAAGGCAGAAGACCATCAGAACAAATAATTTCAACAAATATGCGAAAAAAAGTTATATGTAATTAAACCTTTTTATATTTATAGTATCAAACAATCGAGGCAGAGCACAAATGCCAACTGCTCAGATAACTTAATTAACACATAAATCAACAACTAATTAAAAACAAAGAACATTATGAAAAGATTCTTTTTCGCAATCGTAGCAATGGTATGCACAATGAGTGCATTCGCTCAGTTTGGTGGTCAGATGCCAACAGCAGAAGAAATGGCAACTCGTCAGGCAACACAGTTGAAGGACTCTCTCCAGGTTAACGACGAACAGTACAAGAAGCTCTATGACCTTTACCTCAACCAGTCAAAGGAAATGCAGAAGATGATGGAAGATATGCAGAACGGTGGCGGTCAGCCTAACTTCGACATGGAAGCAATGCAGAAGCGCCAGAAGGCTCAGCAGGACGCTATCAAGGCTATCCTTACTGAAGAGCAGTGGAAGAAGTATGACGAAATGCAGCAGAACATGCGTCGTCGTATGCAGGCTATGGGCGGCGGCTTTGGCGGCGGCTTCGGTGGTCACTAATTAAGCATACACAAAGGCAAAGCAAGTGAAATGCTTGCAATGCTGACAAAAAATAAATTGGAATAAGTTTTATTCCATGGAAGACACACAAGTTAGGAGGTGCACATTAAGTTGCATCTCCTTTTTTTTGGTATTCACAAAAGTTTGCGTATCTTTGCAGACAGATTAGGGCACTGACCAAACAACTAACCTACTATCCCCCCCTAATCACCCTATTATCCTAAACAACCAAACAACTAATATCCTAAACAATGAATAAGAAATCTTTCCTTTACTTTATTTGCTGTGTTGCAGCAATGGGCGGACTGCTATTCGGTTACGACTGGGTAGTGATCGGCGGTGCAAAACCATTTTATGAAGTATACTTCGACATTGCCGACAACGCAGTGATGCAGGGATGGGCAATGACAACTGCCAACCTGGGATGCCTTGTCGGTGCCATGGTGGCAGGAATGATGGCCGACCGCTACGGACGCAAACCACTGCTCACCACCGCATCAGTGCTGTTTCTCACCTCAGCCATCGCCACAGGAGCATTCAACGACTTCACGATGTTCAACCTCGCCCGCTTCTGGGGAGGCATCGGCATCGGACTGGCATCGGCACTGTCGCCAATGTACATAGCCGAGGTTGCACCAGCCGACATACGCGGCAAGTTGGTAAGCCTCAACCAGATGACCATCGTACTCGGCATACTCGGGGCACAGGTGGTGAACATGTTGCTGGCAAGGGAAGTAGCCAATCCACAGGACATACTCAACTCATGGAACGGACAATGGGGATGGCGATGGATGTTCTGGGCAGAAGCCGTACCGGCAACCCTGTTCCTGGTGCTGTCGCTGTTCATTCCTGAAAGTCCACGATACCTCATGATGAAGTCGGCAGCCCAGCCTGCTGCCACTGCCGTAAAGGGCGAAAGCAGATGGCAGTTGCCACACATCGGTGGCGGTCTGCTGCTGTTTGGACTGGTCATTGCCGTGTTCCAGCAGTGGTGCGGCACCAATGTCATCTTCAACTATGCCGAAGAGATATTCACCGGTGCAGGCTATAATGTCGATTCCATGTTCATCAACATCGTCGTGACAGGCATTGCCAATGTGGTCTTCACCTTCGTTGCCATCTTCACCGTTGAGAAGTGGGGCCGCCGACGCCTGATGCTCATCGGTGCAGGCGGACTCGGACTGATATACCTGACACTGGGCAGTTGCTACTACATGCAGGTGGAGGGCATCTTCATGGTGGTGCTGGTGGTGCTTGCCATCAGTTGCTATGCCATGACACTCGGACCAATCACGTGGGTGCTGCTGTCGGAGATATTCCCCGACAAGGTGCGCGGAGTGGCAATGGCCATCTGCACATTTGCACTGTGGGTGGGATGCTGCACACTGACATTCACCTTCCCTCCTCTGAATGAGGCATTAGGCACATACGGCACATTCTGGATTTACAGCGGTGTGTGCATCTGTGCATTCATCTATCTTTACAAAGTATGTCCGGAAACAAAAGGAAAGGAACTGGAAAGATGAGAATCAGTGGTTCGGGAAATTGGGGGATTCGTGGTTTCGGAGACTGGGGGATGAGATGCCTGGGCATAGTCCCGCTGATGTTTGCCCAGTCGCTGATGGCACAGACCGGCAGTCACTTCACCTTTGGCACCGCAGTCAATCCAGAAGGACGGAACCTATATGTTGACTCAAAGGGACTGCTGAGCAACGGAGTCCGCTCCATCCCTGTGATGGGCGAAATCCACTTTTCGCGTGTGCCGGCAGCGGAATGGCTACGCGAACTGCTAAAAATGAAGGCAGGAGGTGTCACCATCGTATCTACATACATATTCTGGAACCACCACGAAACCGAGAAGGGTGTGTGGGACTGGACTGGCAACAAGGACCTGCGACTGTTTGCCGAAACCTGTCAGAAGGCAGGACTGCCACTGATTATCCGCATTGGCCCGTTCTGCCACGGCGAAGCATACCAGGGCGGAATGGCTGACTACATCGTTGATGAAAGCATCAGTCAGGGATTCAAGTTGAGGTCGATGGCACCACAGTGGCTCGATGCCGTCAGACGGCTCTACACCAACATATTCCAGCAAGTGAAAGGCCTACAATGGAAGGACGGCGGACCAATCATAGGCGTACAGTTTGAGAACGAATGCCGCGGACCGTGGGCATACTACGAAGCCCTGAAAAAGATGGCTACCGACATTGGCTTCGACACCCCTATCTACACTCGCACAGGGTGGCCAAAACTCAATGGCAAAGAGGTGTTTGGAGAGATGCTGCCACTCTATGGCGACTATGCCGACGGATTCTGGGACAGAGTACTGACCGACATGCCGGGCGACTACCGCAAGGCATTCATCATGAGAGACACACGCGAGGCTGCCACCATCGCCACCGAGACATTCAGCAAGGACGAGATGCAGGGCGACGGAAACACTGGCAGCACACTGCAATACCCATATCTGACATGTGAACTGGGAGGAGGCATGATGCCGTCGTACCACCGTCGCATCAATATCTTCGACCGCGACGCACTGGCACTGGCAATCTGCAAATTAGGCAGCGGAAGCAACCTGCCTGGCTACTACATGTATCACGGTGGCTCCAATCCTGAATCACCCTCACAGGCATCACATCCGATGTCGGAAATGCAGGATTCACGCGTCACCAACTACAACGATATGCCAAACATATCCTACGACTTCGGTGCCCCTCTGGGCGAAATGGGACAAGTCAACGACTCGTACCACCTGCTCCGCATCCTGCACCAGATGCTTGCCGACTGGGGCGATGAACTGGCGTTGCAGGACTCACACATAGTCAGCGACACACTTGCCTACCGTGGCCAGTGGAAGTTTGTGAACACCTATGTGCGAATGATCAACCCGTCAGGACACTCTTATGTGCAAATGGGCAGCACACCAGCCATGCCGTTCTGCAAAATCAACGGCAGACCCATCTATGTGGAAATCCCCGGCATCACGCCGCACGGCATGAAGGACATGCTGACATGGGAACAGGCACAGCGCACATTCAAGGTAGATGACCGGCTCTACGAAGCAAAGCACAAGGGCGGCATCATCTACCGTTATTTCGGCAGACTGATTGAGGAATGGTGGAAAGAGAAAAAAGGCAACATCCACGCCGAACTGGTACAGCAGTGCAGCGGTCTGCGACAGGTGAAGAACGGCAGTCAGAAAGTGGCTGAACAACCGTCGGAAGCCGACTGGGACAAGGCTGCGGTGTGGAAACTCACAGTGAAAAACCACCACGACAACGAGTTCATGCGCATCAGCTACAAGGGCGACTGTGCACGCATCTATGCCGACGGCAAACTCATTGAGGACAACTTCTGGAACGGGCGTCCTATGCTGGTTCGCCTGTCAGAGCTGAAAGGCAAGGATGTGCAACTGAAAATCCTGCCTATGGGCAAGGACTATCCCATCTATCTGCAAGCCAACGAGCGACAACTGCTCGATGCTGCCGACAACTATCTGCTGTCGCTCGACAAGATTGATGTCATCGAACGAAAAGAGAGTAAAATCTGATGCATAGAACAACAAAAACAATATATATGAGAAATGAGGAATCAAAAGCACGGGCATGGAGAGAGGATGTAGTCATCCCAACCTATGAAACAGGCAAACCCGAGAAGAACCCAATCTTCCTGGAAAAGCGTGTCTATCAAGGCAGCAGCGGTGTGGTCTATCCATATCCTGTGATTGAAAGCATTGCCGATGAGAAGCACGACAAGACCTATCATGCCGTCTTTCTTGAAAATGAATATATAAAGGTGATGGTGCTGCCCGAACTGGGTGGACGCATACAGATGGCATTCGACAAGGTGCGCCAGCGCCACTTCATCTACTACAACCGTGTGATAAAACCCGCACTGGTCGGTCTGGCTGGCCCGTGGATTTCAGGCGGCATCGAGTTCAACTGGCCACAGCATCACCGCCCATCCACCTTTATGCCCGTTGACTGCAAAATCGAAGAAAATGCCGACGGCAGCGTGACTGTATGGGTCAACGAGCGCGAACGCATGTTCCATCAGAAAGGCATGGCAGGATTCACCCTCCGTCCCGGATGCGCCTATCTGGAAATCAAGGGTGTGGTATATAACCCGACGGAAACTCCACAGACATTCCTCTGGTGGGCAAACCCTGCCGTGTCAGTCAACAACCACTACCAGAGCGTATTTCCACCCGATGTCAACGCAGTGTTCGACCACGGCAAGCGGGCAGTGAGCACATTCCCCATCGCTACGGGTGTTTATTACAAGATGGATTACAGCGCAGGAGTTGACATCTCCAACTACAAGAACATCTTCGTGCCAACCAGTTACATGGTGGCAAAGTCGAAATACGACTTCGAAGGTGGCTACGAAAACGACACCCGTGCCGGTATGCTCCATGTGGCTGACCACCATGTCAGCCCTGGCAAGAAACAGTGGACATGGGGCAACGGCGACTTCGGACGCGCCTGGGACCGCAATCTCACCGACGACGACGGACCTTACATCGAACTGATGGCAGGTGTCTTTACCGAAAACCAGCCCGACTTCTCATGGCTCATGCCTTACGAAGAAAAGTCGTTCACACAGTACTTCATGCCTTACCGCGAACTTGGCATCGTGAAAAATGCCAGCCGCGACTTCATCATCAACATCACCTCCGACCGACTGATGGTCTTCGCCACCAGCCACCAGAAAGTGCAGGTGCAGGTACGGCACGACAACGGGCAGATGCTCTTCGACCGCACAGTCGAACTGTCGCCAGAACAGATTCTCACCGAACCGCTCACACTCACCGACGACGACCTCAAAGCAGTGACACTGCAACTCATACAGAACGGGCGCACAGTGCTCGCATGGCACGCCGGCCCCGTTGACACATCCATTCCCGACCCCGCAATGGCATCGCTGCCACCTGAACAGGTCAAGACCAACGACCAACTCTACATGACCGGACTGCACCTTGAACAGTACCGCCATGCCACATGGTCGGCACTCGACTACTATGAGGAGGCACTGCGGCGCGACCCACTCGACATCCGTTGCAACAACGCCATCGGACTCTGGTACCTGCGCCGTGGCAGATGGGAAAAGGCAGAGCCACACCTTCGCACTGCCGTCAGTATGCTCCAGCAGCGCAACCTCAACCCATACGACGGCGAGCCACTCTACAACCTCGGACTCTGCCTGAAATACCAGGGCAAATACGACGAGGCCTACGACTGGTTCTACAAGTCAACATGGAACCGCGCATGGCAGGATGCTGGCTATCTGGCTTGTGCACAGATATCCACCATGCGTGGCAACTACGCACAGGCACTCGAGGAAGTCGAGCATTCACTCATCTATGGATGGCACAACCACAAGGCAAGGGCACTCAAAGCAGCACTGCTGCGCTTGCTGGGATGCATCAACGACGACAGCGCACAGCACTTCTGTGCCGAATCGCTCACAATCGACCCATTCAACTACGGCATCCTCTATGAACAGAAACGCTATGACGAAATGCAGACACTGATGCACCACAATGCCAACAACTACGACGAACTGGCACTCGACTATGTGGCAGCAGGACTGTACGACGACGCAGTCAACCTATGGCGCATGGCCATCGAGCAGGGTGCAGCAACTCCGATGACATACTACTACACGGCATGGATCACCCAGCAGCAGTCCGACTTGCAGGCAGCACACAGCCAGCCACAGGACTATTGCTTCCCTAACCGGCTTGAAGCAGTACAGGCACTCAGCGGCTTTACCGACGATTCACGCGCACTCTACTACCTCGGCAACCTCTACTATGACAAGCGGCAGTACGACCTTGCACTCACCCTCTGGGAGCGGTCGGCAGCACTCGAACCACAGTTCCCTACCGTCCACCGCAACCTTGCACTCATCTATTTCAATAAGGTCAACCGCCAGGCAGATGCCCTCCGGGAAATGCAGACTGCATTCAGCCTCGACACCTCAGATGCACGCATCCTCATGGAATACGACCAACTGTGCAAGCGGCTCCAGCACCCACACACCGAACGACTCCAACGGCTCCAACAGTATGAACAACTCGTCATTCAGCGCGACGACCTCTTGCTCGAATACATCACACTGCTCAATCTCACCGGTCAATATGCCGAAGCACGGCAGCGCCTCGACAGCCACATCTTCCATCCATGGGAGGGAGGCGAAGGCAAGGTACCAGAACAATATCAGTTGGCACGCATCGGCATGGCAATGAACCTGCCCGAAGGAACCGACCGCGCACAGTGGCTCAGGGAGAACGGCATCAGTCTCTACCCTCACCACCTTGGAGAAGGACGGCTCTACTGCGCACAGGAAAACGACATACAGTATCTGCTCCGCGACTTCGAGGCAGGAACCGCAGGACCGACCGAACCAGCACCGGCAATGTACTACAACGATGCCAGCCCCGACAAGATTTACTATGCCGGACTGTGCTACCGCGAACTCGGTGACAACGAAAACGCTGAACGGCTGTTCAACGCACTTGTCCAGTTCGGCAAGGCACACATCGACGACCACATCCGCATGGACTATTTCGCTGTGTCACTGCCCGACCTCCAGATATGGGAAGCCGACCTCGACCAGAAGAACCGAATCCACTGCAACTTCATGATGGCACTCGGATATGCCGGACTCCACCAGCACCAACTCTCACAGCACCATCTTGCCCTCGCACAGCAGGAGGACATCAACCATATAGGAATACACAAGTTCCTGATCATCACAAAAGGAACGGCTGAATAACGCAAGTTTCGCAAGGCTCAACCCATACGAGAAACCATCCATTTAGGCATATTGTGTTCATTGGCAACAATCATAGTTAAACCCAAATCGTCCATTAGACTGTTACACGCTAACAAGCCTTCTTTTTGCCATCTGTCTTGTCGCTTTTCTGTTACAATGGAACCCCATTGCGCCCTCAAATCGACAATACATCTGTTCAAAAATATAGTCTATTATCATTATAACGCTAATGAACGATTTGGGTTAAAGTTGAGTGAACAACAAGGATTGTCAATCGTGCATAGGAAAATGTCTTCACGAGCGCTCATGTTTTGTCGAACGAGCGCACGATAATACAAAAAGGTGTACACCTTCCCGCGAAAAGGTGTACACCAAACGACAGAAAGGTGTACACCAAAATCCAAGAAGGTGTACACCTTTTTTAATTATCCTATGCACGCGAGAGCATTTACGAGCGCTCGTGAAAGGAAACATGAGCAGACCTTCTCCCATCCTCTTCCTTTCAGGACGAGGAGCAGAATGATAGTGGGTCTTTTAACCCAAATCGGTCATTAGGCTGTTACGCGCTGACAAGCCTTCTTTTCGTCATCTGTAATGTCGCTTCTCGGTTACAATGGAACCCCATTGCGCCCTCAA
>JAGHSZ010000002.1 GCA_018065565.1 Candidatus Colivivens caballi
ATTGCCATCTGTGGCCGCAACCAGGCGAGGTGGGGAATCAGTTTCCTTGCAGTAAATGCGTACGAGGCAGTTGCCGTACCAGTCCTTGCAGATTTCACTTCCGAAAACATTTGTTCTCTGGTGGACCATTCAGAGAGTGTGATTCTTTTCACTGATTTTGATATATGGAACAGGTTAGACAGCAGCAAGATACCATCTGTCCGTCAAGTCATCTGCATCTCAGACTTCCGTCTCTTGCACGGTTCTCACGAGAACAGCCTTACAATCAAGAATCTGGAACAGTTGTTCTGCAAGAAGTTCCCCGCTGGTATCACTAGTTCGGATGTCGTTCTACCGACTGACAACGACAAGGACCTTGCGGTCATCAACTACACTTCGGGTTCGACGGGTGACCCAAAGGGTGTGATGCTGAGGTATGAATGTCTTTCGGCAAACATCGATTTTGCGCAGAGATATGTACCGGCACACCCAGGTGACAACCTGCTGTCAATACTGCCAATGGCTCACATGTTCGGATTGACTTTCGAGATGCTTTACCCGCTGTGCAGCGGAGTGACCATCAATTATTTAGGCAAGGCTCCGTCACCTTCACTCCTGCTAAAAGCAATGCAGGAAGTGAGACCTTATGTTGTGATTGCAGTCCCGATGGTTTTTGAAAAGATTTATCGTGCAAAACTCAAACCACAACTTGATAAGCCCCTCATCAAGTGGATTCTCAGTGTGCCCCTGCTTCGCAATGTGGTGTATTCAAAGATGCGACGCGCCATTGACAAAGCTTTCGGCGGACAAGTACGAGACTACATCATGGGTGGAGCCGCCGTTAACCCCGAAATTGAAGAGTTCTTCAAGAAGATGGGTTTCCACTTTACCGTCGGATATGGCATGACCGAAGCCGCCCCACTCCTCGCATACACTCCATGGCAAACATTTGTGCTACGCTCGTGTGGACGGCCTATGGACTATATGCAACTGAGAATAGACTCGGACAATCCGCACAAAACAGTAGGAGAGATTCAGGCGAAGGGTGCAAATCTGCTCAGTGGCTATTTCAAGAATGAGTTAGCCACAAAGGCAGCATTCACCACCGATGGTTGGTTCAGGACAGGAGATTTAGGACTGATTGACAAGAAAGGTAATGTGTATATCAAAGGTAGAATCAAGAGCATGCTTCTGTCGTCAAACGGACAGAACATCTACCCAGAAGAGATTGAATGTGAGATCAACAATCTCAAATATGTTGTTGAGTCTCTTGTTGTTTCGCGTGAGTCGAAACTGGTTGCGTTGGTCTATCTTGACGAGAAACAGATGAAAGAAGATGGTGCTGACATACCGCACATAACTGAAAGGATAAGACAGGAGGTCAATGCCCGAATGCCTAAATTCAGTCGATTGTCAAAAGTGATGGTTGAGAAAGAACCTTTCCAAAAGACTCCGAAACTCACAATAAAGAGGTTTTTGTATGGATAGGTCCCCCAAAGAGACGAACCCCCAGGAGTTGCTTTCGAGTCCAACTTCTGAGGGTTCATCATCAGAGAAAATCGTTCGGGGATTAGCGATGGAAGCATCACCCCCACGATTTTAAATTTAGTGTTAATCGCTTTCGGCTTTTGACACGATGTGCCCAAGTTCCTTGCACAGTGCCGTAAACTGGCAGTACTGGCACCACCCCTTGTCGTTTGGATTTGGCAGGAACTGGTTGTTGCTGCTGCGTATTTCTTTGACCACAGCTTGAAGCAGTGGGAGGAAGTCCTTACGGCACTGACGGTAGTCGGCAACGGGTTTTTTGTCGATTATCACCGTGTTGTCGTGGTCGGGGCTTGATGTGGTAATGTAATTGAGGACGGGTGAAACGGACGTGAGGTCGGACAGGATGCTGTCGTCGGCAGCGCAGGATGGGCGGTTGAGGACTGCCTCGCAGTAATAGAGTGTCTGCAAGATGTTTGAGGAATGTGGCTTTGATGTGTCGAACAACGATGCGATGTCCTTCGTTGTCTGTGGTTTTCCCGTCTTGTAATCGACGATTCGGTGCACCCGTTTGCCACCGACGGTGGCGATGTCCTCACGGTCGATGATTCCGCGTCCGCCAAACGGCAGGGCAATCTCGGTTTCGACTCCGATGATGCGCAATGGGCAGAGCGATGCATCGACAAGCAGCTGACGATTGACATAGCGGCAGACGACCTCGATGTTGAGCAGTTGCTCGCCAGTGAGGTTCGCCCCCTGGTAGCCCGTCACCTGGGTGAAGGCGTCGCGGACTGTCCGCTCGATGCCGTCGGCATTGTCTGCCATGCCCCTGATGTCGGCTTGCTGCAAATCACCCTTTCCCACATAGGGAGCATAAATGATTTCCATGGCTTTGTGGAAGATGCTGCCGAAGGTGGTGGCTTCGACTCCCTCGTCAACATCCTCCTGTTCCCTTATGCCGCAGATGTAGGTGAGATAGTACTGGAACGGACAGTTGATGTAGCAGTTGATGGCTGATGGTGACAGCGACGGGGTCGTGTCGGGGATTTCCTGCGGAGAGAACTGGCAGTCGATGTTGCCGTTGGCGTCGTGTACGGCATTTGGCAATGTGGGGCAACTGAGACTGGCGACGCGGGCATCGGCATTGAGTTTGAGGTCGATGAGGAAACGACTCATTTCGCCCTTGTGGAGTCCATCGGTGCTGCAATTGTAGAGATAGGTGATGTGACGGGCACGGTGGCGCAGACGGTTGAAGTAATAGGCATAGATGCTGTCGTTGTGCTCGGTTGTGGTCATGCCGTATGCCTTGCGAAGTGTGTAGGGGATGAACGACGACTGATGCGAGGCACGGGGCATGATGCCCTCACCGACAGAGAGCATGATGATGTTGTCGAAGTCGAGGTTGCGTGTCTCGAGCACTCCCATCACCTGGACTCCGATGGCTGGTTCGCCATGGAACGGGATGGACTTGGACGCGATGATGTGGCGGAACAGTCGAAAGAGCGTCTCCGTGTTCTGTATGGGCAGTCGGCCCTGCTCGGCAATGGCAAGCAGTCGGTTCGTCATCAGCCATGCATTGAATATCGACTCCGTTGCCAGTGGCGATGCATGTTTCGACGAATCAACCCGTGTGAGCAGTTCCACACAGTCCTTCACATACTTCAAGATGGAGAGAGCCCCGGTGCAGCGTGTGAATATCTGCCGAAGGACGGCACTGCCATAGAACACGCTGGACTGAGGATATGCATTGTTGTGCCGCTGCAAATCCTTGACAATCCGAATCGACGCCTGTGGTTCCAATGCCTGTATGTATGGATGGCAAAGCACCTGTTCCACTGCACGGTAATAGAGTGTGTGGTCGTCGCGCCAACCCTTGACCTGGAGGTTGAGCAACGACATGAGCAAACTGCTCATAGGTGTCTCCTGCATGGGGTAGCCCATGGTGATGTTGAGCTGAACGGGCTGGCCGTCGGCAGTGGTCGGTGGGACGGAATGCAGTACTGGCTGCAAGAGGTTCTCATCGCAGAGCACCACCGCAGTGCGGTTCTGCGGTTCAGCAGGGCTGAGATGCTGCGTGAGCCAGTTGCCCACAAAGCGGCACTGTGCGTTGTCGGTCGGGGAAGCCACAATCAGGCTTGATGCCGTGGAGGGTGCAGACGGGCATGTGGCATCGGACTGTTGTCGGCTCTCCTGCACACATTGGCTGATGTCGATGGCAGATGGGAAGTCTGCCATGTTTCGTAGGATATGTTCTCCCGTTTCGTTAGTATCGATTTCGGGGTCATAATCCCAATAGAACAATGCGCCACATTCGCTCTTCAAGCGGCGGAACAACTGGCGTTCAGTCGCGGAGAGGGCATTGAAGCCAACGACGGCATAAATGGTGTTGGAGTCAAGGCGCGAGGCATCGAAGTGTTCAATCACATGGCGTTTCATCATGCCTTCGTATGCCAGTCCCTCTGCTTCGAGCGACTGACGGAACGCGCTGTAAATGCCCGGCATCATGTTCCACATTTCGAGGAAGCGATGGTGGAGGTCGGTCTTTTCGTCAGCACTGAATGTGTTGAAGAACTGGCGAATGGCAGACACCTGTGCTTCTGTCAGATAGTCGAGCGAAGTCAGCCTTTCCAGGTCGCCCACATTGGTAAACAGGGCATCGGCTTCCACCATGTTGGAGTCGATGTCCTCGAAGTCGGCAAGCAGCACCTCACCCCAAGAATAGAAATGGTCGAATGTCTCGCTGGTCTTTGCCTCCTTAGCATAGGCATCATAGAGATAGCAGTTGAGCAGGATGGGGTCGGCAACAGTCAGATCAGTCATCGACTGAAAGAGTTCGCTGATAGTGGTGTATCGTGGCGACCACACTGGATGATTGGTGATGCGGCCGATGTACTGGTTCATGAACAGGCTGGCACGCTTGTTTGGAAAGACGATGGTGACATTCTCTAAATGTCCACCGGAGCGTCGGTATAAGTCGTTTGCAACTATTTCAAGAAATGATTTCATAAGTCAACAATGTCTTTGCGGTTAATATACCAGAGATAGCCATGGACATTCGGATAGCCCATCTGACGAAGCAGGTCGATGTAAAGTTCAACCTGGCGTATGTGTTCATCGGACTGACGGCCAGTCTTGTAGTCAATGACAATGGTCTCGTCGCCATTGCATATCACACGATCGGGACGGCGCGACAGCACATTGCCACCGTCATCAGTGAACAGGATGCTGCACTCGTTGAGAACTGTCCATTCTGGCGAGAACCAACGGCGGACACGGCAGTCGGCAAATGCGTCGCTCATTGTGGCCTCAATGTCACGGCGGAAGTCAGCGTCGGGGAATGCGCCCTCACAGTCGAGTTGGAGCATCACACGCTCCACATCCTCGGGCACAGTTATCATCTCCATGATTTTGTGAATCACAAGCCCCTTGTTGATGTAATAGTCGGTATGTTCGGCATCTTCACCATTGATGAAGTCGCGCGACTTGTTTGACTGGCGGAACTCGGCACTGACCGGAGTGTTGCTGAACTTGACGACAAGAAGTCCCTGTGAGGTTTCGTCATCATTCGCATTAGTTGCCTCGCCTTCTGGCTGCAATGGTTCCTGAGCAGTGTTGCCACCATCCAGTTCCTGCTCCTTCTCCTTCTTTGGTTCAGCATAACAAATGTTGCCAAACCGCATCACATCGTCAGCAAAGACGGATTTGAGCACATCGAAGCACGAGTATTTGCACTTACGGTTTTCACCATCATTATTCTTTATGACATCGCGACCAGTGTAGATGAACAGGTTGCGTGTGGCACGAGTAAATGCCACATACATCAGGTTGAGGTTGTCCACAAATGTCTTCAACTGTTCATGGTCGTATTCGTCATGAAATTCCGATGCCGACATATCATTTCCGAAGTCCAATGCCACAAGTGGAATCTCGCTGAATTCCTGCGAATGAGGTTTGCACCAAAGTGTCGGTATTTTAGCCACCTCCACAGGCCAAGTGCAGAATGGCACAAAGACAGTATGGAATTCCAGTCCCTTCGACTTATGAATGGTCATAACCTGAATGCCGTCGGATGCCACGCTTGGGATTGTGGTCTCATGCAGTACATCTGCCCAGTATTTGAGGAACAACGCAATGGTAGCAGGGCGGTCGTGTACAAATGCCGACAACTCATCCATAAAGCAGAACAAGTAGGCATCCTGACCCTTCATCTTGTCAACACTGAAAATTGAAGCGAGTTGCTCGCAGAGTTCATACAGTGGGAGGTATGCCAGTCGGGATTCTTTCTCGACAAATTCTGCTGGGAGGTACTGATTGACAGTTTCGTCAGACGATGCAAACAACTGCTGTACAGAAATCGGCGAGTCGATGTGTGTAACACCCTGAGACAGGCAGCGATAAGCAAGCAGCAGACGGGCAAAACGGTCGTCAGGAGCAGACAGCACCGTCAATGCCCCAATCAGTATCATGATGGCAGGCGAACTCTCCAACATGAAGGCTTCGTTGCTGATGATGCTCACATTGTCGGGCAGCACTTCTGTCAAGTAACTGCTTATGTCCCTCACATCGTCCCCTCTCCGGGCAAGTATCGCCATGTCGCCAGGTTTCACTCCCTTGCCCAGCATGTCGTTTATCTGCTCGCCAAGGCGTACATACACATCGTCCTTGAACTTGCGGCCTTCATCTTCATTCTCATCAATGACGACCTCCACATACCCTTCTACTTCGTCGTGGATTTTCTGCTTCACATCCTTATATGCGTTCTGGATGGCAACAGTCAGTTCGGCTGCGTCAGGACACAGTTCTGTGAATTTTTCTTTAATTACACCACCTGCTTTCTCAAAAAAGTCATTGTTGAACTCAACGACTCTTTTAGCACTGCGATAGTTGGTGTCAAGCGGTTTGATATTAACCATCTGATGGAAGTCGCCCTTGTCAATGTTGTTCAGGATGTTCCAGTCGCTGTTGCGCCAACGGTAGATGCTTTGCTTCACATCGCCCACAAGCAGGCAACCATGCCCAGCACTGATACTGTTTGAAATCAGCGGCTTGAAGTTGTCCCATTGAAGTTCGCTGGTGTCCTGGAACTCATCAATCATAATATAGTGAAATTCCGTACCCGCCTTTTCGTAGATGAACGGGATGTCGCTGTCGCCAATCAGTTCACGGAGGAAATAGGCTGTATCGGCAAGCAGGAAGCGGTCGGCCTCCTCGTTGAGAGTGCGCAGCTTTTCGTTCACCTTGCTCAGCAGCATTGTCTTGTTGAGGTTTGCAAGCAACAGTCTGATGCCAGCCTTCATTTGAGCATGTTTCTCCATGCAGTCGATGGTGCGGTTCAGCAAATCAACCAGCTGGCTCTCATACATCTGGTTAGCCTCATCTTTCAGCCAATGATTTGTCAGATACCCACGTACAGCCGGAGAGACATTAGGCGACTGACCCAATGACAGTTTCTCAAAGAACAGCCAGATGCCTCTGGTAGATTTACCATTACAAAAGTCCGACACATCAAGGCCATGTTGATTGCAGAAGTCAATGAACTCATTTCCGAAGGCAGTTTCCTCGATTGTCAGCCTGTCACTCAGTTGACGCAGATGTTTTTTGAAAGTACGATAAGCCTGAGGGTTGGTTTTGCCGTTCAGCAAGTCCTTGTTTTTCAAATACTCTTCCTTGAAGATGTGTTTACTGAAATCAGTCATCGTCTTGGCAATACCCCACTTTCCATCGCTGTCGATATTGTCACTGACAAACGAACTGATGGCATCGTGAGTGTCCTTGTCGTCGCCGATGGAGTCAATCATTGCCTGCACCGCTTCGGCAAGTGCATCATCTTGATTGAGGTCAACACGAAGGTTAGCCGTGAGGTTGAGTTCACGAGCAAGTTGACGAACGACACTCTGGAAGAACGCATCAATGGTTTCGATGCGGAAATGACTGTAATCGTGGATGATGTGGTCAAGTGCCAAGCGAGCCTGAGCACTGATATAGTCTCTGGTGAAGTTCTTGCCCTCTTGCTTAAAACGATCAAGCAGTTGTTTCATATAGTCGTCAGCCGTGCCGTCAGCGCAAGCCAGTCCGTGCAGTTTGGTGACAATACGGTCCTTCATCTCACCTGTCGCCTTATTTGTGAAGGTGACGGCAAGGATGTGACGATAGTTTGTTGGGTCAATTACGAGCAAACGAATATACTCTACAGCCAGCGTGAAGGTCTTTCCACTACCGGCTGAAGCTCTATAGACATTAAGATTTTGCATTAAATTAAAGGAACGAAATAAGGATTTAATGTTGTGATTTTCCTCCGCTAAGGCAACTGGATTTCTGTGCCCAGCGGAATGTTGTTAGGGTCAGGGAATTTGTTGAGTTTCCATATTGCCCCCATCGAATCTGGTGTGTGATAGTACAGCACCGAAATTGTTGTTAAAGTTTCACCTTTCTGCAAAATATGGATGCGTGGGCGTTTGTTTTCATCTGTTGCAGGTTCTTCGGCGGATGGTTCGATACGAGGACCAGACTGCGTAGCAGGAACTGTCTCGGTAAATGGATTAGTTTGTTGTTGAGGTTCTTCGTGATTCTTGTTTTTTGAAAGAAGAATCACAAGCATAATAACTGCCAACGCAATGACAGCAAAGAGCCACAGCCACTTCTTGTACTTCTTAACAATGTCATACAATTGACTGAGTGCAGAAGGTGCAGGCTTGCCATCATCAGGTTTTTCATAAGTTTTAGTTGCATCAGTGTCAAATACAGGTGCAGGAGTCTCTACCTTTGGCGCCTCCACCTTTGGAGTTTCGACAACAGGTGCAGGAGTCTCTGCCTTTGTCTCCTCTACCTTTGGAGTTTCGACAACAGGCGCAGGAGTTTCAACCTTCGGTGCCTCTACCTTTGGAGTTTCGGCTACTGGTGCAGGAGTTTCAATAGCAGGTGCAGAAGTTTCAGATTCTGTCGGTGCAGTTTCAGTAGTTGCAGACGACTGAATATCCACATCAGGAGTGAATGACAGTTTGGTGTATCCAGCAATGAGGAAACGCTCGCCAGTGTTGACATTAGTACTTTCGCGGTCAGCCACTTTCACAGTCTTGAATGTACCAAGACCTTTGATTTTGACCACACCGTCACTGATGCCTCCATCAATGACAGTTTGTACAAACGCCTTGACGAACGCATCGGCTGTACGCTTGTTGATGCCAGCCTTTTCGGCAAGCATATCTGAGAGGGCCTGTGTAGTTATCTTCGTGCTCATTGCTGTCCTGGATTGAGTTTATCTTTAAGCAAGGTACTTGGCTTGAAAGCAATTGTAGTGCTTCCAGGGATTGTGCGGTAATCCTTGGTACTTGGATTATACATTTTGCGTTCGGCCTTTGTCTTCTTTTCAAAACTACCGAATCCCTGTAACATAACAGTCTGGTCGTCGAGAATACAGTCGGTGATAAGTGCTGCGAATGCATCCATTGTGTCGGATGCTTCCGTTGTTGTCATACCAGCATTCTTTGCCAATGCATTTATGAATTGCTTCTGTGTCATACTTGTTAGTGTTATCAATTGAGGATTACCCCTCACTTGTTGCGTAGTGCCTTACTAAAAAAATCTCAGTTTCTCTGCGTTGCGCTCAATGTTTAGCATCATCCCTCACACCAAAGAGGTCGAAGTCGTCGGAATCTGTGATGCGGATGTTGTAGAAACAACCTCGGCGCAACAGTCCGTTGCCTATCGGGATGAGCACCTCTGGGTCAACCTCGGGTGAGTCAAACTCTGTGCGTCCCACATAGTACTCTCCCTCCTTGCGGTCGATGACCACCTTCATCACCTTTCCTACTTTCTGTGAAGCCACTTCTGCCGAGATGCCCTGCTGGATGTCCATCAGTTCGCCCAGTCTCTGCTGCTTCACCTCATCGGAGATGCTGTCCTTGAAATGGCGGGCTGCATAGGTGCCGTCTTCTTCACAATATGCAAACGCACCCATGCGTTCGAACTTTGCCCAACGGACAAACTCTTTGAGTTCTTCAAATTCGGCTTCGCCCTCACCAGGGAACCCTACCATCAGAGTGGTTCTGATGTGAATGCCTGGCACAGCCTTGCGGATTTGTTCGATGAGCCGGTAGGTGTCCTCCTTGGTCACATTGCGGCGCATATTGGTGAGCACCGATGTGCTGATGTGTTGAAGAGCGATGTCGAGGTACTTGCAGACATTGCGGTGACGACGCATCACATCAAGAAGTTCCATCGGGAACTGATGTGGGTAGGCATAGTGCAGACGAATCCACTTCACGCCCTTTATCTTGGCCATCCGGTCGATAAGATCTGCAATCTCCCGACTATGGTAGAGGTCAACTCCATAGTATGTGAGTTCCTGTGCAATGACTTGAAACTCTTTCACGCCCTGACCGACCAGATATTCCACTTCGCTGAGGATATCCTCCTTCGAGCGGCTCTTGTGCTTGCCTGTCATGATTGGAAT
Organism: Candidatus Colivivens caballi; assembly: GCA_018065565.1. Lineage (GTDB taxonomy): Bacteria > Bacteroidota > Bacteroidia > Bacteroidales > Bacteroidaceae > Colivivens > Colivivens caballi. The sequence goes on from JAGHSZ010000002.1 coordinate 9,917, forward strand.
GGCACAATAGGCACAGTGGCGGTCACATCCCTCACTGATTTTCAGGTACGCATAGTGTGACGGTGTGGTGATGACTCTGCCGTCAGCAGTCTCCACCTCTGCCCCTTGTACAGGACTCAGCGCACGGAGTTCGTCCACGATGCCGTCCCAGTCAAATTTGCCATAGAACCGGTCAACCTGTGGTATCTCGCGACCGAGTTGCTTCAAATAGCGTTCGCTGAGGCACCCCATCACATAGAGGCGGTCGAGTCGTCCCTCGTCCTTTGCCTGTGCAAATTCCAGAATCATGTTGATGGACTCCTCCTTTGCATCGCCGATAAAGCCACAGGTGTTGATGACAGCAATGGCACCCCGTGGATTGTCGCTGTCGTGAGTCACCTCGTAGCCTAAGTTTGCCAGACGAGCCATCAGGCGCTCGGAGTCAACAAGGTTCTTCGAGCACCCCAGTGTTATGATGTCAACTGTGTTTCGTCTCATTTTTCATTTTTGAAGAGTGAATCGACAAACTGGCGGCGGTTGAATGGTTGGAGGTCTTCCATACCCTCACCCAGTCCGATGTATCGCACTGGTATGCGGAACTGGTCGCTGATGCCGATGACCACCCCACCCTTGGCTGTGCCGTCGAGTTTTGTGATTGCCATCGAAGTGACATCAGTAGCGGCAGTGAACTGGCGTGCCTGTTCAAAGGCATTCTGTCCGGTAGAGCCGTCGAGCACCAGCATCACATCGTTTGGAGCCGTCGGGATGAGTTTCTTCATCACATTCTTAATCTTGGTCAACTCATTCATCAGTCCGACCTTGTTGTGCAGACGGCCTGCCGTGTCGATAAGTACCACATCGGCATTGTTTGCTATGGCAGAACTGAGTGTGTCAAATGCGACAGAGGCAGGGTCGCTGCCCATCTGCTGCTTAACCACTGGCACCCCTACTCTCTCGCCCCAGATGCAGAGTTGTTCGACTGCTGCTGCGCGGAAGGTGTCGGCAGCACCGAGCACCACCTTGTAGCCGGCTTCCTTAAACTGGTACGCCAGTTTTCCAATGGTTGTGGTCTTACCCACTCCGTTCACGCCAACCACGAGTATGACATAAGGCAGATGCCGTCCTTCGGCATCAGTCAGTTTGCCCACCTCTGGGATGTTGAATCCTTCGGTGTCGTCGGTATTGTTCTCAGTGAGAAGTTTTGCAATTTCTTCACGCAGGATGTTGTTCAGTTCCGATGTACTGACATACTTGTCGCGAGCCACTCGTTCCTGGATGTGTTCGATGATTTTCAGCGTAGTCTCCACGCCCACATCGCTTGTCACCAGCACCTCTTCAAGGTTGTCGAGCACATCATCGTCCACATGTGACTTACCTGCCACGGCACGGGCAATCTTGCCGAACACGCTTTCCTTGGTCTTGGCGAGTCCGTTGTCCAGAGTTTCTTTCTTTTGTTTGGTGAAGAAATTGAAAAATCCCATATAGTCTTATTTATTAAATGCCACAAGCGCCGAACCCGTCACACGCCGCCCCATCGTCATTCAGGGGTTGCGTCAGTTCGTTCTTAGGCGAAGTTACAAAATAATGTTTTGCAAAGTTACGAAATAATTAGGAATTAGGCACATCGAATGGCGAATAATTTATCGTCGGTGAGGTTTTTCCTTTGCCACATCTATTATTTTAGCATTTACAGGTTTCAGGCAAGTAGATTTTATCATGTCGGAAGGCCATATACCCGTCCGTCCTTGTGGTATGTCGCTGCCGATTCGGCTGAAAATGGCAGTCCAGTACCCCGGCACTTCACCATGGTCAAAACCGAAATCGAGTGGAACCAGTTGGAACGGATGCTCTTCGCCATCGGTGTATGAGTCATAGACCAGTTCGCTGCAATAGTGGGCGCCATTGTCGATGGTGAACTCCGTGTCGTATTTCTCACCTATATACTTCATGGCATTTTCCACATATTCATCCACACGGCTGTTGTCCTCCAAACGCATCACATCCATTTCGGGAAGTTTTCCACTGCGAAGCATAAAATCGCAGAGGAACGAATCGACTGGGTAGCGGTCAACACCGCGCTTTATTGTTGCATCGATTATCCAGGTCTCCCCACTGTCATCAACATCGATGATGGCAACATGTATGTAGTTTTTCTCCTTCGACTGTGGCACATAGGCAGAGTCGCCAAGACGATAGTCCATCGGAAGCGACACAAACAGCAGGTCACCCCTCTGTATTGAGTTGTCAGTTGTCGTATTGCCAGCACAGCCAACCATCATCAAAACCACCATCAGCGGTACAATCCACAGCATCAGTTTTCGTTTCATATCGCATTGAGTTACTTCTATATTAACATTTGCTATTGTCATATTTGTATGTATTAAGGTGGGTTCTATAAATTCACCGTTACAATAAACAATATAGCTGATGTGCTTAAATAAACTTTTCGCCGCTTTTGGCTTTCTTTCGGCATCTTGCTGTTT
>JAGHSZ010000018.1 GCA_018065565.1 Candidatus Colivivens caballi
AGAACCAAACGGGCTAATTGTTCAAGCATGTTCATAATGCAAAAGTACGATTTTTTTTGCATTTTTCAATCATTTGTCCCCAGTATTTTTCCACTGACCCTCATCTTCTCCATCACATGTATGGTCAGCCCAATAAGCCGCACCAAGGGACACAACAATTACAATACCGAATAGCAACATTAGTTCCATGATATATTTGATTTACGATTATTCTATTATGCAATATCGCTGCAAAGATAAGCATTTTATTCGACACCATTGACTGTTGAAGGTATAAATCGCGCTTAATCTCCATTTCATTTGATTTTATTGAACATGTGAAATAAATATGTACAAAAAAACATTATTTTGTGCATGGGGAACTACTTGGGTGTACTACTTAACCTCTAAAAATAAAAAAACCTTACAAATCATCGATTTGCAAGGTGACTCTGCGGAGAGAGAGGGATTCGAACCCCCGGTACCTCTCGGTACGACGGTTTTCAAGACCGTTGTAATCGACCACTCTACCATCTCTCCAAAGTACATCCTCAGGGGCTCGAACCCTGGACACCCTGATTAAGAGTCAGGTGCTCTACCAACTGAGCTAAGGATGCATTAGCGCTTCAGGATGGGCTTGAACCAACGACCCCATGATTAACAGTCATGTGCTCTAACCAACTGAGCTACTGAAGCGTTTTTATATTATCGTGAAGAGGATGAGACTCGAACTCACACGGGCTTAGCCCACTACCCCCTCAAAGTAGCGCGTCTACCATTCCGCCACCTCTCCATAGATAATTGTTCATGTCGATGTCAAAGTAAATTGACACTTCGATGAAGTGAGCCTCTTGTCGGATTCGAACCAACGACCCCGAGATTACAAATCACGTGCTCTGGCCAACTGAGCTAAAGAGGCGAATTGTGCAATGTGTGAGCGGAAGACGGGGCTCAAACCCGCGACCCCCAGCTTGGAAGGCTAGTGCTCTATCAACTGAGCTACTTCCGCAGACTTGTGGATGAGGCAGTAACCTCACTTGCACTGGTAACGATAGGAATGGGTCCTATCTTACAATAGTGTGGGCACAGATGGATTCGAACCACCGAAGGTGAAAACCAGCAGATTTACAGTCTGCCCCATTTGGCCACTCTGGAATATGCCCGACACTTTATGGATTCAAGATTTCAATGTTTCGGATGTATCTCTTTACATCTCTTTCTTGTGTGACTCGCATAGGATTCAAACCTATAACCTTTTGATCCGTAGTCAAATGCTCTATTCAGTTGAGCTAGCGAGCCAAATGTATTTCGTGGGCGTTGACGGATTCGAACCGCCGACCCTCTGCTTGTAAGGCAGATGCTCTAAACCAGCTGAGCTAAACGCCCGATTTGCCATTCTCGAAGTAGTTCCTTTTCGAAAGCGAGTGCAAAGGTAGTACTTTTTTCTGACCTACCAAAGACATTTGCAGTTTTTTTTCATTTTTTGGTAAATTTTCCTTGTTTTCATAGTTTCGAAGGGGGATTATGGGGTTAAATCTATAAAAAATGTGAGCACTTGTTGTCGCAACAAGCACTCACGGGAAAACAAATTGATAAAGTGAGAAAATGTATTTTTTCATTCAATCCTTGGTAATTCTCGCACCAAGTTATATTTTTCTTTCTAATTTCGATCAGAACGGCGCAACTTCGTCAGGCAGCGGTGGAATGCCGGCAATTTGTGAAGCATCGACCTCGGCGGTATTCATTGACGACATGATGGTCTCCTCTGTTCCTGGTATGATGAATGATGAGTCGTCAGGATTGGCGAAGCGGGCGAAGTCGCTCACGAAGCGCAATGTGACATCTCCGACCTTACCGTTACGGTGCTTTGCGATGATAATTTCAGCCATTCCCCTTGTCGAGCGTCCCTGCTGGTCTTTGTAGAGGTGATAGTATTCTGGTCGGTGAATCATGCACACCATGTCGGCATCCTGTTCGATGGCACCTGATTCACGCAAGTCGGAAAGTTGTGGACGCTTGTTGTCGGGGTTGTCCTCGGTTGCAGGACGGTTTTCCACTCCACGGTTCAACTGCGACAGCGCGATGATAGGGATGTTGAGTTCCTTTGCGAGTTGTTTGAGGGAACGAGAAATGGTTGACACTTCTTCCTGACGGCTGTTATAGCTCATTCCTGATGCGTTCATCAGTTGCAGGTAGTCGATGATGATTAGTTCGACACCGTGTTCACGCACCAGTCGCCGCGCCTTTGTTTTGAGTTCAAAGACTGACAGCGACGGTGTGTCGTCTATATATAAAGGTGCACCGTTGAGGTCATTGATTTTCTGGTCGAGCTGTTCCCATTCATAAGGGGTGAGTTTACCGCTACGAATCTTTTCACCCGAAATTTCGCACACATTGACGATAAGTCGGTTGACCAGCTGCACATTCGACATTTCAAGCGAGAACATGGCAACTGGGCGTTTATAGTTCACGGTTATGTTCTTCGCCATCGAAAGCACGAAAGCAGTCTTACCCATCGCCGGACGGGCAGCAATGATAATCAGGTCGGACTTCTGCCAGCCATTTGTGATTTCGTCGAGGCTGTCGAAACCAGAAGGAATACCAGAAAGACCGCCATCGTTGGCAGCGGCTTTTTGCAACATCGAATATGCTTCACGGATGACAGGGTCGATCTGCGTGAAGTCCTTCTTCATGTTGTTTTTCGACAGTTCGAAGAGTTCACCTTCGGCATGCTGCATCAGTTCCTGAATGTCCTGACCTTCGTCGAATGCATTACGAAGCAAACCACTGGCATATGTAATAAGGTGTCGTGCCAGTGCTTTCTGTGCAATGATCTGTGCATGAAACTCGATATGCGCCGAGGAAAGCACCTTCTGGCTCAGTTCGGCAATGTAATAAACTCCCCCCGCTCCTTCAAGGTCACCATTTGCACGAAGTTGATTGGTGACGGTGAGGATGTCCACAGGTTTGTTGTCGGCCGCCAGTTGCTGCATTGCCTGAAAAATCAGCTGATGCTTGGTTTCATAGAATGAAGCCGGGCGCAGTATGTCGCTGACCAGTCCCAGTGCATCCTTTTCGATGAGGCACGCGCCAATGACCGCTTCCTCAAAATCCACCGCCTGCGGTTGCTGGCGGCCGATTTCATTTACCACGATTGGCTGTTCGGTCTTTGTACGGTGTGTTCCGGTTCGTTTATTTGTTGTATTTGTTGGCATGTCGAGATGTATCTTGATTTTTCGGAATGCAAAGGTAGTGTTTTTCTATGTGACACGGGCAGCAAACCGGCAAAAGTATTCAACAAGGGTGTTGATAAGTATGTCGATAATGTCGAAAAACAGCCGTCCAGCAAGTGTTAACAGACTACGCTGCAAGCACTTGCCGGACGGCATAAGTTTTTTTCCTTGTCTTATCAGATTATCTCGCCACTGCCATAGCAACGGTGATGGTTCTGGTCGTAGAGCACGCAGAACTGTCCAGGGGCAACTCCGTGTATTTTTACATCGGACTGCAAATGCCAGTATCCATCGGCATCACGGTGTACCATGCCATTGGAGAATTCAGGTGTGTGCCGAATCTTGAATGTCACAGGCAGCGGATTGTCAGCCGTGGCTTCATCTGCTCCAAACGGTTTGGTGATGAAATGGAAATCGGTCATCTTCACATGGTCCTTGAACACTTTATCGGGTTCGTAGCCATGACTGACGAACAAGATGTTTCGTTTCAGGTTTTTCTTCACGACGAACCACGGACCGCCGCCGAAGCCCAGTCCCTTGCGCTGTCCGATGGTGTAAAACCACAGCCCCTGGTGGGTGCCAATCTTGTGGCCGGTTTCCAGTTCGCGGACATCACCCGGGTTTTCGCCAAGATAACGCCTGACATACTCGCGGAAATCGATGTTGCCAAGGAAGCAGATGCCCTGACTGTCCTTGCGCCGCGCATTGAGCAGCCCAGCCCCGTCGGCAATGTCGCGCACCTCATGTTTCAGGAGATGCCCTACGGGGAAAATCAGTTTAGACACCTGGAGCGAATTCACCTGGCAGAGGAAGTCGGTCTGGTCCTTCACTGGGTCGGGACTTGTGCAGAGCCATGTGCGACCGTCGGCATCGACCTCGGTGGTGGCATAGTGCCCCGTTGCGGTCAAGTCGAAGTCCTTGCCCACCACATCCTCGAAGCAGCCGAACTTGATGAATTTGTTGCACATCACATCGGGATTCGGAGTCAGTCCCTGGCGGGCCTTTTCCATGGTGTAGCCCACCACTTTCTCCCAGTAGTCGTGATGCAGGTCAACCACATCGAAGCGGCAGCCATACTTTCGCGCAAGCCACTGACAGATCTCCACATCCTCTTCGGAAGTGCAGTTCCACTCCTTGTCCTCCTCCGGACCTATCTTTATATAAAAAAGGTGTGGGTCGTAGCCCTGCTCTTTCAGCAGATGCACACTCACGGCAGAGTCCACTCCGCCCGACACCAATGCAGCAACTGTTTTCATCAGCTCAGGTCAAGCATTTTGTTAATAGGTTTGATGGCCTCACGAGCCACATCAGCATCGACAAATATCTCAGGTTGTTCGGTGACGAGTGCAGAATGGAGTTTTTCCAGAGTGTTGAGTCGCATATAGCTGCACTCGTTGCACTGGCACGCCTCACCGTCAGCTGGTTCAGGTGGAGCAGGATAGAACTTCTTGTCGGGACAAGCCAACTGCATCTTGTGCAAGATGCCACATTCAGTAGCCACAATAAACTCCTGTGCATCCGACTCGATTGCATATTTCAGCAGACCGGCAGTCGAACCGATTTCGTCGGCAACCATCTGAATCGGCTTTGGACATTCAGGATGCACCAACACCTTTGCCTCGGGATGCTGTGCTTTCAGATCGTTGATGGCATTGAGCGAAAAGCGTCCGTGCACATGGCATCCGCCATCCCAGAGCAGCATTGAGCGACCAGTCACGCCGTTGATGTATGCGCCAAGATTCTTGTCAGGGCCAAATATGAGTTTTTCGTCCTTTGGGTAGCTGTCAACCACCTTGCGTGCATTGCTGCTTGTCACCACCACATCCGAAAGCGCCTTGACTGCGGCAGTGGTGTTCACATAGCTCACAACCTTATATCCAGGATGTTCATTCTTAAAGGCAGCCAGGTCGTCAGCGCGACAACTGTCAGCAAGCGAGCAACCAGCATTGAGGTCGAGCACCAGCACCTTCTTCTGCGGACAAAGAATCTTGCAAGTTTCACCCATAAAATGAACGCCACACATCACTATGATGTCAGCATCGGTCTTTGCAGCCTGCTGCGCCAGCGCCAGCGAGTCGCCAACAAAGTCGGCAATGTCCTGTACTTCGGCATCGGTGTAATAGTGTGCCATGATGACGGCATTCTTCTCCGCAGCGATGCGACGGATTTCCTTTTTCAGTTGTTCCCTGTTCATATATTTATATAAATTAATTCAATTTTCGCAAGTTCTTGCTCAGTTGACGAATCGCCCTTTCGGGCTACGACGAAGATTGAGTATCTTCGTTTGCGACGACTGGAGGTTTATCTCCACAAAGGAGTGCCATTAGGCCTCCACTTCGTTACTTATCGCTTCGCTACTTATCGGTTCTTCGCACACTCAGAACCTACTGGGTATCTTTGTAGATATTGAGCTTCGCGAAATATCGATTCGTAGGGGAACTCCTTTGTCGGCATAAACGCCGAGTCGTCGCAAACCTCATGACATTCAGTCATTCGGTCGTGCAAGTTGAGCTGGCGAAACTTGTATCAATTATTATGCTTTCGCAAATATCATAATCGGTGACAAAGATACAAAGTTTTTATGAAACCCAAGCATTTTATACACAAATAATTCGAAACAGCAGAGGATGGATTGCATATTATTTATTACCTTTGCACATTGAAAAGAAAACTCAAACAGCTGTATCTTCATTTTTAAGTCCCGCCAAGCAATGAATTTTTCACCAACTCACCCCGAAAACGACGGGGGCATGAACGACCGCATCAGACGGTTAAGACAGCAAAGCATCGACACGCCGACCACACTGACCATCGAGCGCGCGCTCATTGAGACGGAGTTCTATAAGCGCGAGGAAGGACGATGGCCCATTGCCGTGTTGCGTGCAAAGAACTTCTACGAGATATGCAAGAAGAAAACAATATACATCGGTGACGACGAGCTCATAGTCGGCGAACGCGGGCCAATGCCAAAGGCAGTGCCCACATTTCCCGAACTGACCTGTCACTCGGTTGAAGACCTCCATGTGCTCAACACACGCGAACTGCAACCATATTTCATTTCACAGGCTGACATCGACACTTACGAGCGCGAAGTCATCCCATTCTGGAAAGGCAAGACACAGCGCGAACGCATATTCAGTCATGTAAGCCGTGAGTGGGACGAGGCCTATCATGCAGGCGTGTTCACCGAATTCATGGAGCAGCGAGCAGCCGGCCATACAGCCATGGACGGAAAGATGTACCATCGAGGTCTGCTCGACTGCAAGCAGATGATAGCCGAAGAACTCGCACGGCTCGACTTCATCAACGACCCCGAAGCCACTGACCGCCAGCAGGAACTCACGGCAATGGACATTTCCTGCGACGCTGCCATACTCTTCGCCCAGCGCCATGCCGAACTCGCCGAGCAGATGATGAACGAATGCACGGACACCAAGCGCAAGGCAGAATTGCAGAAGATAGCCGAAGTGTGCCGATGGGTACCGGCGCATGCGCCTCGCGACTTATGGGAAGCCATACAGATGTATTGGTTCGTCCATCTCGGCACAGTCACTGAGCTCAATGGCTGGGACAGCATGAACCCTGGTCACATTGACCAACATCTCTGGCCGTTCTATCAGCAGATGAAAGGTGATGACAAGCGCGAGGTTGCCAAGGAACTGCTCTCGTGCCTGTGGATTAAGTTCAACAATCAGCCTGCACCACCAAAGGTCGGAGTCACAGCACTCGAATCGGGTACTTACAACGACTTCACAAACATCAACATCGCCGGTGTCACGCGTGACGGCGAAGATGGTTCAAACGAACTGTCCTACATCATGCTGGAAATTCAGGAAGAGCTTCACCAACTGCAACCAGGCCTTTCCATCCACATCAGCAAGAAGACTCCCGACGAGTTTCTCATTGCTGGCTGCAAAGTCATCCGTCAGGGATTCGGCTACCCGTCCGTGTTCAATCCCGATGTTTACACCAAGGAACTCATGCGTCAGGGCAAGAGTCAGGCTGACGCAAACGAAGGCGGATGCTCGGGATGTATCGAAGTGGGCGCATTCGGCAAGGAGGCATATTTGCTGACTGGATATCTCAACACACCAAAGATACTCGAAATAACTCTGAACAACGGCATCGACCCGAACACCGGCAAGGCTATGGGACTGAAAACTGGCGACCCGCGTCAGTTCACCTCGTTTGAGCAGTTATACGAGGCATGGCACAAGCAAATGACGCATTTCGTCAACATGAAACTTGCCGTCAACAACTACATCGAGCGCATGTTCTCACTCTATGCGCCAGCCACATTCCTGAGTCTGTTCATCGACGACTGCATACGCAATGGCAAGGACTACTATTCAGGCGGAGCACGCTACAACACCACATACATCCAGTGTACTGGTCTTGGCACACTCACCGACTGCTTCACAGCACTGAAAAAGCATGTGTATGAAGACCATCGCTATTCATTGGACGAAGTGATGGCAGCCATGGCAAAGAACTTCGACGGAGAGGAAAAGATGCGTCAGTACATACGCAACCACACCCCATTCTTCGGCAATGATGACGACTATGCCGACGACATAGCCGTACGCATTTACAATGATCTTGTCACTGCCATTGAGGGGCATCCAAACACACGAGGAGGCAAGACTCAGCTCAACATGCTTTCAACCACTTGCCACAACTACTTCGGAAGCGTCTGTCTCGCAACTCCTAACGGCCGACTTGCCCACTTCGCAATAAGCGACGGAACAAGTCCTTCGCACGGAAGCGACTGTCAGGGACCAACGAGCGTCATCAAGTCATTAGGCAAACTCGACCAGACACGGTCGGGAGGCACCTTGCTCAATGTGCGTTTCGTACCCGGACTGATGAAGCGCGACGAGGACTTGAAGAAACTGGCATCCCTGATCCGCACATACTTCTCGCTCGGTGGCCATCACATTCAGTTCAACATAGTTGACACCGACACCCTGCTCGATGCCCAGCAGCACCCTGACAACTATCGCGACCTGCTTGTGCGTGTAGCTGGTTACAGCGACTACTTCAATGACATGACTACGCAACTACAAAACGAAATCATCGCACGAACCGAGAACAATGAGTTTTAGACTGTTCGACATAAAGCGCTTTGCTATCAACGATGGCCCTGGCATCCGCACCACCATCTTCATGAAAGGCTGCCCGCTCCACTGCGTGTGGTGTCACAACCCCGAAGGCATCAGCAGCCAGCCGCAAATGATGTTCACACGCAAGAAGTGTATCGGTTGCAAATCATGTATGGGGTTGACCGATGAGGAAGCGGCAGAGGTGTGCCCTACCCTCGCCCGACAGATGGCTGGCAAGCAGTGGACGATGGACCAGCTGATGGACATCATCGAGAAAGAACGCAAGGTGATGGAGGACAGCCACCACGGAGGCGTAACCATCTGCGGTGGCGAACCATTGCTGCACCATGCCGACACACTCGAAATACTGCGGGAGTTGGGCAAGCGCGGCTTTCACCGATGCATCGACACTTCACTGTATGCGCAGCAGCATGTGGTCGATGCAGTTGCAGCTGAATGCGAACTATTGCTCATCGACATCAAGCACATGAATTCCGACATTCACCTGAAACACACAGGGGTTCCAAATGCGTCGATACTTGCCAACATACGGCATCTGGCAGAGGCACACAAGCCGTTTTGGATACGCATACCACTCATCGAAGGCATCAATGCCGACGAAAACAACATCGAGCAGACGGCATCATTCCTCGCCTCACTCCCCACCCCGCCACAGCAAGTGAACCTTCTGCCCTATCACGACACAGGGAAAGGCAAGCACGACAGGCTCGGCACCGTTTACAACCCCGCAAACATCGCAATGGCAACTCCGTCAGAATCCACCCTGCAACGCTGCGTCAGTCAATTCGCCATGCACGGCATCAAAGCAATAACAGGCGGATAAACCTTAAAATTTAGGCCATTAGCCGTTAGCCATTAGCATGGGTGCTACGCAAGTGAAGAGTGAAAAGTGAAGAGTGAAAAGTGAAAGTGAAGAGAAGCCAATGGCTAATGGCTAACAGCTAACAGCCTAAATAATGGCTAACGGCTAATGGCAAACAGCTAACGGCCAACAGCTAACAGCATAAATTAATCCCGTTCACAGAGCCATGCGGACACCAGCACTCAGTGCCTCTCCATGTGCCACAGGCACACTCTGTGAAAAGGTTTGAAATAGAGATAAAACTAAACCTTCTCTGTGTGGAAATGGTTATTATTTTCAAAAAAGAAATCTCCAAACCCTAATCTTCCAAACGAATGGTAGAACTGAAACAACTCACCACAGGTTACCACACATCAGGCAACGACAAGGTCGTCAGTCATTCGCTCAATGCACGGTTGAACGAAGGTGAACTGACATGCCTCATCGGTCCCAATGGTGTCGGCAAATCGACCCTGCTGCGCACCATTGCAGGATTTCAGCCAGCCATCAGCGGCAAGGTCTGCATCGCTGGCTGTGACATCACCACCTACTCGCCAGCCCAGTTGTCCCGGCTCATCAGCATTGTGCTGACCGGCAACACGCAGATTCACAACCTTTCGGCATACGATGTCGCAGCCATGGGGCGCATGCCTTACACTGGTTTCTGGGGACGACTCCGACGGGAGGACAAACGGATTGTTGACGAATGCCTCGACATGGTCGGAGTCAGCCACCTGTCCGCCCAGGCAATCGACACACTGAGCGACGGCGAGCGGCAGAAGGTGATGATAGCCAAAGCCATTGCGCAGCAGACACCAGTCATACTGCTCGACGAGCCAACAGCCTTCCTCTACTATCCCAACAAAGTAAGCACGATGTTGCTCCTCCGTCGTCTGGCACATGACATGAAGAAGACCGTCCTGCTCAGCATCCACGACATCGACCTTGCACTGCAAACGGCTGACAACATCTGGCTTATGAACCGCGACTCACAACTGACCATCGGAACCCCAGCACAGCTCTGCCAGCAGGGAACAATACAAACAGAAATATGCGACAAACACATCGACTTCGATGCAGTTCGCCGCACATTCCAAGTAAAATGAAGTTAACACATTAAAAGTTCAAGTCAATTTTCTTGCCAAACGGAGCAACCGAAAGTTTTGCCAACTTGAAATGCTGCTTACCCCAAGGAATACCAACGATGGTGATGCACAGCAGCAATCCGAAGAACACATGACAGATCCATGCCCAAAGGCCGCCGAAGATGAACCAAATGATGTTCATCGGTATGCGTATGCATCCCGTTGACGACTCATCCTCTTCAATATTTGCTCCGAAAGGCCACAGGCAAAGCAAGCCTACCTTGAAAGTCTGCAAAGCCCAAGGAATGCCGATGATAGTAATCGCCATAGCAAGACTACCCGTGAAATAGCCGATAGCTGCCTCTAATCCACCGAACAGCAGCCAAAAGATGTTTCCAATGATTCTCATAATTCGTTGTTCTATTAAGGTTATTTTTGTTGAACTGTTACTTTATTATTCGTGTCAACTACACATTTGCTCTGCAAAAATACAGAACAAATCCCAATCAACCAAACTTTTCTCTCAAAAAACAATGCTTTTAATATTCTCTAACATTTAATACACGGCACACCACTCCTGAATGGTTGTTTTGATCACCTAAATTGCAAAAAGAGAGCAAAGCAACCTTTTTCACCAGCATTTCAAACAATTTACACTATTGATTCATACTTCATAAAGAAAAAATCATTATTTTTGCATTCGCAAAATGGCAGCAAGGACATTGCAAGGCATTGTTTGCACAGAACATATCACATACTCCGTCTTCGGACATCATGAATAAATAACAAACAATAATTCAATCAAAAACGAAACAGAAAGAGCTAAAACAAATACATACTTTTTATAAATAACGCGCATTGACTATTATTTGCGTTCGTCTGAATAGCCTCGGAAACTATCATCGGAATAAGAACACAAAGAATAGTGGTTAGGCAGCTTCCTTGGA
>JAGHSZ010000009.1 GCA_018065565.1 Candidatus Colivivens caballi
GTGGCATTACAAAGTTCACAGAGCCATGCGGGCAACTACACTCCGTGTCCTCTTCATGTGCCGAGGGCACACTCTGTGAGAAGGTTCATAAATAAGATAAAACCGAACCTTCTCTGTGTTGATTGATTCCATTTTTTCACTCTTCACTTTTCACTCTTCACTTTTCACTTTATCCTTGCCGTCATGGCATTGCGTATGCCACGGCCATCGCGGTAATAAGCTTTGGCAACTCCGAATTTCAGATAGAAGTCGATGCGGATGGGCAGATGGTTTTCGTCGTCGGTGATGTAGAAGCGCAGGAGTTCCTTCTCCCGTTTTTCCTTGTCGTTGAGGAGGGAGAAGACGAGTGTGCGATAGGTGTGGCCATCGTTTGCCTTGAATTTCTCACGCCCCTTGAAGATGAGCGTCTGGTTGCTCAGTCGCTTGCCGGTGACCATGCGAAACTGCATACGCTGTCCTTCCTTGAAGTTGGTGTAGTCGCGCGAACGGGCAAGGAGCAGGATGTTGAGCATGTCGTTCACACACTCGTCGCAGTCGGTCTCGTGTCGGAGGATGTCGCCGTCGGGGTCGCGAAAGAGCTGCTTCATGTGGGTGCGGTCGCCACCGGGATAGGTGTACCACACTTCATCGACCGTATAGCGTTTGCCCTCGAATGCGCCCTTGCGGAAATAGAGCGGCACGAGGTCGGCTGTGGTGTAGCTGATGAGTGTGTCGCGCATTGGGAAGAACTTCTCGCATGCCTTGTTGGAGCGGAAGAGTATGTCTGTGCGCAGTGCCTTCTTGCCCTGATAGGTGGAATTGGTGACGGAGAAACGGGTCTCGCCGCATTTCACCCACACAAACTTCCAGTTGAAGTAGAGGTCGTAGTTGAGGTACTCGCCCGGATTGAATGCTGTGTTGGGATATTTGCACTGTGCATCGGCACGGTCGGCGGCTCCTGTCATCAGGATTATCAGCAGAAGTGCTATGTGGCACAGGCGCTGTGACTTATGGTATGTGTTGTTGATTGATTCCATTTTCTCACTCTTCACTTTTCACTTTTCGCTCTTCACTCTTCACTTTTCACTCTTCACTTTTCACTCCTTTTCTTTGCTTCGCGTTCAGCGTTCTTGCTCACCTTCTGCTTCTCCTTGTCAGGTTTCTGTTTCGTTATCTTGGCTGGTTTCTGGCGATAGATGGCAGTTGACGACGGGTTCCATGTCTGGCTGACATCCCAGTTTGCTTTGAGGGTGAAGGCGGTGGGATAGTAGAATGTCTCCTCTGCCTGCACATGGTTGTCGTAGTTGCCCGGGTCCCAGACTCCGTTGCCGTTGTGGTCGTAGAACATTCGCAGGTAGTATTCACCTGGTTTGATGAAATAGAAATCGACCTTGCCGTTGACCACCTTCTGCTCCTTCACCATGTTGTCGGACGCATTGAGCAACTGCACCACGGCACTGGTGTCGGCTCCCTGCAATGTGAGGAACAATGTGCTGTATGTGTCGAGTTTCGGCACTGTGATGTCCTTCTTCATGCCAGCCATGCGCTGTCCGTAGATGTTGACCACGGCACCGGTGTCAACCACGAGTTCGTATTTCGAGTCGGGCTGCCATTCGGCATAGAGGCGATATTTGCCATAGGCATCGGGCAATGGTTCGATGAGGAATTCGCATGGGGTGAGTGTGGAATCGACTTTCTGCGACAGGTGGAACATATCGGCACGGACGGTGTCAATCGGTTCGACGAATGTGAAGTCGATGTTGCGGTCGGGGTCGAGCGAGGTGCTGCTGACCTTGACATCAAGGAAGGTCTCAGGCATCGGTGGCACCTCGATGTTCTCGTCCTTGTATTTTATGCGTTTGCCGTTTTCGTCACGGTCTTCGCGGTGTTCACGGCGGAAGTCTTCACGGTACTGGTCTGCCCACTCCTCAAATGCTGCAAGGCGTTCCTTTTCGTACTTTGCCTTGGTCTGTTTCGACACGAAATCGAGTGTGTCGGTGGTGAGTTGCAACTGTCCGAGTGTGTCAGTTGCATAGTAGGAGTATTCGGCAGTGAGTGTGTCGAGGTTGTAGATGAGCGAGTCACGAATCCAGTAGGTGATGGTGTCGTTGTTGTGTGACGACTGGATGCAGAAGGCATCGTTGTCATCGAAGTTGAGTCCTCGCAGGCGTGGCAGACTGTCCTGGCGACCAGTGAAATAGACGCTGAAACTGCGTAGTTTCTGGCGTTCGCGTTTGAGCAGATGTACCTCGTCGAACGGACGACTGAATGCTAACAGCGTGATGTCGTCAGGGAAGAAATGTGTGTATGGTTTCCACACGATGGAGTCGTAGTGGATGGAGTCGTGCCAGACGGTGTCGGGACGGATGTCGGGACGGAACGAAGGTGTGATGACGCGGTCGGAGAAGGCAATCATCTCGCTGTTCTGACTGAAAGTGTATGTCTGGTCCTGGTCTTGCAGTGCATAGACACGGTAGTAGCCAGGTGCGATGCCCTTGATGACGAAGTGCCCACGGCTGTCAGTACGCGAAATGCGCTGGAACGGCTGTGTGCGGAAGATGGTGTCAGAGAATGCCTGTCCGAGTGAATCGTCGCCGAGCGAATAGAGTCCGACAGAGATGCCCTTGATGGGTTCGAGGTTGCTGGCATCAAGCACATAGCCCGACACCTGCATGGTGTCGATGTGGTCGCCAGTCGAGAAGGTGAACGCATAGTCGCCCAGAGGGTTGCCCTCGTTGTTGTCCTCGATGGCATCGGCAAAGTCGATGGTATAGGTCAGTCCTGGTTTGAGTGAATCGAGCAGTTGCACGGTGATGCGTCGGCCTGTGGCATCGATTTCGGGCTGTTCAATCTGTGGAGGCGACACAATGACCTTTTCCGAGGCATTGGTTATCTTGACATTCTCGTCAAAGAAGAGTGTGACCTTCTTCGAGTTTGCGTTTACAGCACCATAGACAGGCGATGTGGAGACAATGCGTGGCGGAGTCTCGTCGAAGGGTCCGCCATCGGGTGTTCCCATCCTGGCACAAGCCACTACGAGCATAGCGGCTGCGACCATCATCAGTGTGGCTATATGTGTGAAACGGTATTTACGATTTTGTTTCATTGCTTATCAATTCGATGAGTTCGTCAATGTACTCACGGCTGTTGCTGAGGCGTGGAATCTTGTGCTGTCCGCCGAGTTTGCCTTTCTGTTTGAGCCACAGGTCAAAGAGCCCCGTAGGAGCCTTGATGATTTCAAGTGGTTGAAGGGTGATGTTCTTGTGACGCTTTGCCTCGTAGTCGGAATTGATGGACTGGAGCGAGCGGTCGAGAATGAGTGCAAACTCATCGAGGTCAGCCGGTTCCTTGGCAAACTCAATCATCCACTGATGGCGGCACTGGGCATTTTCGTCCATGAAGATTGGGGCTGCTGTGTAGTCCTTGACCTGTGCACCGGTGACGATGCAAGCCTGTTCCAGACCCTTTTCGGCATTATCGACAATGAGTTCTTCGCCAAATGCGTTGATGAAATGCTTGGTGCGTCCGGTGATGATGAACTTGTAAGGATTGGTACGGAGGAACTTCACAGTGTCGCCGATGATGTAGCGCCACAGTCCGCACGAAGTGCTGATGACAAGGGCGTAGTTGACATCGGGCTCAACTGCCCACAAAGGCAGCACCGTAGGGTTTTCCTTGCCAAATTCGCTCATCGGTATGAACTCGTAGAACACTCCGTAGTCGAGCATCAGTTGCATTGCCGGATCGAACGGTTCGGTCTGAATGCCGAAGAAGCCCTCGCTGGCATTGTAAGTCTCGACATAGTGCATGTTTGGATTCTTGATGATGCTCTTGTACTGCTCACGGTAAGGAGTGAATGCCACTCCACCGTGGAAGAACACTTCAAGGTTTGGCCACACCTGGTCGATGCGTTCCTTGCCACTGATTTCCAGAACACGGTGCAGCACTGACAGCATCCACGATGGCACACCGCTGATGTTGGTCACATTCTTTCCTATGGCAGCACGGGCAATCTTGTCGCGCTTTTCCTCGAAGTCGCTGAGCAGTGCCACGCTCTTCGACGGGATGCGGGTCATCTCCACCATCTTTGGCACATTCTCAATGAGGATGGCACTGAGGTCACCCACCAGACTGTTTGGTGTATTGAGGTTTGGAGCATGACTGCCACCGAGAATCAGGCTCTTGCCACTGAACAGGCGGCTGTTAGGGTTGTTGTGCAGATATGTTGCCACACAGTCGCGTCCACCACGGTAGTGTATGTTCTGCAAGCCCTCCTTGCTCACAGGGATGAACTTGCTCTTGTCGTTGGTGGTACCCGACGACTTGGCATACCAGTTGACCTGTCCAGGCCACAGCACATCGGCCTCACCCTCGCGCATTCGCTGGATGAATCCTTTCAGTTCCTCATAGGTGTTGAGTGGCACGCGGGCAGCAAAGTCCTCATACTTTTCGATTCCGCCAAATGCATGTTCCTTGCCCCATTCCGTTTCAGAGGCAGCATCTGTGAGGTAGTGGAGCACATTCATCTGAATTTGCTCGCCATGGTTCAGGTACTTCCTTACAGCCTTTGCACGCTTCTTGAAGTACAGATTATTTGTCAGTTGAGTTGAGTTCATTCTTGGTTGTTTTGTTGTCGGGTTGTTTAGTTGTTGCACTGAATGTTCAAGTTCAACACAGAGAAGGTTTTCTGTTTGTTCTTCTTTTGTTACCAAACCTTTTCACAGAACGTGCTTTTAGCACATAGAGAGGACACAGAGTGTGGGTGTCCGCATGGCTCTGTGAACTCTGTAATGCCATCAGCATTCTCTGTGAACGGGATTAAACTCACACTTTTGGGTAAAAAATAATCCCGTTGCTCTGTGTTGTCATAAGGCTGTTCAGTCGTTTGTGTCAATGGCCAATCAACCTATTTGCTATTCAAATATCGTGCAAAGATACGAAAAAAACAGTAAATCGTCCCTAATTCATCACAAAAACAACATCTTTTGCAAATAATTACACATTTAGTATTTACCATATCCCAATAATTCATTATCTTTGCGCTGACAAATCAATATAAACCATAAAAAACATTTTGCTTATGAAACTAACTACTTTACGCACATTAGCAGTTGCTGCTGTTGCACTCTGCACCGCTGGCACAGTCAATGCCCAGACCCTGTATCTCAGCACATACGCTGGCACAGACCTCGCACGCTATGACAACAAGACCATCAATGTCAAGGTCAACCGCTATGTCTTCAACGGATGGAACACCATCAGTCTGCCTTTCGACCTCAGCGAGGCACAGATTGAAGAGGCATTCGGTGACGACTGCCGTCTGGAAGCCCTCGTAGGTGTGGAAAACAATGCAGGCACCATCTGCCTCAACTTCCAGGACTGCAAGGCCGAAGGCATCAAGGCAAACACTCCTTACATCCTCCACTACACAGGCGAGAACACAACCAAGCAGATTGTTGCCGACGGCGCACTGGTACGCAACAACCCTGCCACAGTTTCATTCACAGACTATGCCGGCACAAAGGTGACATTCGCAGGTGCACAGAAGCAGACTGCAAGCGACGGCCTCTATGGAATCCTTGCACGCGACAACTCCGAAGCTGCATTCGTCAATGTCTCAGGCATGGCAAACGGTTTCTATGCTACTCGCTGCTTCATCGAAGTTGAAGGCATGGAACGCCCATTGCTCACCATCAACCACCTCGATGGCGGTCAGGCTACCGGCATCAACGGAGTTCTCCGCAACGGTGAAAAGGCTGATGTCTATTCAGTTGGAGGTTCACGCATTGCCACTAACGCCACAGCAAGTCAGATTTCTGCATTCCCAGCAGGCGTCTATGTTGTAAATGGCAAAAAGGTTGTAGTGAAGTAATCAGAAACTCCCTACCGACCGCTCATAAATTGGCTCGCGAGCACTCGTAAATGGTCAATCGAGCGGAGGATAATACAAAAAGGTGTACACCTTACCGCAAAAAGGTGTACAGCTTTTTCAGAAAAGGTGTACACCAAACGACAAGAAGGTGTACACCTTTTTATTATTCATGTACGCTCGTGAAGGAAAACATGAGCGCTCGTGAAGGAAAACATGAGCGCTCGCGAAGGAAAACATCAACGCACATGGCATCATCACTTTCCTGCACCATCACATAGCTAAGAATGGAAATCAGCAAAATGGGCACCTGGCACACAGCATGGCGAACCTGTGAACTGCAAAGTTATAATTCCAATCTCGTTCACAATGGCAACTAATAAAACATTACAACTTGCCATGATAGCGACGAGAAAGTAAACAACAAATAAGGTTCATCCGACATTTGGAGTGATGTGGCAATTACTGCGAGCATAAAACCTGTGTGAAAATTTTGCGACTGGAAGTCGCCATCTCAATAACCCTGTACACCATAACCGTAGTGGAGGTGTGCAGGGATAAGAGAGAACATCCGTTAAATGAGCGTCTGGAAGACGCTACCTTACACAGCTGTTCTGCGAGGTAGCGTCTTCCAGACGCTTGTGAAATAAAAGTAACTTTTCTATTACTTGAAATGTCGGATGAACAAAAAAGCCTGCACAAGCTGATGTGCAGGCAGACCGAATTAATCGGTATTATGTATCCTAATTACTATTGATTAGAGACCGAAATAGATTCCGAAGTCAACCATGTTGTCAACACCAAGACCAAACTCGTTGTAAGAATCTTCAACTGTCTTGTAGCCTAAGCTTCCGAGGTGAGAAACGAGACCGATCTTTTCAGAAAGAGCAACCTTTACACCTGGACGAACCAAGATTGTGAATGTTGACTGTGCATCACCACCCTTTGGCTTAACACTTCCGTATGAAATACCACCGTCAACGAAGAAAGAAGCGATGCCAGCCTTTGCAAATGTGTAACGAGCATAAGGATTGATAGTGAATTCTGTCAAGTTCTTGTCCTTAACACCACCGGCATTTGAAATAGAAGTGAAACCGAGAGCAACAGCTACATCCCAGTTGTCGTTGAGAGTGTAACCAACTTCTGGTTTGAGGGAAATTGTGCTCTGTGATTCATCAGAACCTTCGTAGTCCTTAACATCAAAACCAAGTGAACCACCTACCCATACCTGAGCGTTAACTGTCATTGCACATACTGCTACGAGAGCAGAAAGAATGATTTTTTTCATAATTCTTACATTTAATAAATGAATGTTTTGCCTACTCTTTTACAAGGTTTTCGGCTTTTCCTTTTTATTAACTCGCTGCAAAGGTGTAACTTTTTCTGCAACTGACCAAATATTTTCGCCTAAAAGTAGTGTTTACGATTGATTTATTCGACTTTTTGAACAATATGCCACATTTTTCAAGCCACAAACACATCGAATGAGGATTCACTTCACCCTACCACCATCGACCCATGTGCGCTGGTAGTAGGTGCTGGAAAGTCGATCGACCATGACTCCATGACTGCTGGCATGGATGAACATTCCGTCGCGCAGATAAATGCCAGTGTGGTTGATGTTGGGTGCAGACTTCGACGATTTGCGGTCTTTTGAGGCAGAGGATGAAGAGGTGTCGAAGAAGACGAGGTCGCCCTGTCGCAGTTTGCTCTGCTTCACAGGACGGCAGTCGAGCAAATACTGGTCGGCACTGCGACGGTGCAGTTGTTTGCCATACACCTTATTATATATATAGGAGGTAAAACCCGAGCAATCGACACCGGCGCGTGTGTTGCCACCCTGACGATACGGCGTGCCAATCCAGGTGGAAGCCTCAATCATCAGAGCCCAGTCGTCGTCTGCCTCGATGGGAAATCCCAGACGGTTGGCGGCACGCACCAGTTCGTTCATGTCCTGCCCCTTGTACATGACATGGCGATGCGACGAACACGAAGGCATGGCACAAACAATTATGACCAGCACAAGGCTGGCCATAACAATGCGGATGATGTCAGCGACACCACGGCAAGAAGTCGTCGGTTGACTTGCTATGTCGGTTCTGATAATCATAACAAAGGAGAGGAGTTCCGATTCGTCTTTTGTCTTTCGTGCAAGTCAAACCTGCGAAACTTGTGTGACTTGTGTGACTTGATTACTGATTATCTTCGAAATAGTGCTGGATTTCGTCGATTACAGGCTGGCGGTTGTCCGTGCCGAGATGGTCGAAGTCCTTGATGATGCGACCATGTTCGAGCAGTGTGACACGCGAGCAGATGTCGAGAGTGTGAGAGAGGTTGTGCGACGACACGAGGATGGTTGCCCCAGTCTCGCGGTTATACTCTTCAAGGAAGCGCTTCATGGCGAGCTGGCTCGATGGGTCGAGGAAGTTGAACGGTTCGTCGAGGATGAGCAGTCCCGGCTGATGCAGCAAAGCGGCAATGATGCCCACCTTCTGCTGATTGCCGGCAGAGAGGTTGCGAATCAGTTTGTTCTGCCCAATGACCTCACCACCCATGAAATGGTCAAACTTTTGCAGATGGGCATCGAGTTCGTCACGGTCCACGCCATTGAGTTTTGCGATGAATGCGAAGTACTCCTCAGGTGTGAGATAGTCGATGAGGAAACCCGGATCGATGTATGCTCCGGTGAAGTCCTTCCAGTCCTCGCAGTCCTTTGTGACAAATTCGTTGATTGATGCCTGTCCTCCCTTATCAGGTTGAAGGAGGTCGAGAATGATGCGGAAGAGTGTGGTCTTGCCCGCTCCGTTGTTGCCTACAAGTCCCATGATGTCACCCTGATTGATGGTGAATTCGGGAATGTCGAGTACTACCTTGTCGCCAAACGATTTCTTGATGTTATCGAGTTTGACGGAAACCTGCCATGTTTTCATATCTGTGATTCATAAAGCGTTTATAAATGTTTCGAAGCCAAAGTGGTGCAGCCAGCGAACCTGCCAGTCCGATGACACACAAGATGGTTCCTGCTATATCCTTGTCGAACAGAACGATGAACGCATACATGATGCCCATCGGTACGAACATTGCCAGCATGGACACAAAGACCTGTGCCTTGGTGCTGCGTCCGCTCTTTGTCAACTGGTTGTTGAGATGCACGGTAGTATTGTTATATACTGCCAACTGGAAGAGGAACGGGAAGATGACGCCTGTGGTGAAGAACAGGCAGCCAAACATCTCCATGACCGTGGCCTTGCCTTCACATATCGGGTAGATGATGAACAGCACGGGAATGATCATCATGGCACAGTTGAACAGATATTTTGCTTTGAGCAGTGAGAGCACAGACTCGCGGCGGCTCATCAGTCCGTCGATGTAGTTGCCCTCGACACACATCACCGATGTCAGGGTGATGACACCGAGACAGGCGAAGCAGTAGCAGCAGACAAATGTGCGCATGAAACCTTCGTTGTAGGCATCAGTGAATGCAAAGAGCGAACAGAGCATCAGCATGCAGATGATGCCTGTGATGAACTGCTTGCGTACGACGGAATTGCGCTGTACCGACTTGATTTCAAGTTTCAGGTACTCGCCAATCTGGCCAAAGCGGTTGAGGAAAGACATCTCGCGTGAGCGCACTTTCTTCACTTTCTCCTGCTTGGATATTTCCTGATAGATGAACTTGTCCTGGAATATACGGTTTACAAAGAACAGCACTGCGATGACAGCCAGTACTCCAACGAAACTCCACACATTGCCAGTGATGAAGCCCCTGGCAAATACCATTGATGAGTCGAACAGGAAACTGCCGTCGATGATGCCGAAATAGATCAGTGCGGCATAGATGGCAACAGGAATGAGGATGCAAACCATCTTCTGATTGATGAAGGTACGCCACAAGAGGTACCAGTAGCCATTTGCTACGAACACGAGCCAGATGCCAAGTAGGTAGCCAAAGAAATTGAAAAAGCCGAAGAATGGTTTCATCAAGATGGTAATCACGGCAAACGGCACAAAGAAGAAGAACCAGAAGAGATTGCCTTCGCTGAGTCCCATCTTCACAAGGAATGTGTTGAGCAGGAAGTTGGTCTTTATCGGCAGAAGCCTATACGGTTTGACCTCCTGTGCCGGTGTCTCCTGCATTCCGAAACGACCAAAGAAGTCAATGATAAGGAAGAAAATCAAGCCTCCATTGATTACATCGTAGGCTTCACGGCCTCCTTCATCAAGTCCGTTTGCCATTGCCACGCCAGCAATCAGCAGGCAGACAGCCCAGTAAGCGATAAAGATATACCCCATCACCTTCGCCACCTTGTTCTGCTCGAACATAGGATGGCGCTTCATAGCAAGTTTCTTGTTCTTGCTGATGAGGCGGTAAAGTTGATAAAAGTTCATATAATACTTGTTTTATTTGAATTGTGAGTTTATCCGTTAGACGCACAACCAAACAAAAGACTACACAATCTAACAGTTTTTTTTTGGGGGGGGATGGGACTTATGGGGTTAATAAGACCAATGGGGCTAACGGGACTTATGAGACACATAAGGCCTATGAGACCATACGCCCCCATTAGCCCTACAAGTTCCAAGCCACATTAGCCCCATCATTTTGCCTAATTTCCCAAAGTGGCGAGATACTTCTCTGCCTCCATTGCAGCCTTGCAGCCACTGCCCGCAGCCACAATTGCCTGTCGGTAGGTCGGGTCGGCAACATCGCCAGCGGCAAATACGCCTGGGAGGTTGGTGCAAGGAGTGTTGCCCTGTGTCATGATGTAGCCCGTCTCGTCAGTCTGAATCCATGGACGGAACACGTCCGAGTTTGGTTTGTGGCCGATGGCGAGGAAGAACCCATCGATTGGCAGGTCGTAGCGCCGCTCATCGGTTTCACCCCTGCGGTAGATGAGGTGTGCGCCCTCTACTCCGCCGTCGCCATAGAGTCCTTCGGTGTTTGTCTCGAAGAGCACTTCAATCTTTGGGTTGTCCATCACTCGCTGCTGCAAAATCTTTGATGCGCGGAGGAAGGGTTTGCGGACAATGAGATAGACCTTCGATGCAAGTCCTGCCAGATAGCATGCTTCGCCACAGGCTGTGTCGCCGCCGCCAACCACTGCCACGACCTTCTTGCGGTAGAAGAATCCGTCGCAAGTGGCACATGCACTGACACCCGAGCCCATATACTTCTTCTCATCGTCAAGTCCGAGGAAACGGGCACTGGCACCTGTCGCAATAATCACGGAGTCGGCTGTGACCTCGCTGCCGTCGTCAAAAGTGAAATGGTAAGGGCGTGCGGAAAGGTCGCTCTTGGTGCAGATGTGTTCGCGCACTTCAACGCCGAACTTATCGACCTGCTGACGCATGAGGTCCATGAGGTCCTGCCCCGACAGTTCCTCGGGATGGCCAGGGAAGTTCTCGATGACATCAGTGATTGTGAGTTGTCCTCCTGGCTGAATACCTTCATAGACAACTGGACTAAGGTTTGCGCGTGACGCATAGATGGCTGCTGTATAGCCCGCAGGGCCTGAGCCAATGATAAGACATTTTATGTGTTCCATTGATTGTGGTTTGTTGTTTAACTTTCGCTAAATTTACGAATCGCTTCGCTACGAAGCACTTCGTTACGAATCGCCCTTACGGGCTACGAATCGGCTTTTCGCAGACTCAAAGCCTACAGGTATCTTTGTAGATATTGAGCTTTGCGAAATATCGATTCGTAGTGGAGGGAACTCCTTTGTCGGCATAAACGCCGAGTCGTCGCAAACCTCATGACATTCAGTCATTCGGTCGTGCAAGTTGAGCGAGATTTGTGTTTCTTACCTTAAATCGATGACTTCGACGCCAGGGTATTTTTTCTTGTTGAACTGGTAGGCGGAGTCGGCTTGTTTCTTACCTTTCTTATAGGAGTTGATGGTGATGTTCATGTCGCCAGTCTTCTGATGACTCATCACGACCGATACAGGCTGGTAGGTTGAACGGTTAAGATGTACGGTCAGTTTCTTCACAGCCGACTTGTCGTTCTGTGCTGTGAGAACCACTTCGTAGTACTGCGCAGTGTTCTTGCCAAATGCCACATTATAACCTTTCTTGTAGATGGCGAGAAAGGCGTAAGGGTTCATCTTTGCCACCTGCGATGCTGACGGAGTGGTGACATTGACTTCCTCGTTTTCCTTGTTGAGCGACCACATGGTGGTGCCATCGAACCAAATGGTCATGTTCGACATGTTGTTGCAGAACTTCTGTCCTTGCAGGGTGATGTTTCCCTTTTCGCTGTCGCCGCCATTGCTGACTGTATAGGCAACGCTGACGCTTGGGCACTTGCGGAAATTGGCTGACGCCCTGTCGAGGACGGTCTTTGCGTCCTGTGCACTGATGCTGGCAAATGTCAGCAAACATGCTATGATTGAAAGGAATTGTCGTTTCATTGTTATGAAAATTATTTTGTTAAATTTACGAATCACTTCGTTACGAATCACTTCGTTACGAATCGCCCTTTCGGGCTACGAATCGGCTTTTCGCAGACTCAAAGCCTACGGGTTTCTCTCCACTTTTCACTTTTCACTCTTCACTTTTCACTTGCGAAGCACTACTTTTCACTCTTGTGTTGTCTATCTCAGCGACTCCAACATACGCTCGAGTGTGTTCATGTCCTGCACAAGCACTTCGCGTGGTTTCGAACCAATCTGCGCCCCGACAATGCCAGCCTTCTGCAACTGGTCCATGATTTTGCCTGCACGGTTGTAGCCGATTGAATAGTTGCGCTGGAGCAGTGATGTGCTGCCACTCTGCGACGACACAATCAGTCGGGCACAGTCGTCGAACATTGGGTCGAGGTGTTTGAGGTCGGCATCGCTGCTGCCTGAGCCACCTGCGCTTTCTCCGTCTGCGGCAGGTTCTGGAAGGTAGGCAGGATGGTTGTAGCCTTGCTGCTTGCTGATGAAGTTACAGATTTTGCTCACTTCTGGGGTGTCAACAAACGCACACTGTACGCGGGTCGGGTCGCCGCCGTTGAGATAGAGCATGTCGCCGCGTCCGATCAGTTGGTTTGCTCCTGGACGGTCGATGATGGTGCGTGAATCCTGCATTGCAGCGACACGGAAGGCGATGCGGGCAGGGAAGTTGGCCTTGATGGCACCAGTGATGATCTGTACCGACGGACGCTGTGTGGCAATAATCATGTGGATGCCGACGGCACGTGCCAACTGAGCAATACGGCAGATTGGGAGTTCCACCTCCTTGCCGGCTGTCATGATGAGGTCGCCAAACTCGTCGATGATCACCACATAATAAGGCATGAAGTCGTGTCCCTGCATAGGGTTGAGGCGGCGCTCCTTGAATGCGCTGTTGTATTCCTTGATGTTGCGTACACCGGCTGCTTTGAGCAAGTCGTAGCGTGTGTCCATCAGCTGACAGAGCGAATTGAGTGTCTTGACCACCTTCTGCACATCGGTGATGATGGGTTCGTCCTCTTCTTCGAGCATTGCGAGGAAGTGGTTCTGTATCGGGTTGTAGATGCTGAACTCCACCTTCTTCGGGTCAACCATCACGATTTTCAGTTCGGATGGATGTTTCTTATACAACAGTGATGTGACGATGGCATTGAGCCCGACTGACTTACCCATACCTGTGGCACCGGCAACCAACAGGTGCGGAGCCTTGGCGAGGTCAATCATAAACACCTCGTTGGTGATGGTCTTGCCCAGTGCACAAGGCAGTTCCATGGTTGACTCCTGATAGGTTCGGGTGTTGAGGATGCTCTCCATCGACACCACACACTTCTTCTTGTTTGGCACCTCGATGCCGATGGTTCCCTTTCCTGGAATTGGGGCAATGATACGAATGCCCTCGGCAGCAAGGCTCAGTGCGATGTCGTCCTCCAGATTGCGGATTTTGGAGATGCGCATACCCTCGGCAGGTGTGATTTCGTAGAGTGTGATGGTCGGTCCGATGGTAGCCTTGATGCTGCTGATTTCGACACCGAAACTGCGGAGCACATTGATGATGCGGTCCTTGTTGGCATTCTGTTCCTCACGGTCGATGGTTGGAGTGCTGTCGATGGTGTTGTCGAGCAGACTGAGGGTTGGGTACTTATAGAATTCGAGGTCCTTCTTCGGGTCGTATGGTGTGTTGACATCGCCACGGTGGAGGTCCTTGCCCTTTGCCTGTGCCGTCTGCACAATCTCATCAAATTTCAGTGCCACATCGTCGGTCGATGGCTGCTGTGGTGTCGGTGCGCTGGTCGGGGCAAATGTCACTGGGTCAGGGTCTGCCACATCTGTTGAAGGGGCAGCAGCCGTTGGATTGTCAAAGACGATTTCTGCCGTCGGTGCCGTTTCTGCCACCGATGCCGTCGATGCCGTCACTCTTTCGTCAGCATCCACAGGCACATCTGCCTCCTCGGCAACATTAGCGGTGTCAGCGGCAGTCGCCGTCTCCCGTGTCTTGTCCCAGTCGGTAATCTGCTGGGTGGTGGGGTCGGTAAATGTCGTTGGGTCGGGAGCGGCATCGGCATCACTGCCACCTGTGGCTGTCTCGCCCACTTTGCTTGCAAGTTTCTGTTTCAGGGTTTTCAGGCGCTCCATGCGGAACAGTGCCTGTACTATCGTTATGGTGCGCTGACTCAGGTAGATGAGGACCAGCAGCGCCACTATCACCAATATGCCATACACGCCCGGCTCGCCTATCATCGTGGTCAGCCAGCCCACCACATTCATGCCGCTGCGCCCGCCCACATGGTAGAAGCTGTCGCCCAGCACCGGAATGTCCTGACTCAATGCGCTGAGGGCAAGACTGCCCCATATCATCACCACGCCCAGCAGGATGAACCAGCGGATGGAGCGGATGCGGAACGAACCGATGAGCCGGACTCCGAGCATGATGAGATAGACGGGGATGATGTAGGATGCCCAGCCGAAACATTCGTCGATGAAGAACGATGCCACCTTTGCGCCCAGACCGCCGCAGATGTTGTGTGACTTGATTTCCTGTGTCACCAACTGGTCGTAGTAGTGCACATTGCCGTCTATGTTGGCAA
Source organism: Candidatus Colivivens caballi (assembly GCA_018065565.1). Taxonomy (GTDB): domain Bacteria; phylum Bacteroidota; class Bacteroidia; order Bacteroidales; family Bacteroidaceae; genus Colivivens; species Colivivens caballi. The sequence goes on from JAGHSZ010000009.1 coordinate 14,871, forward strand.
CATCGTCCGCTCCCGAATAGAGGAACGAACTGAATGCCATTATCATGAATATAGCCACAAACACCAGCACGATGCCTGTGATGAAACGGGCAATTGCCCAGTTGCCTATGCTGTCGGCAGCAGCCGTCTGCTTGCCCCTGCCTGTCTTCTTGCTTGATTTATCCGTATTTCTTGATGCCATAATGTATCCTAATATATTAACTCATTCAACTTTCGCAAGTTCTTGCTCAGTTGACGAATCGCCCTTGCGGGCTACTTATCACTGCGTTACGAATCGCTGCGCTACCAATCGGTTCTTCGCATGCTCAGAACCTACGGGTATCTTTGTAGATATTGAGCTTCGCGAAATATCGATTCGTAGGGACGAAGTCCCGATGCGTCTTTCGTCTTTCGTGCAAGTTGAGCTTGCGAAACTTGAATTAACTCACTTATCAAAATAATATCAAGGGGGACGCGGACACACACTGTGTCCCCACGATGCCGTAATAGGGCACAAATTTATCACTTTTTTTTCATAATCACAAATAAAAAGCAACTAATCAACTGCTTTTTCACAAAATCCCTACTCTTCTGTCCGCGGATTGATGTTGACGGGGAAAAACAGGGGGGGGCTTTATATCTGTATGCGTTATCGCTCAATCGTACATATAGCATGATATAATCACTACATAGGTTGTAAATGTATTGCAGCATGAAATGATGGTATCATGGCATGAAATGACGATATTGCGACTTGATACAATGATTTCATGGTGCAATACCATGAAATTTCATGATTGCAGAGTCCCTGTCATTACTGACCTATGGCAAAGCTTTGACCCACGCACTTTCTTTTAGAACCTTTTTCAAAATTTACAAAAACGGAACAATCAAAAGTACAATGGCTCAAGGCACAATGTGATTGAGCAAGAAGGTATGCACAAAGAAAATTGGCCTGAGAAAAACATGTAATTTTTATTGGTTATCATGCATTTCATATCATTCATACCACTTATCTTTGCACCGCAAACATAAAAGGTGGGTTCTAATATATAATTCACCATTACAATAAAATAACATTACAATGGGGTAAAATAAACGTTTCGCAGCTTTGGACTTTCTTTCGGCATCTTGCTGTTTGCCATTCTGGCACAATGCCCGCATTGCTGGCTTATGTCAGCAACAGTCCTAGTCTTCGGGGCTGAAGGCTCCAGTCCGCACAGCAATCTGCTCGAAACAACTCGCAAAACCGTCAGAAATGAATTTGTAGAACCCACCAAAAACGAAACATGATTATGAGCACTACGGATACCAACATCTATTGCAACTCTGTACAACCCGATGACATTGACCTGACCGGACTGTCCACTATCCCTGCTCTTTATAGGAAAGTAATCAGTGCTGTAGGTCTGAACATAAAAAAAGAAGGCTATGGCATTGACGTGCTGGCAGGTCGAAACCAGACATGGGTTCTTGTCCGTTGCGGCATCGAGATACTCAGACGCCCAAAGTTGTATTCCGACTTATACATATCGGTATGGAAGGGCAAGGACGACGCGGTGTGCCATGGCAGAAATATTGAAATCTACGATGGCTCGTCAGATGAGTTGATAGGCAGTGGAGTTACTGATTGGTGTATCTTGAACAAAGAATCGCACCGCCCAGTCGTTTCCCACCTTGACTCTTCGCTGGAATCCAGGTTGGTTGATTGTAAGCAGCCACGGCGAATCACTCCCTTTGAAGGCGGTAAGGCAATGTGCGGGCAGGTAGGCTACAGCGAATGTGATTTCAATGGTCATCTGAACAATTGCAGGTATGTGGACTGGTTCTTTAACCTGTTGCCCGAAAAGGTCACATCCCTCACTTCATGCCTTCGGCTCGATATCAACTTCAAGCGAGAGGTGCTGAGAGGTGCTGATGTCATAGCGTCAGTCAGGGAGGCAGACAACGGGCAGATTGACTTCTGCCTCCGTCACAGTTGCGGCATAGCCTGTCTTGCATCTCTGTCGAGAGTTGGCTGCATATAAGGTCGTGTTCTGAAAAATCACAGTTACGTCCATAGCCGGCACACAAACATAAAACACATACACACTAATAATTAAAACACATCATGCAACATTATTTTCAAACTCTGCAACAAACAATTACTGAGAATTGGGGGCGTAAGGCTCTTTGCGATTTTCACGGTGATTCGTTCACCTTTGGGGGAATGTACGAACAGATTAAGAAACTGCACATCCTATTCAGTGAGTTCGGAGTAAAGAAGGGCGACAAGATTGCCATCTGTGGCCGCAACCAGGCGAGGTGGGGAATCAGTTTCCTTGCAGTAAATGCGTACGAGGCAGTTGCCGTACCAGTCCTTGCAGATTTCACTTC
>JAGHSZ010000133.1 GCA_018065565.1 Candidatus Colivivens caballi
TGACATAGTTGAAGATGCATGAACTGCCACCGAAACCATTGCTTACGAGTGGTGATTCTACCTTTGCCAGTCCTGCTGGTACTTCATACTTGATGCCCATAGTAGCCAGTGCTGCCTGTGCATAACGCATACCAATGAGACGGTAGCCTGCTGCATCGAAGTGCAGGTGGTCAAATGCATTGGTACAGCCTGTTGCTGATACTGGGTAGGCTGTAGGTATGGTTTCGCCTATCTTGTCGATGATAGGGTTCATGCCTGGACCACAAGAGCCTCCACGGTCTGCACTTACCACTTCTCCTACGAAGAGAGGTACATCCTGTGCCTTGAGGCTGAGGTCGGTGAGCATGTCGTTATACACCTTCTTCACCTTGCCAGTCCATGATTCTTCACCTGAGTTTGATTCACCCTGATGGAGCAGGATGCCCTTGATGACACCCACCTTCTGAGCCTGGCGTGCAAGGTCGATGACATACTTGTAAGGGTCGCTGTCATAGTTCTTTGCAGTGTTGCGGAGCCAGTCAGGACCTGTTGTCATGTAACTTGGGATGCTGTCCTTGAGGAAAGCCTCGATCTTACAGCCACCGATGGCTACATTGATCACACCCACCTTCACATTCTTTGGAAGGTTCTGAACCATTGTACGGCCGAAATAGTCAACAGGAGTCAGACCTGTGTTCTCACGGCAGAGAGGTGGAGTGGCTGTGTACCACTGACCTTTCGTACGCTTTTCCTTATTGATCACCTCAGAAGGGCGACCATGAACATTCGACTGGTTACCGCTGTAGTCAACAGCTGCCATGACCTGGAAACGAGGGTCAACACCCTCCATGTCCTGCTGTTCATAAGGCGCATTGCCCTCCATGTTTGATTGTCCGATACAGATGTAGATGTAGAAATTCTTATCTACCTGTGCGAATGCAGACGATGTCATCAAGACCATCATCGCAGTTAAAAGTAAGTGTTTCATGTCACTTTAAGAGTTTTAGGTTTATTTTTGATAGTTAAAATTAGTGTTGCTTCGTCGTTTATTGACTTGCAAAGATACGAATTAAAACGATAACTCACAGCCTGAATGCAGAAAAAAGGCACGAAAACACAACTATACTGAACAAAAAAGTATGTTTTTTATTCAATACAAGTGAAATAATGAACAAAACCGAACATTGTGAAGGCAATGTGCAGGAAAAGAAACAACGATGTTTCTTCACTGCATCTTCATGTTCCGACATTCATCCGATTTCAGTAAAAGTTGCTGCTCTGCAACCACTTTCTTCGCACTTTTCTTGCAAGTAATCAGTTCTTTTCGTATATTTGCAGCCGAATTCGGACAATTATCAATATGCTAATAGCAAAAACGAGCGAGCTTCTAATTAACCCAAATAAAACAATTTTAAGGTAACAAGACCATGAACAAGAAAATGTATCAGTCACCTCAGACGAAGGTGGTAAGCACCAAGTGTGTGAGCATGTTATGCAGCAGCGTAACAGGTACAGAGAAAGTAGAAATCAGTGATAACAACTACGGCGAAGACAGCTGGGACTAAACTAAGGAGGACACCGACAATGAAGAAAATTTTATTCTCAATAGCAACTCTCGCAGTAGCATTTGGCTTTACTGCATGTTCAAGCGAAGACGAAGTTCTCAGCAACGTAAAGAGTGGAAAGACTACTGTAGTGGCTATGACAGAAGCAGGTACACGTACTGCACTCTCTGATGATGGTGCAGGTGCTTACGATGTAGTATGGTCAGATGGTGACCAGATCACTATCGGCGACCAGACATTCACCCTTGAAAACGGTGCAGGGTCAACTACTGCCTCATTCACAGGTGCAGCTCCTGCTGATGGCTCATACACAGCTTATTATGCAACTACTGATGGTACAGTTTCTGCAATGCAGACATATGCTGCCGGTGAAATCTCCAACTTCCCAATGGTTGCCACTGCTACAGTAACTGACGGTGAGATTGCTCCACTTCAGTTCACCAATGTAGGAGGCATACTGCGAGTGACACTCAAACTGAAAGAAGGTGATGCAGCCCGGAACATCAAGAAGATCGTAGTTTCTTCACCACAACTCAGTCAGGACATCGAGCTCAACTGTCCTACAGCAGTACCTCTTACGGAGGAGGGAGTACCATTTGACATTGCAATGCCTGCAAATAACTATGAAGCCATGACGCTCACATTCTATGATGATGGAGCTTACAGATGTGTCAGAACCCTTGCCAGTGGGAAGTCACTGGTTGTGGAACGCAGTAAGATGACCAATGCAAGCCTCACGGCAAAAACATGGGAGTTCTTCGGGCTCTGCTTCACTGCAAGCGAGGCATCGACAGTAAGTGTATCCAGCAATGGAGGCACCTTGGAATATTTACTGAATGACGGAGAGTGGACCGAATGGGCAGACAACACACCTATTTCCATGGCAAGCAATGACAAGGTATATATGCGTCGGAAAATAACCAATGCACCATGGACAGGAAAGTTTACTGGCCCTACATTCGCAATGACTGGAAGCTTGACTGGAAGCTTGGCTGCCAGTGGAAATATCATGTCCCTCGTTGACAGGACTGGTCTGTCAAAGGAGATTCCTTGTGAATATTGTTTCTCTATGTTGTTCTCGCAATGTACTTCATTGACTAGCGCTCCTGAACTTCCTGCAACGACATTGACATATGGTTGCTATGATCAAATGTTCTCGGAATGCACAAATCTTACCACTGCTCCGGAACTTCCTGCTATGACATTGGCAAAATATTGCTATGCAATGATGTTCTGGAAATGTTCATCACTTGCTACTGCACCAGTTCTAAGCGCTCCAATACTGACGGACTATTGCTATGAGGATATGTTCAACGGTTGTAAACAAATCAGAAAAGTCACATGTCTGGCAACAGATATAAGTGCTACAGGTTGTTTAAACGGGTGGCTAAGTAATGCAGCATCCAGTGGCACTATATATGTTGCAAAAGGCATGAAAGATAAGTGGGCTGCTCCTTCACGCTGGTCAATAGCTGAAAATGAATAGCCATCACATCCCACACTTGCAAGATCTGTCCTGACCCTAACTAAAAGGGAATGAGACAATAAGAAACGCCCCACTGACTCTTACGGCATTGATACCAAATGAGTCGGTGGGGCTTTTCTTTGCCCTACAACTATCAATTTTCTTCCCCTTTTCTTGCAAGAAATCAGTTCTTTTCGTATATTTGCAGCCGAATTTGGACAATTATCAATATGCTTATAGCAAAACGAGCGAGCTTCTAATTGACCCAAAATAAAACATTTTAAGACAAACTACACAATGAAAAAGAAATTGTATCAGTCACCTCGCATGAAGGTGACAAAAGTGATGCAGACTGAGATTATCTGCGGAAGCCCAGTTGGATCATTCGGTGTCAGCGACAACGGTAAGGTTGAAGAAGGTAGCGAAAGCGACTGGAGTGAAACAAACCTCGATTGGTAAATCAAGTGTTTAACTGCTAAAAGAAAGAAGAAATGAAAAAGACATTTATTTTCGGACTTATAGCTGCAGCACTTGGTTTCACTGCTTGCAGCAGCGAGGATGACCTCAACGTAAACGACAACAATCAGAAGAAGGGCATGGTGCTCCGTGCAACAGTAGAACAGGCTGTAGGGACTCGTGCCACATTCACCGACAACGAAGGAGTATGGCAGTTTGCCTTCGCGGTTGGTGACAATGTAAGCGTGTCCAACATTGACATGTTCCCCGATTTCTACACCTTCACTAACGAAGGCACAGAGTTCAAGTGCGAGGGAGCAAAGGCTGAGGAGGGTCCAGTTACCTGGTACGCTTACTTCCCATCAAACGAGATTGACTTGACAAATCAGTCAGGTACAAAGGCTGACGTGGCTAACAAGTATGCCCTTGCAGGTGCAACAACATCTGCCACTACAGGCGAAGAAGGTCTGAACATCACCATGTCGCCAAAGGTTGCAATACTGGTAATAGATAACCAGAAGGGCACAATCGACATCAACGTCAAGAACGGTGCATCAACATGGGTAAAAGGTTTGACTGCCAATGCAGACGGTTTCAATGTTACCACTTCAACAACCAAGCAGAACCTCCTGAGTGTAACGACAAAAGGCACATACTACATTGCCGTTCCAGCAGGCATACAGCTCGCAGTCAAGTATGGTGATAAGGTCATCAAGTCAACAGGCACAAGCGGACTCACTGCTGGCAAGTATTATAATCTGACAATTGCAACCACAGGCACAGCCAAGGCAACAATAGGTGAAAACAATGTTGACGTAAAATGGATTCAGCTTTGGGAAGGTGGCCCTAAGTTTGCCGAGTATAATTATGGTGCTGAAAAGGCTGAGAATTACGGCAAGTATATTAATGGAACCAATGCACAAACCAAAAAATATTTTGGCGACAACTGGCGCCTACCTACAACTGAAGAATATGAGGCACTCATTGCCAACTGCACATACGAATGGATCACTGTCAGTGATGTGGCAGGATTAAAAGTCATTGGTAAGGACGAATATTCATCCAACAGCATTTTCCTTCCTGCTGCAGGATATTCGGCTAACTCCGGCGCTAAGCAAGTTGGTGTAGAAGGTTACTATTGGACTACTTCTTCACAGAGTACCAATTATTATTGCATTACTTTTAGTAATCTACCACTTGATGTACAAATTATTGATGATCCCGGTACGAGAAAACAATCTGTTCGTTATGTGCTTGCTGAATAGTTAAAAGCCGTGCAAATCCTCCCTGTGCGAGGATAACACATAAACAAACAGCCCCACTGACCCAAACGAGTCGGTGGGGCTTTTTCTTTGCCCTACAATTATCTATTTTCTTTCCCTTTTCTTGCAAGTAATCAGTTCTTTTCGTATATTTGCAGCCGAATTCGGACAATTGTGCACACGAAAAACCAGCAACATGTTTTATTAACATACAAAACAAAATTAAGGTAGAAAGCAATGAAAAAGAAATTGTACCTGTCACCCGTGACGAAGGTGACAAAAGTGCAGCAGACACAGATTATCTGCGCAAGCCCAGTTGGCTCATTCGGTGTCAGCGACAACGAGATTGAAGAAGGTAGCGAAGAGGACTGGAGCGACACAAACCTCGATTGGTAAATCAAGTGTTTAACTGTTAAAAAGAAAGAAAACTATCAATGAAAAAGGCATTTATTTTCGGACTTATAGCTGCAGCACTTGGTTTCACAGCATGCAGCAGCGAGGATGACCTCATGGTCAACAACCAGAACAATAACAAGGGCATGGTGCTCCGTGCAACAGTAGAACAGACTGTAGGGACTCGTGCCACATTCACCGACAACGAAGGCACATGGCAGTTTTCATTCACAACAAATGACAATGTTTTCGTTCGAAATGGCGAGATGAGTCAAGATAAACATTGGATGTTTACCAAAGGCACTGGCGACTTTACTTGCATTTCTGCCATAGAGACCAAATCTCCAGTTACATGGTATGCATATTTCCCTCAAGTTATTATGTACTTTAATCAGCAGTCAGGCAAAAAGGAAGATGTTGCAAACTTTTATGCCCTTTCAGGCACTACGACAAAGACGACTACGGGAAAAGACGGCTTGAGCATCACCATGGAGCCTCAGGTGGCAATACTGGTAATTGATAACCAGATAGGCTCAATCGACATCAACGTAAAGACAGGCCAGAATTCATGGGTCAGCTCATTGAAGGCGAAGACTGGGGAGAAGGGATTCGAACTTGTCACGTATGAAGGAAAAGTATCGCTTTTGACAACAAATACTCCTGGGACTTATTACATTGCCGTACCTGCAGGTGTACAGCTCGCTGTCAAAAATGGCGACAAGGTCATCAAGTCAACAGGCACAAGTGGCCTCACGGCAGGCAAGTATTATAATCTGACGGTAGCACCCACCACAGGCACAGCAAAGAGGAGGGGCGACATTGACGTGAAATGGATTCAGCTCTGGGCAGGTGGTCCTAAGTGGGCTGAGTATAACGTAGAGGCAAAATCCAATATACCAGAGGATTACGGTGGTTATTACAAATGGGGCGGAAAATCTTCGTTGAAGGACCTACCAGACGCACCCACCCCCCAATACTATGATGACACCGCCACCATACTCTGGGGCAGCAACTGGCGAATGCCGACAAAAGAAGAATTTGATGCTCTCATGAATAACCAAAACTGCACATGTACATGGACAAACCAAGATGGTGTGAACGGCTTGCTTTGTACCGGCAAGGGTGTCTATTCAACCAACAGCATCTTCCTTCCTGCTGCCGGCCTCTGCGACAAAGGCGATGTCACAGTCTCGGACAAGATGGGGTTCTATTGGTCTTCCACGCCTTATCAAGACGACGGCGCATACTGCCTGGGTTTCGATTCGAACAACACGATCCTAGACGAACCCGTCAAGCGCGACGGCGGCTGCTCCGTCCGCGCGGTGCTTGTAGAAGAATAGTTAAAAGTCGTGCAAATCCTCCCTGTGCGAGGATAACACATAAACAAACAGCCCCACTGACCCAAACGAGTCGGTGGGGCTTTTTTCGTGTCACAGTAGCTGCCACGAGTCACCTGTTTTTCAGTTCAGATGGAGATGTCATTATCCCAAATCGTTCATTAGCGTTATGATGACCGAATGACTGAATGTCATGAGGTTTGCGACAACTCGGCGTTTATGCCGACAAAGGAGTTTTTTGAAC
>JAGHSZ010000143.1 GCA_018065565.1 Candidatus Colivivens caballi
TGGGTGAGTGGCTGAAACCAGCAGTTTGCTAAACTGCCGTGCGGGTAACCGTACCGGGGGTTCGAATCCCCCTCCTTCCGCGAAGTTGGTCTGCCAGATGATACATCATTGGCCACGATGTATCTTAATGGCGCTTTCGTCTAGCGGCTAGGACACATGCCTCTCACGCATGGAACACGAGTTCGATTCTCGTAGGCGCTACAACCAAAAACTGCTGATAAATATAGAAGTCAGCGTAAATATTGATAAGCAGTGCATAATTGAGCGTTGGAACAATCACGGATGATGAGTTTCAACCTCTTTTTTTATATATGTTATTCACTTTTTGTGATACCAACTGTGATACCAATTATGATATCATCGTAATGTTTCAAATCAACACTGCAAAACAATTAAAAATTTAATAGATTATAGCAATGATAAGGCAAGAAAATGTAAAGATTAAGAAGAACCACCATATTGGCTGCTGGTTTGTGCTGATTGTGCTTCTTGCTGTGATTGCAGGGGTGGGTACCTATTGTTATAATATATATAAGGAGAAACGCGATTTTGATGCTGGTGAACAGCGTGCATGGCTTGCCATTGAACGATATGATGGCAAGGACCAGCTGGATTCATTGGTGGCGAGTCTGCACCGATACCAGAAGCACTATCCGAATGGTCGTCATGCTGACCAGGTTCGGAATATCTGTCTGCGCGTTGACAGTGAACGCCGCGACTGGAAACAGGTGCGCCACAATGTTACTCTTGAAAATCTTGAAGAATTTATCCGTCAGCACAGTGATGGTTATTACCGCGATGAAGCCAGCCGCATGATTGATTCGATGTTATATCTCGAAGCAAAGACTGCTGATACATACAAGGCTTATCGCAACTACATCCAGACTTATGAGAACGGCATTTATGCTGCACGCGCCAAGGCTCGTATGATGGAACTTCTGAAAGGGTGTGTCGGGCGTGGTGAGGCCATTGAGGTTGAGAACACTTTGAACCAGCATTTCCGTGCCTTGGCTGAAAACGACCGCGAGATGCTTCTCTCGACCGTTTCAAGGGCATTAGGCACTTATGTTGGTAAAACGGATGCTACAAGGGCTGATATCGTCAAATACATGCTCTCAATACATGAGACGCCTGGAAGGCAGGTTGCTTTTGAACTGAGCAACTTGAGTATTGCTAAACTTGTGGATGAGCATACTCTGCACTATAATGTTGCTTTCTCTTTTGATGAATCGGTCTGTGTTGACGGGGAAGAGACGATGAGGTCGTTCAATGCCACTGCAATACTTGATTTCAATTATTTGATCTGTTCGCTTAACTTCAAGGCTAAGTGAACTGTTCTGTTCCAGTCTTAGCCTTGAAGTATTAGTTTAGCCTTGAAGTGTTTAGACGGAGCTTTATTTCTGTTATTATTCTGAAAGAAATTGGTTCCTGTTCTGGTTCTTATTCTTGTTTCTTGTAGTCTTTTGGACTTACTCCGTAAACTGACTTGAATGTTGTGGAGAATGTGGAAATGCTGCGGAATCCGCATGCATCGGCTACATGTCCGATGTCGAGGTTCTTTTCTGCGAGCAGACGGGCTGCCTGGCGGAGCCTGATGCCGCGGATGAAGTCGCGAGGGGTTTCGTTGGTCAGTTCTTTCAGTTTGCGGTGGAAGTGTACTCGGCTAAGGCCGACTTCGCGTGCTATGAACTCAACGCTGAGTTCCTGGTTGTTGAGGTTTTCATTGATGATTTTCATTACTCGCTGCATCAGCTGCTCATCGGGTGAAACGAGGTCGATGTTTTCAATCTTCTGTTCTTCTTGGGCGATGTTTTCGTATTTGCTGCGTAAGCGGCGCCGGTTGCTGATGAGGTTTTCGACTGTTGTGGCTACGAGGTCCATGGAGAAAGGCTTTGTGATGTAGGCGTCGGCACCGATGTCGAGTCCTTCGATTTTTTCTTGTTCTGTGACTTTTGCTGTCAGCAGGATGATTGGGATGTGGTTGGTGAGGAAACTCTGTTTGAGGTTGTGGCAGAGCTGGTTGCCATCCATTTCCGGCATCATGATGTCGGAGATGACCAGTGCCACTTCGGTGGAGCTTCGTTGCAGGTATTCCCATGCTGTCCGTCCGTTGCTGAACTGCTGTATGGTGTATTTCGGCAGGTGGACTGCGAGTTCTTCGGTGACATATTCGCGGATGCTGCTTTCGTCATCGACGATGAGGATGGTGCGTGCTTTTCCTTCGTCTGCCATTTTTGTCACGGTGGCAACTTCGTCGGCTGGCTTGTCGGTGCTGGTCTCTGGCACTGTGGCTTCTTCCATTTCGTCCTCGACGAGATAGTTGGCCTGTGGCATGGTCAGGATGAACTGTGTGCCCTGGCCTTCTGGATTGTCGCATACGGTCAGCTTGCCTTCGTGCAGCTGGGCAAGGAGTGAGGCGAGGTTGAGCCCGATGCCTGTGCCTCCCTGGTTGGCCTGGTTGCTGGTTTTTGTTTTATCGACTTGGTAGAAGCGGTCGAAGATGTGTGCTTTCTTTTCGTCTGGGATGCCGATGCCGTTGTCGGTGACTTTGATGATGAAGAGTGGTTCTTGGGTGACATCGCCGATGTTTTCTTCGAGCGACAGGGTCACTTTTCCGTTGTCGGGTGTGAACTTGAATGCATTGCTCAGAAGGTTCATGATGATTTTGTCGAAGTTGTCTTTGTCAACGCAGGCTGACATGAGGTCGATGCCTGTGTGCTCGAAGCTGAGCTGTATGCCTTTTGACTGTGCGGTTTCTGTGAACAGTTCGATGAACTGTGAGAGGAATCCGACGAGTTCGACGCGGGAATAGTGCAGATGGAACTGTCCTTTTTCGATTTTCCTCACATCCATCAGCTGGTTGATGAGTTGGAGTATTCGGTTGGAGTTCTGGTCTATCAGGCTGTAATTGCGCTGGTGCTGCTCGTCTGTGTCCATCTTTTTGAGTCGTTCGAGTGGTGCCTTGATGAGGGTCATAGGGGTGCGTATTTCATGGCTGATGTTCATGAAGAACTGCATGCGCATCTCGTTGAGCAGTTCGACCTGGCGGTGCTTCTCGAGTATTTTCTTTGCCTTGCGGCGTTCGCGTACCTGTCGCATTGCGAGGTGGGCGAGGGCAAGGGCGAGCAGTATGTAGATTATCCATGCCCAGATGGAGTTGAACCATGGCTGGTGTACGACGACGCGGATGGAGCGGACGGGGGTCTGCTGGTTGTATGATATGGCGCGGATGTTGATGTCGTAGGTGCCTGGTGAGAGGTTGATGAACTTGATTCGTCCGGATTCGTCGGATGTGGCTGTCCATTCGCCGTCGTTCACTTGGTATTCGTATGAGATGTGTGCTGTCTCGAGGTTCATGGTTGACACTTCGATGGTGAAGGTGTTGTCGCTGTTGCACAGGTCGATGCGGTCGGCGTTGGATATCCATCCTTCGAACATGGTGTATGAGCCTGATTTCTGTCCTGAGTGTGCGGGGCGGTCGTTGACATAGAAGTCGATGATTCGCAGGGTGTCGGGCGATGTGTGTTCCTGGTCGATGTTGTGCATGGCTGACGAGCTGAAAACTGTCAGTCCGTTGATGCCTCCGAAATAGATTTGTCCGTATGCCTGTACTGACGCGCCACGGCTGAACTCGTTGCCTTGTAGTCCGTCACTGCTGTAGAAGTTGGTGAATGTGGCTTTCTCGGGGTCGAACAGTGTGAGCCCGTTGTCGGTGCTGAGCCACATCTGGTAGTTGTTGCCTCGGTTGTTGTTGATGACTTCTATGGCATTGACGACATCGTTGGGGAGTCCGTCTTTTGTGTTATAGAACTTGATGGAGATGTCTTTTGAGTTGTTTTTTTCGGTGATCTGTGCCAGTCCTTTTGTTGTGCCTGCCCATAGTGTGCCTTTGTTGTCGGCTCGGATGCAGTTTACATTGCTGCCGTTGATGCACTGATAGATGTGTGTGAGCTGTTTTCCGTTGCTGATTGTGAATGCTTCGAGTCCGTCGGCGGTTCCTACATAGAGCTTGTCGTCGATGATGCTGAGGGCGTTGACATATGAGTTGTGTATGCGCCGCGACTCTTTTGGCTGTGTGGTGTCATAGACGGCGGCGTAGTGTATGAGTTCGCCGGTGCGCGGGTTGTAGTAGTACACGGCATCGCCCATTGTCCCTATCCACATGCTTTCATCTTGTCCCTGGCATATTGAGTAGATGTTGTTGATGCCTAATGCTGTGGGGCTGAACTGGTGGCTTGCTTTGTTGAACTTTGTGAGTCCGCCGATTGACGAGCCGAGCCACAGGCTGCCGTGGCCGTCATCGTAGATTGCGGTGATGGTGGTTGGTGTGTTTGCTGTCTCGCCTGGTCCCCAGTGCTCGCTGGTGTTGCCGAATGGTGACAGGTGGTAGAGTCCTCCGTGGTCGGTTGCCACCCACATCCATCCGTCGGCTGATGGGAGTATTGCTGTGACGCAGTTTGTCCCGATGGAGTTGAACAGTGCTGAGCGCCGTCCGATGTACTTGAACAGTGCTGAGTTGTGTGGCTGTATGACGACGCCTTTCCAGTAGATGCCGATCCACAGGTTGCCTTTGTGGTCGAACATGGCGCATTTCACATTCGATGTGGCAAGGTCGTATTCGTTGGTCTTGATGCCGCTTTGTGTGACTTCGCCTGTGAATTCGTTGAAGAATTTCAGTCCTTCGCCGTCGGTGCATATCAGTATGGGGCCGTTGCCGGAGTAGCTGATGGTGCTTATGATGCCGAGGTTGGTGCTGAGTGTCTCGACTGTGTGGGTGAGGGGCTGTGTGCGTAGGAGTTTTCCGTCGGTGGTGGCTATATACACTCCGCGGCTGCCTTCGCACATGTAGGTTGCGTTGTTGATGCCAGATATCTTGTATGTCTCGCCTTTGTCGCGCAGGAAGAGTTCGTGGCGTTCGGTGATTACCCACAGGTGGCTTTGCTTGTCTTCGATGACGATGCGTGGCGAGCTGTTCTCGAATGTGTAGTCGTTGGTGTATTTTGCGCATATTCCTCGCTTCTCGATCGGCTTGTCATCGTTGCTGCCGTCGTAGTCGATGATGAAACTGCCGGTGTTTGCCACGCATACATGTATTTCTCCATCGCTGAATCGGTGCAGGTGGGTGATGGAGCGTTCGACGGTGTCCTTACCCTGAATGAGTGGGATGGTGTAGAACTGGTCGGTGGCATAGTTGTAGAGCTGGAGTCCACGGCCTGTGGCGATGAGTATGTTCTCGTCGTCAAAGTTGATGAATTCCAGTCCGCTGTTGTCGGCTATGGAGTGTGGGTTGTCGGTGTCATGGTAGTATGAGTTCATCTTGTGGCCGTCGAACCGGTTGATGCCGTTGCGGGTGGAGATCCATACATTTTGGTGGTTGTCTTCGTAGAAGGTGCGAAGGCGTGTGTTGGAGAGTCCCTGGTCGGAACTGAAACTGATTGTGCCCTGGGCACGGAGGTGTGCCTGGAAGGTAAAGATGAGGGTGATTAGATAGAAAAGTCTTAATTTGTAATTCATAATCTGTTGTGATAAGAGAAAGGTGGTTGTGTGAAGCTGTTGACTTCATGTGTTAGAATTTGCAAAGATATGAAATTATTGTGAATTACTGGCTACAAATTGTGTTTTTATTTAACTTTCTCAAGTTCTTGCTCAGTTTACGAATCGCCCTTGAGGGCTACGACGAAGATTGAGTATATTCGTTTGCGACGACTGGAGATTTATCTCCATAAAGGAGTGCCGTAGGCCTCCAGTTCTTCACATACTTAGAACCTACGGGTATTTTTGTAGATATTGAGCTTCGCGAAATATCGATTCGTAGGGAAACTCCTTTGTCGGCATAAACGCCGAGTCGTCGCAAACCTCATGACATTCAGTCATTCGGTCGTGCATGTTGAGCTTGCGAAACTTGAGTAAATTCACTTTTGCATCTGTATGCGTTATCGCACAATCGTATGTTCGTCATGACATCGTCATTACACACATTACGAATGCATCGCAGCATGAGACGATGGTATCATGGCATGAAACGACGATATTGCGACATGATACGACCATTTCATGATGCAATACAATGATTTTTATTGAGGGTATCGTCATGTCCACATGATAGACCTATGGACAGGGTGTTATCCACACACATTCTTGTAGAACCAACTTTTCATTAGATAAAGTTGAGTTGTTTAGGGTAAAAACATTGTATATGTAAAGTTGTATTTTGCTCACTCATTGGTCAGTAGTGTGCCGTCAGCACTTACTCCTTCTGCTGATATGTACATCTCGTGGCATGATGAGTTGTTCCAGAATTCGACGGTTGCATGTCCCTTGTCATCTGTCTTCACATTGGGAGCCCAATAGAGGGTGCGACGGAAGTCAGACATTGGGGGCAGTACGGAGTAGTCCTCCATCTGGAAGGTCTCGCGAGTGGTAAAGCCTTGAAAATGGGTCTTGCGCAGTCCCTTGTTTGATGCTGTCGATTCGGTTGGATGGGTATAAAGGAAGATTGTTACGGGGATGGACGGCAATGCAGGTGCGAGTATGTATCTGTTTGATGCTCGTTCATCCTCTGATATGTATATTGACTTCACATCATCGAGGAAGATGGGCATCTGCTCGATGGTTGGTTCCAACACAAGCCAATTGAGATACTTGATGCCGTTGCCTTTACTGCGCAATTTGTCTTGCTCGAGTCTTGCAGTCGGTGCATGTGTTACCCCTGCAAATTTATTGTTGATAATCCATATTATGTGGCGGTTTTTATATGAGAAGCCATCTTTGTAGAGGTTGGGGCTTACATCGGTGTTGGTTTCATAAAAACTCTTCTCGACTTCGCCCATGTCTGGTGCAGCAGGCGGGGGCATGCTTACATAATATGGATCGATCGGTTCTTCGTTATTGAAGAACTCGTTGACGGTGGACAGCCATTCATACACAGTAGGCATCACTTCGCCTCTGTCGGCAATAGCATCTGAAGCCTTGTCGCAGTTATAGAATAGGTTTGAGTAGAGTGAACCCCAGCTTTCGTCGTACCATGTAACATGCTCGGTGTCGCCCAGAATGCGTCGTGTTCTCTTGATGGTAACAGTTGGCAGGACGATAGATGCGTTCCTGAAACCCTCGAATGCCTGTTCTGCCTTTTCATCGAACTTGATTTTCTTGCCGAAGAAACTGCGCATGCCGAACTGGTCATCACTCCATCGGTTGTTGCGTATGTACACTTTTGTCTCTTCGGGACTTAGAAAGCGCGACTCAGGTTCAAAATGTCGGTCGATGGCTACCCAAAAGTTCGTCCGTCGATTTTCCACCTTGGTCTGAATCTGCAGGTTCCAGTCGTCTTCCATATCGGGCATAGTAAAGAGAAACTTACCACCTTCGTCGGTCTTGGTCGTTCCGGTCAGACTGATTCCTCCCTTGTTGAACAGGAATGCCTTAAGGTCAACATCACTGACGTCACGCTTCCTCCATTTATGCTTGAGCTGTCCTTTCAGGTAGAGTCCGTCTTCCAGCATCTCGGTCATCATGCGTGGCTGTTGGGCAGCCATGTCATCCCATTCATAGCGTCGCCATCCCTGTATCATCATTAGCAGGTCGGTCACCTGACGGTGAGTGAGGTCATCGGCTTCGAAGTAGTATTCAAGATTGGGTATGTAGCCTTTCACTTCGCTGCCAAGCAACATGTAGGTCGCGATGCTGCCGTAGCGGCCGTTCACTGTGGATGCCGCATCAATGGCAGAGAACGAAAGTTTACTGTTGGGGCGTGTTTGAATATCGAACCGAACCTTGCTGCATGGCGACAGTACAGTGGACAGGGGGGTGATGCATATGCTGTCAACCTCAGCTGATTCGGGATAGACGAAGAACAGACGGTCGCACAACATATGTCCATCAGTGTCGAACACTACAGCCTGGTTAACGCCACCATTGAGTGTGCTGCGGTCAAATTCCTTTTCAAAAAGGGTAGTAGCGGTGAATGTGTCGCACATTTCAAACTGTCCTTCGCTGAGCAGGGCGTATGCCAGTATCTTACCCCGAAGTGAATCGCTGCTTTGGATAGTAAGGCGCATCATGCGGTCATCGTCGTTATTTACGCTGAGTACGCATCCCTCTTTGTATATCTTCGGTAATATGGCTTTGAGTGGTGTGCCGTCACCATCATTGACCGTCACGGTTATGTCGGAAGCGGCCGGAGTGATTTCCGTGATGCCTCGGCATGTCTCTTCGCCGTCAGTTATCACGGTATATGCCATGCGGCTATGCAGCCCGCTTACCAAGTTGCCGCCTTCTGGATATAGGTGGACAGAAGAAGTACCTTTGTGTTTCTGCTTTATAGTGGTCTGCCTGATGCCGTCAGCAGCAGTCTCTTCAGCCAATGTGGCACGGTTGCTCGGCAGTCGGTGGCGGTAACTCTGCATATCAATCTTTGGATTGGAGTATTGCCCTGCCTGCTTGGGAGTCTTAAATACTGGAAAAGTACGTGAGAACACACATGCATCGTCCCAGTTGCGCATGTATCTGGTATATGCCCGAATCTCGTAAAAACCCGTTACGACAAGGCTGTCGAGATGCATTTGCCCGTGAGTACGCCCATTCAGTAACTTGTACTTCTGTGTCTCGACCACATCACCACTGGGATTCACCAACTCAACATAGAGCACGCTGCTTTTTGAAGCCTGATGTTTTGTTCCCACATCATAGACATAACCAGCAAACCAAATAGTTTCACCTTGAAAGTAACCTGTATTGTCAAGATGCAGATATACTTTCTCCTGAGAATAACGCGTATAGAAGCTGACCACTCGTTTCATCACACTGTTAATTTGAGCCAATTGGTTAGAAACAGGTTCAATTATTGTATCGTTTTGTGCAAAACTTGGATGAGAGAGACATAAAATAATAACATAAACAATATAAATATTGCTCCTTTTTATATTATAATTCATCATGATAATTATAGCGCAACAATACCATTTGGGAAGTAATAGTTCATCAGAAAAGTACCGTATTGGCGGAACTTGACAAGCTAATATTATTACGATGAATGCTATTATCCGCATTGGCTCTTTTGTAAATATTAATCGATTTAGTTTTACAATGCTCACCCTTGACGAAATCGTCAGAATAGGGCTAAACCATGTTACTGAAATTTGACAGGAAGTGTTACCGATGCCTCCCGTATTCCAGTTACATAGCTTTGAGTATATCTATTGTATAATATTTCGTTGACTGGCTCCCACCGCGGAAGTGAATGTATTATCTCTTTGGAGATGCCAATGAGCATATCGCGTTGTTGTATCGCCTCTTCAGTTGCATTGTCGAAACGTTCTATAATAATAGGTTCAATCGTTCCGTCGGTGTGTATTATACATGACACATATACCGTTGCTTTTACTTCTTTGTCAATGAGTTCCTTGTACTGGCTTAGTTTGTCCTGAATCATCCTGCTGACCGTAATATTAGATGGGTCATCATATGTCCCGCCGAATACTGTACTGAACGAGTCCATGTAATTTCTGCCATTGGCTGGTAAAGGAAGTGCATCGTTGTATGTAATCGTAGATCGGGCGGCTCTTGGACAAACATAGACTAGACCGTAATTTGCTTTTGGACCATAGTAATCCTTTACAAAATCTGAAAAATAAAAATTAACGAAAGCTACCGTGTCCTCAGGCAAATGTATGAATTCCTTCCTACTGATTTGCCTTTCGCCAAATAATATCAGAGGTTCGTCATTTCCAAAAAATGTCTCCATCTCATGTTCCCGATACCTCTGGATGCCACTTACTCTATAAGCCACATGTATGGAATCTAAATAGTGATGTGTTTGTACTGCTATTACAGCCTCCTCTGGCAAAGGACTCTCCTCTGTCCTATAATATGGTGCTATACCAGCAATAGTATCGTCTGGCAAACGCAGAAATTCTTCAATTGTAATCGTCTTTGAATCCAATTTGATTATTGGATTTTGTTTATATGAATGGTTTTTGATAAGCTTCTTGCGCTCACGAACGATTTTGGGACTAATTTGTCCCATGCATATGGCAGATGTGCCAAGCAATAATGTTAATAAAAGAGTTAAATATTTCATAAATAACATTAGAAGTTTATCTGATTAGTTATTTCTGCCAAATATGTAGAATCACCATACCCCAAAACTTTTGTTCTCAACAAAAACCTAAGTCTTAAAATATTCGAACTTGAATAAAAGAGAGTATGTACTACAGACATGTCTGTAAATGATTCACATGAACATTTAAAGTCATTCACTGAATTTCTATCGTCATTATCTGAATAATATGTAACATAATATTCAATGTTTACTGGATCCAGTGTATCTACACCTTTAATCATAAAACATACATTGTTTTTTCTTACCTTGCGATGATTGATGATTGGATAACTCGGCTCTGCACCTCTTGTTATCTTTGTTTTTGCAAAAGTGGAAAAGTCATTTTCTGTCCAAGGTTCATCCTCAATGGAGCAACTGATAAGCTCTGTAGTTATTGTCAAAGCAACAGATACTAAGACAACGAAATAAAATAGATTCTTCATTGTTTGTTG
Organism: Candidatus Colivivens caballi; assembly: GCA_018065565.1. Taxonomy (GTDB): domain Bacteria; phylum Bacteroidota; class Bacteroidia; order Bacteroidales; family Bacteroidaceae; genus Colivivens; species Colivivens caballi. Next base: position 10,552 of record JAGHSZ010000143.1, read on the forward strand.
ATTGTTTATGGTTAAAAATAGTATTGTATTTGATTTAATTTATGAGTATTTAATATGTTACCACCATACTTGCTTGCCATTTTCGTATGTAAAGATACGTTCCTCCACGCCTTTGGTCGTATCGCGGAGTATGTATAGCCCCCCTGATGGTACATTATGGAATATCAGTTCATTGGATGCAGCAGTCTTCTCACCGAGTACTTCCCAAAAACCATCGTTCCAAAAGTATAGTATATAGTGGTCTCCTATTTCTATGCAGTTGCCATCGTTACGCCCAATATATCGGAACTTGGCAATTGCCGTAGGTCTTGACAGTTGCAGACCTACCCAATTGCCATCGGGACTGTTTGCACCGAAGCCGGTAAGGATGTCGCCGTCGAACACATTTTCCTTGCGTGCCCACGACTCTCCTTCTGTACCAATAATTGTTCCTTTAATTTCATGACCTGCTTTGTCATAGAAGTGAAGCTCGTTGATATTGCAATAAGAGCCTTTTGCCCCCATGTAACGAAGATACTTGTATTGTGTACTATCCTTGACGACAATCTCGTACCAATTGCCATTAGTTATACCCTTATGAGTATGTAGGACAATATGATTGGCAAAGTCTGCATCGTTGGATGCCTGAAATTGTCCGCCATTCATTCTGCTGTTAAAGAAGTCCTGTGCGCCCATAAATGGATATTTGCGCAACAGGCGCATGTCCTGTTTCTTTGTCGCATTCACTTTAATGTCCTTTACCGTGCCATCGTGTGTAATGTAGAACGGATTACCGAATGGGCGTATAGTATTATCATCATAAAATGCGGCCATATATACAATGTCTCTGCCCATAGCCTTGAATGTGACTTTGCCTCTGTTCGCATATCCAAAAAAGACTGGTACCCAGTTACGATTGTCAAATACACAAATATACGCGATTTTTCTGTCTTTATATTCTGCGGGTACATCACGCTCTACGTCAGTCGTTTCGTAATACTCATCAGTCACGTCCGTATATTTGGGATTTTGGAATAATCTTGGAACGGAATTCTCATGGCGCAAAAGACTGCAAAATTCTTTGTTAAGTTGAAATTGTGTACGGAATATTTTCGGCTTTTTGTAAGAATGGAAATAGTGTGCCGTATCACCTGGTACGCTATTCATATAGAATGGGGTACCTGTGCCATCGGGTTTTATCAACACACTCCATGAATGGCTGTTGCTGCGGTTACCCCAGTGCGGTGTGAAGTCTGAAGCCGACGGAATGCCTAAGTACTTGCATAAAAAAATAGAGAAATTGGTTTCATCGACACATTTGCCCATCTTTGCCTGAAATAGTGATGATATTTTCTGTGGCAGTTCACCGTCATGGATGAAATATTCAAACTGATGAGTCAGGTCATATACACGCATGGCTTCTGAAACGGCAGAACCTATAGCATAAAAACTATCGGCAAATGGATTGATGCCTCTTTTTTGTAGTTCCCATTTTTGTGATGGCTTATTTGAGTATGGGTTCTGTACAAGCAGTTCTCGCCCTGTAACCTCGTCCGTTCTGGTATCAAGAAACATACCAGTGTGTTTATTCATTATACGGTATTCGTCATTCCCGAGTGGAAAGAACACCCATTGTTGGAACGGGCGGTTTTCATAGCTTTCTTGGAATACAGATGAATCTGGCCTCAATGTTCCATCTGTACCAAAAGGCACATCAAGGCATATATTGATAGAATCTCTCTTATATGAACAGATTTTCCATAGTGGATAGCCTTGATAATCCAACCGTAGTAACTGGCAACTATCAGTGGTATTGAAAGGGTATAAATGCGGGATGCTGATATCTTGCCTGCTGACTGTGTCGAATGTAATGCAATGACCTGATTGGCTGTTACGAATTATGTAATAATTAGAAGAAAAATCGGTCAGATCTGATGTGGCATAGTCTTCGATGGCACCGATTTGTATGTAGTCAATGCCCAATGTGTCTGAGGCATGAGAAATCGTAATCTCATTATGTCCTGCATTTAGAGGCATAATGAAATTGTGCCATTTTTCCACAAAAGTCTCTATGTTACGTGCCGGACTCAAATACAACGTGTCAATAGTGATTCCGTTAACAGAAATTAGAGCATTTAACTGTTTATTAGTAGCCGTGTATTTAAGTATCAGCCGTTTATTTGTACTGCGTTCAGAATCGATAACAAAGGTAACAGAAGAATTGATATTGTTCAGCATTACTGCCTTGCGACCTGAAGCCCCATCGAAGCCATTGATATCACATTTGTTAATTTGAGCTTCCTCAGCTTCGAACTGTAGTCCTCTACGGCTTATTACCTTGTTCATTAATAATAGTGGGAACTCGTTCCCGACAGTCTTTCGCCAATCACTTAAACATTCATTACTGATGCGGTATGGCAATACATAATTGAAGAAAACGGATTGGTCATAATCCTTGCTCCATGAGGACAGGTTCCACACATCACATGCTTCGTCAATGGCTTTAATTAGGAAATCTGCATGTATGGTTTGTAGGTCACTTTTGACTTGGCAATTATCAAAAAGAATCGTCCCGTATGCTTTATTTATATAATCGGTGCGGTAATTGCCGGGTTCATGCTGTGCGTTCAGATATATGGAATCGTACAACTTTATGTCATGTCCATCATATGAGTAATAATACCCCATGTTCTCTATAAGGAAGCGGGCAGATGCATATTTCAGTGGATCTGGGTCATCCTTGAAGTGTACAAGTACCTTTTCCAGCTCTGCACGATTGTCGTCGGCATGCTCTAGTGCGGATTGCAAATCGCCATCGCAAGATGTCAGCATATGTGCTGACATCGCGATGACAAATAACATAATTAAATAGGTAAAATGGGAATGCATATTATTCACTACATTTCAAATTCTCCGACAAAGACAATGGTGCCCCAATACAGGCGCAGTTCGCATTCTCCAGAAAGAGTGGCAGGGAGGACTACTTTTCCGTCCTCATCTACAAAGGAAGAATAGACCACTGTTTCGTCTTGAAGAATCTGCACTTGGCAGTCAATGCAATTTTCTTCAAATAATAAGGTGTAGTCGGTTAGGAATACGGAAGGAATGTAAATTGGGGAACGCTGAAGGTCTGGCTGCTCAGATATTCCACCATTTGAATTTGATGTTGTAGGTCTAACGACGATTCTTTCTTGAGCATTTGCTGATGAAACTGCAACGAATAACAACAATACAATAAGATGAGCAATCTTTCTCATTTGATTCTATTTTTTAGAGTTAATAAATATCTGTTGTTTGAAATTTCATGCGACAAATTTACAAACAGAATATCTATTGAACAAATAAACAGCCGACAAAAATTACATTCTAATTACATTATGCCCTGAGTAGAAACCGAAATAACATCCATTTTTATCGATGAATTCGTGCAAAAACAGGTATTTTAGGCGTTCTTCATTGCTGCAACAAGATTCACCTCTAATGTACGGGCACTCTTGTCATTGAACAATTTGCTATTTGCAGTTGACTTTATGTTGCTGATATGTTGCTGCTGGGTGTGCAACAAATTGGAGGCATCTTTTGAACTACAACCTATACTGATTAGCATACATACATGCTGTTCATTTATGTTTAGGCAACTATGCTTAATCATGTGATAGAAAGAAGGAACGCATTGGCTCAATATCAAGTCAAGTTCATCCCAATCTTTATCATTAGGGTGTTCATTGTCCATAGGGCTGAAATGATGAAAACACTGAACGATATTGCTGGTATGTAATGCTGCTTTTTTATTTTCAGATGTCATTGCTTCATATTGGGCTTGCAAGTCCGTTAGTTGCTCCTTCAACCGACGTAGCTCTTGCTCCTTTGTCTTATAGTGAAGTTCATAGTCACGTTTCAGCAATTCCTGCTCGTTCAAGGCTTTCTTGTACAGAAGTGCGGTGGAGATATAATTGTCATTCAGTAAGGATATTTCAGACAATTTCTTCTTCTTGAAACTTCGATGAATCAAATATGAAGCGATAGCTAATGCCAAGACGATGAAGACAAATATGGCAAAGATTATCTTACCACGAAGCGTTTCCTGCTCTTTTTGATGAGCAATCTTTTGGTTTCGGGTATAGTCGTACATTCCTTTAACCTGATGCATTTGTTCGTTGTACAGGTTGGTTTGTATCTCATCGAATACAGTATCTTTCAACAATGAATAATGTGATACGGAATCAACGTTACCCATTTTGGCATATATTCGAGTTAGTCCATTGCAGGCATCAAATGTATGTCCTGCATTGAATAATTTGCGATAAAAATATAATGCTGAGTCCAATTTGCCTACTCCTTCATAATACATACCTTTGCCATAATAGTAATGTTCCTTGCCTTTTGCAATGTTGCCGTATTCATCAAATAAGCCCGATTGGGTTTCATATATCTGTTGAAGTTGATGCACTTTATCGTAATCGTGACGGTTCAGCCATACATAGATTACGCTAGCCACCGCCATTGCCGCTTGTGAGGTGTAACCGTATTTCAAGTACAATCGTATTGATTCATCTGTTGTTTTTAGAATATTTATAGTGTCTCCAGTTAGACTGTATGGTGATAAATGATGTTCCAATCCTCTTATATAATTTAAGGTGTCACCACTTAACAACGCATATTTCTGATATTGTTTCAATGCATCCAGTTCCTCCATTGGCATATATTGCTTGTTGAGTATGGTTGCAATCTGTCCCCAAATGCTCATCATAGTTCGGTAGTCGCAATCACTGCTCGTGGTATCGACTGCTTCGACTGCATCGTAATAGCACTGAAGGTTCATTGGTGCTTCTTTCATGTCGCGGTAGGTACAGCCGAGCAGGTAGTGAGCGAGCATACGGTCGTTGGCTGAGCCGTGGTGGTCATAGTAGTCAGCAACTTCGAGCATCACGGAGTCGGTGGTGAAATCTACATAAGCCTTGTTCTGCGCCTTCGCCTTCAGCAGTTCGGCACGCATACGTATCGGTTTCGGTGCATCTGCATTGTTACGGCACACGCTGTCTAGCAATTGATAGATACTGTCTGGGCATATGTCCATCAGCGAGTCGGCACGGTCTAGTACTCGCTCTGTCTCACTGTCAGTACATCCCAGCATGAGTATTGCCACGATGGCTACAAAAACGATTGATGCTATTCGGCTTGATTTCATTTGAATGAATATTGATTAATTAGTGCAAAGTTACAAATAAAATCAGAGAAACTCACACCTTTTGGCGGAATTTTTATGGTCATGGAGTAATTGGAATTCATGCTATGGACCGGCTATTATCCACAAACATTTTGTAGAACCTAACTTTTAATTATCTTCGTGGTAGGTGATGGTTGTGTCATCACGGCCTTTTATTCTTTTCCATTCTGCCGGTATCCATAGTTCGCCCTGAGTGTTCAGAAACAGTATGTGGATGTGTTTGTCCGTGCTGCTGCCGTTATGACTGAATATGGTGAAGTTATGGGGCGTTGGACTGTTGGAATTGCTGACGCGGTCTGCGCTTGGTTCTTTCGCCATGAGCAGCATCTGGAGGTCTGGGGCTGTATGCAGCATCTGGTCGAATGGTTGTGATGGATGGAGTGCCATATAGTCGTGGATGGCTTGTTGAAGGCGGCTGAGCATACCGTCAGCCCGTGGCCCTGATGGCAGGATGTAGTGCAGGCCGAAGGTCTCGTCGCTGCCGTGCTTGTAGTGTACTTTGCGCAGGGTGACGAAGTCTTGATTCATCAAGTCCTTGACATATTGACAGAAGTCTGTGGTTCTGAATGGTTGGTCAGTCCACTTGGTGGTGTCAACCTGCTGTGTTATGAAGAAGTGCCCGATGCCTATCAGTGTCTTGCCTGTGGCTGGGTCATATACAGGGGGACGGCTGGCATAGGAATACTGTATGGCTTCGGGTACTGCTGCAAGGAGTTCAGCCAGGTTGTCGCTGGTCTGTTGCTTCTGTTTGAGGATTGGCATTTGGCTTGACAATCCCTGTGAGGCTGTGACGAGCAGGTAGTCGATGGTGTCTGTGTCGTCATCGTGGCGTGTCTTCTGGCAGATGCTTACATCGGTGGAGGGTATCATCTGGTCGAGCAGCGACATCATGCGTTGGTGTGCTTCTTGCTCCACTGTCACACTGCCATCGGGGGCAGTGGCTTCATGCACATTGATGGTGATGCTGCTGTGGCTCACCCATCCGCGGCTGGTGCGTGACAGTCCCACCCTGATGTCTTTCATGCTGCTGATGAAGGCAGTCAGTTCGCTTTCCTTCAAGGTCGTTTGTGCAATGCATAACCTCGACGCGCTTGGAGCGAATAGTGAAAAGATAAGAATGAAAAGTGTGGATTTATTCATTTGTGTCATAAGGTGGATTGTTGTTAAAATCGGTAAACCACAGAGGAATGTGATGCCGCTGTGACTTCATGGTGCTTGACACCATGGCATGTATCTGCCTGTCCTGCGACTGGATGTTGGCTATGGCGGCATAGAGCAGCGAGTCGGCTATCTGGCTTATCTGCTCTGAGGCATAATAAGGCTCGGGCTTCATGATTTCGTCTTCGACTGTGGGCAGGGTTACTGTATAGATTGGTCCTTCGGCAGCCTCGTTGTAGTGTTCGAGCAGGCAGGCTGCCCACTCGTAACCTGGCGACGGTACGGGTCCGGGTGCTGGTAATGGCTTGGACGACGGTTTTGGCTGAGGTGCATCGATACATCTGCCGGTCATGATTTCCCATGCATTGTTTTCCTCAGACTCCTTCGCCGCTGAGGATAAGGTACGGGATGAAGGGGGTGTTGACAATCCGAGCGGCATGGCTGAGCGAGAGGCGAGTGAACCATCTGTACTGCCACTTCTTGCCTTATAGGGATGGCAAGGATGGGGCTTGCGCCCTTCATCACTTGGTGTATATAGGCGGGTCAAGATGCCAAGGCTAATCAGTATGACCGCTGCCACGGCTGCATACCTCCGCCATGATGATTCGCGGCGGTTGGTGTCATTGATCACCTCATGCTCAAACTTGTGCCATTCAGCATCGATGTCGGGCATGCCTATTCTGCGGTTGAGTTCTTCTTCTGTCAGATGTTTCATGTGATAGGCTATTGTTTATGTTTTAGTTTCGCCCTTATCTTGGCGAGTGCCTTGGTTATGTGCTTGTTCACTGCTGATGGACTTATGCCGAGGCGACGGGCTGTCTGCTGGTATGTCATGTTGTCGCGATAGTGCAGTGAAAGTATGCGCTGGTCTTGTTCCGTTAAGTCGTCGAATATGACGCTGTACAGCTGGGCGATGACTTCGTCGGCAGAACCGTCGTACTGGCTGTCGGGCATGTCGGGTGGTGGTGCCGATGCCATTGGCCTACGCTTGCGCAGTAGTTTCAGGCTTTGGTTGCGTACGGCTGTCAGCAGGAAAACCGTCTCGCGTCCTTCTGCTATTGGCGGCTTGTTCTGCCACACCTGTGTGAACACCTGACTCACGGCATCCTTTGCCTCTTCTTCATCGCGCAGGATGGAATAGGCATACCGATACATCCGTGGATAGTTCGCACGGAACAGCTGTTCAAATTCTTTCGTTGTGTAGTTCATCAATGCTCTGTCAGGTGTTTCAGTTTCTTGTAGTATGTAGCATTGCCGTCGATATGTTCTTTGAGCTTGTACCATTCTCTTGGCCACCAGACCAAGCCGTCAGTCTTGCCGTACATTATGTGTACACCTTGCTTGAATGGCTTGACACTCAGGTCACATGTTCGCCATCCGTCTGTTTTCACTTCCAGACCTGTCATTTGCAGATATTCTATGGTGTCAGCATTGAAATTATTGGTGAACCAAATGAACAAGCTTTGTTCTGGATGCTCTGAGACATACCTGCGGATGCAGCCACATACCTGCTCCATGATATGTGCCAGCTGATCTTCGGTTGTCTCGCCATTGTCTTTGTACGGAATGTAATAGTGGGTTCCGATGAAACTGCCAGATTCGTCTGCCGCATCGTCGTCTGCATGCCTTTCGATTTGTTCATAAACTTCATCACGACCATCGTAGTTGCTTTTCTTCAATTCATCGGTATATGTCTTTGAATGGATAAAACGAAAGTCATACTTCTGTGCATGAAGCGTTTCCATCGCAGTTTGTCGCAGTGCCTTGGCGAAGAGTGCGAAGTCGAAGTCGGTGTTTCCTACTGTATTGTCTCGTTCCTCCAGCTGATAGGTCCATTTGAATTCGTTGCCTGCTACGCCATAATGGACTTTCTCGGGTGCAGTCCATTGGGGTGTGAGTTTTCCCCGTACTGTTTGGAAATACTCCTCAATGGGGGAGCGCAGTGCGAGTGTGTAATCTACCGTGTCGTTACCCGATAAGTGGTTTTCATAGTGGTAGCGGCGCATGGCAGACTTCGACAGTGAGTCCATCATGTTTCTGACTTGACGGTTCTTCTCTTCGTATCTTGTGCTGTCACTGGCATATGCCTGATAACCTAAGGCTTGATAACCTCTGCTGATGTCGGGGCGGCGCACCTTGGCACTGAGGACGATGGTGGTCTTTCCTTCCCTGCGCTCACATGAATAGCCAAGTGACCATCCTTCATAGTGGTTCCAGAGGTTTTTGTACCAGAAACCGTCATACAGGTGGATGGCACTCTGGTTCGTATTTTTAAGGTTGGCAATCCAGCACTTTGTAATGTCCATCTGTGCCCCCATGCATGCTGACACTGACAATAAGAAAAATAGAATTGCGCTTCGTGTGTGAAAAGTGCTTTGCATATCTGCTGTCTGTTTTATAATAAATACTTACTTTTTGCCCGTTCTCTTTTTATTAATGACCCACAAACCACAGAAACAAATACCTCTGTGAGTGCCTTTTTTCAAATTATCTGCTCAGAGCAGCAAAGATATGCAAAATAATTCGTAATGCATGCGAATTATGCTCGGTTATTTGTATAATATGGTGCGAAACTGTCCGGCATGTACGATGTTACTATCGTCTGCCAGACAGATCGTTCTGATGAAAAATTCGATGACTGTTCTTCACTTTTCTCCCATTAATGCTTGCCAGATTGGACGAAATGATGTATCTTTGCAGTCGAAAAGATATCAATGTGACACCAAAACCAACAAGATTATGGCACAATCAGCAATGACAGTACGACTCGACTCTCAGATGAAGAGCCGCTTCGATGAATTATGTGTGAAGTTTGGAATGAGCGCAAATACGGCAATCAATGTATTCGTAAATGCCGTGGTTCGCACTCAGAGCATCCCGTTTAGTATTGCTACGAATGAGACGCCGGGGGAAAGAGCCTTGAGGGCTTTTGAACATGCGCGTCAATCTATAGATTACAACGAACCTGAGATGACTCTCGATGAAATCAATGAGGAAATTCGCCTGGCAAGGGCTGAACGAAAAGCGAAACTGGGGAAATGATTTACGCTGTAATTGATACCAATGTGTGGGTTTCCGCACTGCTCACCCATAATGCGACCTCTCCGACAGATCGGATTTTTAGACTTTTGTTTGATGGCAAGATTATAGCCTTGTATAATGAGGAAATTCTTGCTGAATATAAAAATGTGCTCTATCGTAATAAGTTTAAGTTGCCGAAAGCGGATATTGAGGAACTATTGAATTACATAGAAAATCATGGCATTCACGAAGACAGAGCGCCTTATGGTGAAGCAATGCCCGATGAGGATGACAGGGTGTTCCTGGAAATATCTCTTTCGCGAGAAGACTCGTTTCTGGTTACAGGCAATCTGAGGCACTATCCAAGGCTGCCCGAGGTGCTGACCCCATCTGAATTTATTGCCCGTTTCTTTGCATCATAGAACGCACACACACACGAAAAACGAAACTGTCCGGCATGTACGGTGTTGTTACACATCGTCAGCCGGACAGAGTTTTTTTATGCCGTAATGTCATTGCGGGTGAGAGAGAGCACGCGGTTACTGGCGTGGAACGGGCAGACGGTCGATGTCGGCTGCTGTGTAGTTGTCCATGCGGAGCGTGTAGTGCTGGAGGTCGTCAAGCCGGAATCGTGGTGCCGGTGAACCCTTTGGGAACGGCATGTTGCTGAATGTCTGGAAATAGAGCAGGCATGCATCGCGCCACCACCAGGCATCCATTGCCTGACGGTCGAACTTGCGCTTCTGTGCGGCGAATCGCTCGGCATCGACATAGCGCTCCATCTCTGTCCATGTACGGGCAAATCCCTCGGCCTGCTTCACGCCCTTGTCGTAGTGTGAGCAGAGCAGTGGCCACACTTCGCTCCATGGAGCGTGGTGGAAGTAAACGAGGTACTGCTCCGCGGTGGCATACTTGGTACGGATGGGCTCTGGGTACTGTGCCAGGTTGTCTGAGCCTGTGGCTGTGCGGTCGAAGCCCATGCCGTCGGCTGCTGCCTTGTGGTAGTATGGCGGTGTCCAGTCGGAACGGACTCCGCGCGGTGCGTACCAAGGCTCAGGTCCGTAGTGGTGGTTGCCGGCGAAGATGTGGTGGAGCCCGATTGGCATCATGTAGTTGACCACCGCCTCACGGCTCTCGCAGAGCACCTTGGTCATCGGCTTGACGAAGCCGCGGTCGGTGCTGAATGTCTGCATCAGCCATTCCTCGGCTATCTGCTTAGGCGAGAGGGTGGGGTTCCATGCCATGCGGCCAAAGGCATACCAGTTGACCTGGGTCATGTCGCTGCCGCACCATGTCGGGCTGTCGCCTATGTTGGCAACGCCTGCGATGGCTGGGTATTTGATGGATGCTCCGCCGTACTGTATGTCGTCGAAGAACTCACGCCACATCGATGCGAGGTGGCATGTGTGGATGCTCTCGCCCGTGTATTCCTGTGTGACCTGGAACTCGGGCATCATCTTTGTCTTTTTCAGCCCGAAGAAGAGCGGGCTCACCGGTTCGCGTGGCTGGAAGTCGATTGGGCCGTTCTTGATCTGAACAATTACGTTGTCCCTGAACTGTCCGTCGAGAGGCATGAACTCATCGTAGGCCTGGTTGGCGCGGTCGGGGCTGTCGGCAGCATATACGAAGGCGCGCCACATGACGATGCCGTCGTAAGGATCAAGCGCTTCTGCCAGCATGTTGGCACCCTGGGCATGGGTGCGCTTGTAGTCGCCCGGGCCTGGCTGGCCTTCGCTGTTTGCCTTGACGAGGAAACCTCCGAAGTCGGGTATTGCCTCGTATATGTCCTTCACCTTGGCCTTCCACCACTCGCGCACATCGGGGTCGAGAGGGTCGGCTGTCGGCAGGCCTCCGAGCACCTTTGGTGAAGCGAAGTTGACTGATAGATAGACCTTGATGCCGTAAGGGCGGAGTATTTTGGCCACGTGTGCAGCCTTCTTTATGTTTTCGTCGCTGAGCATCTGAGGCGATGAGTTCACATTGTTGAGAACGGTTCCGTTGATGCCGACAGATGCGTTGGCGCGTGCGTATTCGAGTATGGTTTTGTCGTCGATGGGTTTGCCCCAGAATATGGAACGACCGGCAAAGCCGCGTTCAATCGTTCCGTTGAGGTTGTCCCAGTGATTGAGTATTCTCAATGGACATATAGGCTTGTCTTGGATAGTCTCGCCCTTTTTAGGCAGCTTGCCGGTAGCCGAAAGTCGGCCTGCGGCAAATATACCGTAGAGAAGTCCCTTCTCGGTTGCAGCTTCGATTTGTATCGTGCCGTTATTGTTGTAGATGTCGTACCCCTCCTCGCCTAATGTAATCATCTCGGAGAATACTCTCCACAAGTTAAGTTTGGCGTCTTTAAGTAAAGGGTCGCCTGAGTTTTGCAAGGCATCATATTCCTTATCGATAACCTCCTGCATGGTTTTAGGCAATACAGAATCGTCTGTACCATAACCGATTCCATACTGAGGATATGCAGTATAGAACCAAAGTGAATGACCATCGGCAGCACGGAGGACATTCATGCTGGCTGATGCCGTAAGAAGGAATGAGATAATAGTCAGTATGGTTAATAATCTTTTCATAATTTGTCGTTACGAAATAAAAAATCCCCCTGCCCGTGTTCTGACAGGGTAGGGGGATGTGTGTAATTAAGAATTAAGCGTACATAGCAACGATTGCCTCGTAGAGTTCCTGCTTGCCAGAAGTCTGCTTAGGCTCGTTGACCTTCTTGCCATATTCGTAAGCCTGCTCGAGGGTAAGCTTGCCGTCTTCGAAGTCCTTACCGATGCCGCTGTCGAATGAAGCGTAACGGTCAGCCTTCATCTGCTTGTATGGAGACTCTTCGAGGAGCTTAGCTGCTGATTCGAGACCGCGAGCCATAGCGTCCATACCTGCGATGTGAGCGATGATGATGTCTTCGAGGTCAGTAGAGTTACGACGAGTCTTAGCGTCGAAGTTTGTACCACCTGTGCCGAGGCCACCGCCACGGATGATTTCCATCCAAGCCTGAGTGAGCTCGTAGTTGTCAATAGGGAACTGGTCAGTGTCCCAGCCGTTCTGGTAGTCACCGCGGTTAGCGTCGATTGAACCGAGCATGCCAGCGTCAACAGCGCAAGCGAGTTCGTGCTCGAATGTGTGACCTGCGAGTGTAGCGTGGTTTACTTCGATGTTAACCTTGAAGTCCTTGTCAAGACCGTGTGCCTTCAGGAAACCTACTACTGTTTCAGTGTCAACATCATACTGGTGCTTTGATGGTTCCATTGGCTTAGGCTCGATGAGGAATGTGCCCTTGAAGCCCTTTGAACGAGCATAGTCGCGTGCCATGCCGAGCATAGTTGCCATATGTTCCTTTTCACGCTTCTGGTCTGTGTTGAGAAGGCTCATGTAACCTTCACGGCCGCCCCAGAATACATAGTTCTCAGCACCGAGAGCGATACCAGCGTCGATGGCGTTCTTGATCTGAACGATAGCGCGAGCCACTACATCGAAGTCAGGGTTTGTAGATGCACCGTTCATGTAGCGCTTGTTGCCGAATACATTAGCTGTTGACCAAAGGAGCTTCTTGCCTGTAGCAGCCATCTTCTCCTTGAGGTACTCAACGATTGCCTTGAGGTTAGCCTCGTATTCCTCTACGCTTGAACCTTCGTCAACGAGGTCAACATCGTGGAAGCAGAAGTAGTCGATACCGAGCTTGTCCATGATTTCGAAACCAGCGTCAGCCTTGTTCTTTGCGATTTCAACAGCGTTGTCGCCTGTGAGCCAAGGGAATGTCTTTGTACCGCCACCGAACTGGTCAGCACCTTCTGCGCAGAGTGTGTGCCACCATGCCATAGCGAAGCGGAGCCATTCCTTCATTGGTTTGCCCATGATTACCTTTTCAGCATCATAGTAATGGAAAGCCATAGGGTTCTTTGAATCCTTGCCTTCAAACTGAATCTTCTTTACGTTAGGAAAAAATTCTTTTGCCATAGTTTTTTGATTGTTTATAAATGGTTAATAAAATGAATTTTGGTTATCTGTTAATTATTTTCTTTATTGCTTGTCGGGCTATTTGCTAATTAACTAATTAACTAATCAACTAAACAACTAATTAACTAATCAACTAAATGTGTCGGTCAAGACGCTCCTTCCAGAGGTTGTAAGCATCCATGTATGCCTTGACATTCTTTTCGTCTGGCTCGATTGTAGAGATGTGCTTGAGAGTTGAGAATGCCTCGTCGAAACTGCTGTAGATGCCGGCACCGATACCTGCACCCTTTGCTGCACCGACAGCGCCGTCAGTCTCGTAGAGATTGATGGTGGCACCGGTGACGCTTGCGAGAGTCTTGCAGAACATTGGGCTGAGGAACATGTTGGCATGACCTGCGTGGATGTCCTTGATGTTCATGCCCATCTGCTGCATGATGTCGATTCCCTGCTTGAATGAGAAGACGATACCCTCCTGTGCTGCACGAAGCATGTGAGCCTTCTTGTGTACATTGAAGTTGATGCCTTCGATGCTGCAACCGATTTCCTTGTTCTGGAGAATGCGTTCTGCACCATTGCCGAACGGGATGATGCTCAATCCGTTTGAACCAATCTCCACAGTGTCAATCATTGCGTTCATTTCAGGATAAGATACACCTTCTGGAGCTACATTGCGGCGCATCCATGCATTGAGGATGCCTGTGCCGTTGATGCAGAGCAGAACACCCAGACGGGTGAGGTCCTTGGTGTAGTTGCCATGGGCAAAAGTGTTGACACGGCTGAGCTTGTCGTAGTTGACTTCACCGAGCACGCCATAGACTACGCCTGATGTACCACCAGTAGCAGCAACCTCACCTGGGTTCATAACATTGAGTGAGAGTGCATTGTTTGGCTGGTCGCCACCACGGTATGAGATTGGTGTGTTTTCTGGAATGCCGAGCGTGTTTGCCACTTCCTTGCACACCTTTGCCTGAACAGCAAAAGTAGGCACGATGTCAGCGATGATGGAATTGTCGAAACCGAAGAAGTCCATGATGTCCTTGCTGACCTCCTGGTTCTTGAAGTCCCAGAACATACCTTCTGACAGACCGCTTATGGTAGTCTGCATAGCACCACCGCTGAGCTTCATTGCGATGAAGTCGCCAGGCAGCATAATCTTGTAAATCTTCTCAAAGAGTTCTGGCTCGTTCTCCTTTACCCATGCGAGTTTAGCAGCAGTGAAGTTACCTGGTGAGTTGAGAAGGTGGCTCAGACATTTCTCAGCTCCGATGCCTTCGAATGCCTTGTTGCCATAAGGAACTGCACGGCCGTCGCACCAGATGATACTTGGGCGCAGTGGGTTTCCCTGCTTGTCAACGCACACCAGTCCGTGCATCTGGTAACTGATACCGATGGCCTTGACATTGGCCATAAGTCCCTGGTCGCTCGATGCCAGTTTCTTTGTTGCTTCGATGAGGTTGGTCCACCACATGTCAGGTTCCTGTTCTGCCCAACCCATCTGCTTTGCAATGATTGGAGCTTCGTTTTCTGGATAGAATGTGGTTGCCACGATTGCGCCTGATACGGCATCAACGAGTGAAGCCTTCACTGATGATGTACCTATATCATATCCTAATAAATATGCCATAATGTATTTTGTACTTTGTTTATCTACAATGTATAACTATTTCTTGTGTGAAATATCTACATTGCCTGGTTAATG
>JAGHSZ010000130.1 GCA_018065565.1 Candidatus Colivivens caballi
AGGACGCTACAACGAGCACAGCGAGTGGTCAATAACCCTGTACACCGTAACATAGTGAAGGTGTGCAGGGATAGTCTGCAATATACTATATGAGCGTCTGGAGGACGCTACATCGCTTAGTCATGTGCTGTACCGTCTTCCAGACGCTTGTCATTCTTAGACTTTTAAGGAGAGTAATACCTGGTGAAACTTAAACCCAAATCGTCCATTAGACTGTTACGCGCTAACAAGCCTTCTTTTTGTCATCTGTCTTGTCGCTTTTCAGTTACAATGGTACCCCATTGCGCCCTCAAATCGACAATACATCTGTTCAAAAAACTCCGTTGTCGGCATAAACGCCGAGTTGTCGCAAACCTCATGACATTCAGTCATTCGGTCATCATAACGCTAATGAACGATTTGGGTTAAACGGGACTCCATCACTCCAAATTCCGGATGAACCTATTTACCTTCCACCTGATTATCTAACAATCGTGGGAATGCTCCCATCAAACATTTTTGAGTTGCCTTTGAAAGGCTCTTTCTTTGATTATCATCCCAAGTGCAACACCTTGGATAATATTTACTTGCAAGAAGTGCATTTGCTTATCTCCATCACAAACTCTCGTGGCAGAATGACATTTTCCATAGTGACAGCATCAGCAAACAGTGGACCGATTTCTTCTATGGTGAATCCTGCTATGCCACAGGCAATCTTGGTGACATAGAATTTCAGTTCGGGATGAGCCTTGGCACATTCTATGAAGTTCTGCACTTTTCCTGCGATGTAATCCACTCCACCCTCCATAGTTGGCAGAGCATAGCATTGGCCAGTCAGGCCTTCGCCCACTCCCATCACTGCGCCAAACTTCAAATTAGCGACACGGGCAGCTCCACCTCCATGCATGCCATGTATGTTGCTGCCAAACACAAAAATCTCGTTTTCTTTCAGTTCTGTAATGAACTCTGGTGTGTATTCCCTGTTGTATGTCATAAATCTATATCGTCAATGTTTGCTGCAAATTTACTAAAAACAAATGAAACAAGTGCAGAGAAGAACCAAAAACTGGTGTTATTCGCTTCTCAGTTGTCCATCCTGCGCCTGCTTTTCCTTTGGCGGGAATGTGGCTTCATATGCTTCAAACGCATCTTTGTTTTCAAATGCCACATAATAGCCTTTCGGGGTGTGATATGTGCCGACGGAACGGTGGCAGCTGGTTGAAGTCTGTGGGTCTGTGCCGTCTGAGCCACGGAGCACATCTGTGGCAGTGTCGGCAGTCCCGACAACAGTGCTGAGGTAGCCCGGAATGAGTTCTTGTGCAAGGAAATACGGAACTGCGGCATCCTCGGGTTCTGCATGATAGTGAATGCCGAGTGTGCTTGCCACGACAAATCCCGCATGTTTGTAGAACTCGATGTTTCCCTCCATGCACAGCACACCGACGCCCATCTCGCGGGCCTTGCCGATTGCATAGTTCAGAAGTTTCAGTCCGTAGCCCTGCCGCTTGTAGTCGGGGTGAATGCTGATTGGGCCGAATGTCCAAGCCGGGATAATGGTGCCGTCAGGCCGATGGATTTCTGCTTTTGAAAACATCACATGACCGATGATCCTATCGTCCACCTCCATCACGAAGTCGAGACCAGGGATGAAGTCGGGGTTGTTGCGATATTGGTTGAGTACATAATGCTCCACACATCCGGGAGCATAGACATTCCAGAATGCTTCACGGGTGAGGTTTTCCACCTCGCGGTAGTCCAGTGGAGTTTCTAGTCGTATGGTCGCAGAAGCCGTGGATTTGAGTTCCAGCCTGAGCACACGCATCAGGTGCGGCTTGCCCGGCTCCAAGGTGTCGTCGATGGCAGTCTCGCCCGTGGCACGGAATCCACATTTCTCCATCACGCGCCCCGAGGCAGGGTTGTCAACATAGTGGCTGCTGATGAGCGATGTGTAGTTGGTGTTGCGTCGGATGTGTGCAATCATCAGTTGCAGCGCCTCGGTGCAGATGCCCTGGTTCCAGTAGGGTTTGCCCACCCAGTAGCCCACCATTGGTTCGCCTTCGCGGGCTGGCAGATTGAGTCCACACTGCGGCATATAGCCCATCGCCCCTATCAGTTCGCCTGTCGCACGGAGCACGATTGCCCAGTTGGTGTCGTTCAGGAATATGTTACGGATGACGTCGAGGCTCTCCTCCACGGACTTGTGAGGTGGCCATCCGGCACGGAGTCCCACATCGGGATCGCTTGCATATCGGTAAAGCGCCTCGGCATCGCTTTCTTGCCAAGGGCGCAGCAGTATTCTGTCGGTTTGCATCATATTTATCGGTTTCTTATTGATGTTTACAGTGATTTCATCTCGGTTTCATCAGCCTTTTAGTTCCAAACACATTAAGGAGCAGCGACAGCAGCAGTATCACCCACGCACATGGATTGTGGGGCATGAAGATTACAGCCAGCACACCATCGGCAAGGAGCAGCAGTGAGGCAACCGTCAGCAACGGTTTCAGCAGCAGATGTTCGGCGACACGACCGACAGCCCACCATATAAAGCCGCCTAACACCACCAGCAGCAAACCGCACATCAGACTCATGTAAATCATTGCGTTGTATGTGCCAGCATCAAGGCAGCCCAGTTTTCCGCTGATCAGTGGTGAGAATGTGGCACAGATATGCACAATGCCCATCAGGGCAGTCAAGGCAGAAAGTATTCTTATTGTTTTCATTTTCATCGTTATTAGTGAATGTCACACATATCAAAATCCGTCAAGTTCAGGCAGTTCTGCAAATCAGCGCCGCCATCATCATTTGTGTGTTTATCTCCATCATTTTTATCAGTATTCGGGGCGCACAGTCCATCTTCAACTGAGATTCAGGGTGCAAAGATAGTAAAAAAAAGTGAGAAAGCAAGGTGAAGCAGAAAACATAGTGTGAAGCACATAAAATGCAAGGAGAAAAGGAAAGAAAGTTTTGGTCGTTACATAATAAAATTTTAACTTTGTAGCCAACTTACAGTTACTGATAAATGATATCAACAACAGGAGCAATAAATCAGCCTATTCAAGCTATATGCGCACAGAATATTATTGCAAAAATAAGAACCCATATTACGCCACAAGAAAGCGGATATCAGGCTATTAATAAAATTAGGGCGAGTTGCCCCGCCCTGAATGTTTTCACAACGGAATAATCCTTATTGTGAATTGCTGATTTAGTATCTGGGTGCAAAGATATGAAGAATATATTTAACAACCAAATAATACGCATTAAAAATGAAAAATATTTTAGGTTTAGATTTGGGAACCAATTCTATTGGCTGGGCCAAAGTCTCTTATGATGACGAAAACGATGTTATGCTGCCACAAATCAAACTTGGCAGTCGCATAATACCAATGAGCCAGGATGTACTTAGCAAGTTCGACAGTGGCGTCACTGAGTCACAGACGGCTGCAAGAACAGCATTTAGAGGAACACGCCGATTGAGAGAGCGCTGTTTACAAAGGCGCGAACGGCTGTTGCGCGTGTTGCACACTCTAAATTTTCTGCCCGAACATTTCGACAATGCCATCGGATGGAACAAGAACAACACAAAGACTTACGGGAAATTCATTGATGACAGCGAGCCAAAAGTTGCATGGCGAAGAGATGCAACAGGCAAAATGCAGTTCATCTTTATGGACTCATTCAATGAAATGATGACTGATTTTGCAAAGTATCATCCTGAGTTTGTGACTGATGGCAAGAAAATACCACTCGACTGGACTATCTACTATCTTCGCGATAAAGCTCTTAAAGCCCCAATAAGCAAACAAGAACTGGCATGGATTCTCTTAAATTTCAATCAAAAAAGAGGATATTACCAAATGAGAGGTGAAGATGAAGACGAGGACAATTCAAAAGTTGAAGAATACTATGAGCTCACCGTGACCAAAGTGGAAGCCACAGATGAAAAGCGAGGCAATGACATCTGGTACAACATACAGCTCGAAAACGGCTGGGTGTATCGCCGTTCAAGCCGAACCCCACTTTTTGAATGGACTGGAAAGAAGAAAGAATTCATTGTAACAACCTTGTACAACGAAGACGGTACCATAAAACTCGATAAGGACGGGAATCCCCGCCGTTCATTCCGTGCCCCGAATTCAGATGACTGGAAACTTCAAAAGAAGCGTGCCGAAATGTCCATTGAGACATCAGGCAAAACCGTAGGTTCGTATATTTATGCAAGTCTATTATTAAATCCATCGGACAAAGTGCGGGGAAAACTGGTTCGGACTGTGGAGCGCAAGTTCTACAAAGACGAGTTAAAAGCAATACTTGCCAAGCAGGCAGAGTTCATTCCTGAGTTCAAAGACGGTACCATGCTGGAAAACTGTGCAAGAGAACTATATGCACACAACATACCGCATCAGGAAAGTTTGAAGAATAAAAGCCTGTCATACCTTCTTGTTGAAGACCTGTTATTTTATCAGCGACCACTCAAAAGCAAGAAGTCGCTTATCTCCAATTGTCCTTATGAACACTATGAATATGTTGATAAAGCAACCGGTGAAATCAAGATTCAGCACATTAAGTGCATAGCCAAGTCTAACCCATATTATCAAGAATTCCGTTTGTGGCAGTTTATTCAGAATTTAAGGTTATATCTGCGAGATGGACTTGATGAAAAAGAAGTCACTTCTGAATACATCAAAAATGAAGAAGACTATGTCTGCCTTTTCCATTTTCTCAACAGCAGAAAAGATATCAGCCAAGATGCACTGTTGAAAGAGTTTTTTAACATGAAGAAGCCCAAAGGGAAAGACTCAAAGTATCCAATTCGATGGAATTATGTCGAAGACAAATCCTATCCATGCAACGAGACTAGGAGCATCATCCTCAGCACATTGAAAAAAGCGGGATTGCAGACTAGCCTTATTGAAGAAAGAGATACAGAATACCGTTTGTGGCATCTGCTTTATTCCATTGATGACAAGAACGAACTCATCAGTGCATTAAAGGGTTTTGCAAATGCATACAACCTCCCTGAATCATTTGTAGAAGAATTTAAGAAGATACCATCTATCAAAAAAGAGTATGGCGCTTATTCCGAGAAAGCAATAAAGAAACTTCTCTCTGTTATGCGCATGGGCAGCCTTTGGGACATAACAGCCATTCCTCAAAGTGTCAACAACATATTCAACGGTAAACTTGACGAGAATATATCTACACGAATGAGCAAACAAGGCTTTTCACCACAGTCATTGTCAGATTGCAAGGGATTGCCTGAGTGGCTTGCATGCTATGCAGTATATGGACGACATTCCGAGGCACAGACTGTAACCCGCTGGGAGAATCCATCACAACTCAAATCCTACATCAACAGTTTTAAACAGTATTCACTCCGCAACCCAATCGTAGAGCAGTGTGTACTTGAAACTCTGCGTACAGTGTATGACATATGGGTTGAATATGGACATATCGACGAAATCCACATTGAACTTGGACGAAACATGAAGAGCACAGCTGAGCAACGCAAGAAGATGACAGAGCGCAACACAGAAAACGAAAACACAAACCTGCGCATCAAGCAGTTACTTATCGAGCTCAAGAACGACAGTTCCATCCAAGATGTCCGTCCTTACTCACCAATGCAACAAGACATACTCAGGATATATGAAGAGGGAGCATTACAGGAACTTAAAAAAGAGGATAAAGACTTTGACGAAATAAGCAGAATCTCACATCTTGCATCTCCTTCACAAAGTGAACTGGTCAAATACAAATTGTGGCTGGAGCAAAAGTATCGTTCACCTTACACAGGAAAAACCATCTCACTGTCAAAGTTATTCACCACAGCCTATCAAATAGAACACATCATACCACAAGGCAGATTCTTCGATGACTCACTCTCAAACAAGGTTATATGCGAATCTGAAGTCAATCAGTTAAAGAGTAACATGCTTGGACACGAATTTATCAGCAAATGTGGAGGGCAAATAGTTCATTGCACTTCATTGGGTGATGTGCGAATATTTAACACAGAAGAATACAAAGCATTCGTTTCAGACCACTATGCAGGCAACCAGCCAAAAGCACGGAAACTCATGATGGATGACATCCCTGAAGAATTCATACAGCGCCAGATGAACGACAGCCGCTACATCAGCAAAGTCATCAAGGGGTTGCTCTCGAATGTTGTGCGCGATTCCGACGAGGTAGATGCCATCTCACGGCATGTCATTCCATGCACAGGCGGCATTACAGACCGTCTAAAAAAAGACTGGGGACTTACAGATGTATGGAACGACATTGTCAGCCCACGATTCATGCGCATGAACCAGATTACCGAATCTGATCAATATGGGCACTGGGAAAACAAGGATGGCAAACGCGTGTTCCAAACCACTATGCCTCTTGAACTACAAAAAGGTTTCAGTAAAAAGCGGATCGACCATCGTCACCATGCTATGGATGCACTTGTCATTGCACTTGCATCGCGCAACATTATCAGCTACCTTAACAACGAAAGCGCATGCGATACACAGCGTCGCGAAGACCTCCGTCGCCTTCTCTGTGACAAAAACCGCATCATCCGCAAACCTTGGGATACATTTACCCAGGATGCATTCACCGCACTTCAAGACATCATTGTCAGTTTCAAACACTATGTGCGAGTCATCAACAGGGCAAGTAATTATTATGAGCACTACAACGAAGACGGAAAGAAAGTAATGGTAGCGCAGAAAGGTAATGAACAATGGGCGGTACGCCAATCTCTACATGATCAATTTGTCTTTGCCCATGTAAACCTTCAACGAAAAAAAATAGTAGATATAAAACAAGCATTAAAAAAACCAAATATGATTGTTGACAAAAAACTACGCAAACTTACATTATCGCTTTTGAA
>JAGHSZ010000165.1 GCA_018065565.1 Candidatus Colivivens caballi
GAGAATCCTTCTGTAATCCGTCCTGCTCGTGAGCTCAAGGAATATGTCAAGGTGAAGCTCAATCCCGGCGAGACGGGCGAAGTGGTGCTTTATCTTCCGGAATCGGCTTTCAGCTATTATGATATGGCCGCACACGATTGGAAAGTGGACCACGTAAATTACACGATTCAAATCGGAGCATCGGCAACCGACATCAAACTTGAAAAGAGTTTGAGCTTCTAGCTGAAGCAAGTTGCGCAAACGCGAGTGATGTGGCGGATCCGTGGTACACGGGTGATTTTGAAACCACCTTTCAGGATATCCTTGAAGGATGTGAAGCAATGTTGATCTCGGGGAAATTCAAAACGAAAAAGCCACCTCACTGATATCCAGTAAGATGGCTTTTTGCTAATGTACCTTGGGCCGGGGTCGAACCGGCACGGGTTGCCCCACTGGTGTTTGAGACCAGCGCGTCTACCGATTCCGCCATCTGGGCCTTGTGCAAAGTGCCGAAGCCGTGACTTCCGCTGATTTGCGGGTGCAAAGATAGTAAATAATTGATAATTGACAATTGATAAATGGAAATTATTTGCAAAAAAGTGTGTTTTTGATGGTGAATGACTGATTTTAATAATGATGTGACCGCCGTTTTAACAATTTTTCGTACCTTTGCGGTTAATTACATCAGTGTGGCTTAAAAAATCAGAGTTGTTCATGACTAATAGCAATGTGGATGCTCCGCTATGTGTGGAGGATATTGTAAGGGCCAAGGCCGGGAAGAACTACAAGTACATTCCCCGATTTGTGGTGTCGTGGTTGAAGCGTGTGCTTCATCAGGACGAACTGAATCGTTTCCTCAATGGAAAGGCGAAGGGCAAGATTGGTCAGGACTTCCTCGATGAGTGTGTCCGCTACCTCGAGATGGACTTGAATGTGGTGGGACTGGAACATGTGCCCGACAACAGCGATGGTCGATATTACACAATCGTCAGCAATCATCCGCTCGGCGGTGAGGACGGTGTGGCACTGGGCAGCATCCTTTGCCATAAGTATCACAGCAAGATAAAATATCTGGTGAATGATGTGCTGATGAACCTTGAAGGACTGGCACCACTGTGTGTGCCAATCAACAAGACTGGCAGCCAGTCGCGCAACTTCCCGAAAATGGTGGAGACGGCGTTCAAGTCGGACACCAATGTGCTGATGTTCCCGGCAGGACTGTGCTCGCGTTTGCAGCATGGCAAAATTCGTGACCTGGAATGGAAGAAAACATTTGTGTCGAAGAGCATTGAGACACACCGCGATGTGATACCGGTTCATTTTTCTGGCCGCAACTCCATGCGGTTCTATATCATTGCCAAACTGTGCAAGGTGCTTCACTTAAAAGTGAACATTGCGATGCTCTTTCTTGTTGATGAGATGTATGGCAATGTGGGCAAGAAGTTCACTGTGACATTTGGTGAACCTATCCCTTGGCAGACTTTCGACAAAAGCCAGAGCCATGCAGAATGGGCTCAATGGGTGAAGGCGAAGGTGTATGAACTCGGCGAGGGCCAGAAGTGATGTATTAGATTCTTTTTGCGTCTTTGGCGCGTGACAGTTTTAGTTGGCATACGACGGTTTTAGTTTTGCATATGAGAGCCAGAGGCTGGCGTGCGACCATGTAAAAAGAATGTGCGGCTGGCATGTGTGGCTGATTTTCGATTGGAAATAAAATAAATCAATATAAATGGAAGAGATAATTGCTCCTATTGACCGAGAGGTCTTGAAGTCGGAACTGACAGAGGACAAGCGTATGCGGTTCACCAACCGCAGCAACAACGAGATATATGTTGTGACATGGCAGGATTCGCCTAATGTGGTGAAAGAGATTGGCCGTTTGCGTGAAATTGCATTCCGTGCTGCTGGTGGCGGCACCGGACTGTCGATGGACCTCGATGAGTTCGACACTTGTGAGAATCCATATAAGCAACTCATAGTCTGGAATCCAGAAGCCGAGGAAATCATCGGTGGCTATCGCTATCTGCTTGGCACTGAGGTCAAGTTTGATGAAAAGGGCCAGCCCATCCTTGCCACCTCGCACATGTTCCATTTCTCAGACGACTTCATCAAGAACTACATGCCTTACACTGTGGAGCTTGGTCGTTCGTTCGTGACTCTGGAATATCAGGCAACACGCATCGGTTCGAAGGGGCTCTTTGCCCTTGACAACCTCTGGGACGGACTTGGAGCTCTGAGCGTCATCATGCCAAACTGCAAGTATTTCTTTGGCAAGATGACCATGTACCCTTCATACGACCGTATGGCTCGCGACATGATTCTTTATTTCCTCGACAAGCACTTCCACGACCCTGACAACCTGATTGTGCCGATGAAACCACTGGAATTGGAGCATGACCCTGCCGAGTTTGAAAAGTTGTTCTGTGAGAACGGTTTCAAGGAGGACTATTTCATCCTGAACCGTGAAGTGCGCAACTTGGGTTACAACATTCCGCCGCTGGTCAATGCCTATATGTCGCTGTCGCCTACCATGAAGATGTTTGGCACTGCCATCAACTATGGCTTCGGCGATGTAGAGGAGACTGGCATCCTGATTGCCATTGACGAGATTATCGAGAGCAAGCGTGTGCGCCACATCGACAATTTTGCCAAGGAACATCCCGAACTGGTGCAGATTACCAGTGGAGCAAACAAGGTGATCAGTTAGCCGGTCAGAATGATTCCACTTGCATGAAAGGTTCCGACAACTGAATTGATTCCACTTGTCAGAATCGTTAGTTTGAATTTCAGAATACACACATATATATATTAAGAATATGGAAAGAAAAGTACGCGTTAGATTCGCACCAAGTCCAACCGGACCACTTCATATCGGCGGAGTTCGCACCGCACTCTATAACTACCTTTTTGCCCGTCAGCACGGCGGCGACCTCATCTTCCGCATTGAGGACACTGACTCCACACGATTCGTCCCAGGAGCAGAGGAATATATCATTGAGGCATTCAAGTGGCTCGGCATCAAGTTCGACGAGGGAGTTTCGTTCGGAGGCGAGCATGGCCCATACCGCCAGTCAGAGCGCCGCGACATTTACAAGCAGTATGTGAAGCAGTTGCTCGATGCCGACAAGGCTTACATAGCATTCGACACACCAGAAGAACTCGATGCAAAGCGTGCTGAGATTGAAAACTTCCAGTACGATGCCTCAACACGCATGCAGATGCGCAATTCGCTGACACTCTCAAAGGAAGAGGTTGACAGCCTCATTGCAGAAGGCCATCAGTATGTTGTGCGCTTCAAGATTGAACCAGGACGCGATGTGCATGTTGACGACATCATCCGTGGCGATGTGAACATCAATTCCAGTGTACTCGACGACAAGGTGCTCTACAAGAGTGCAGACCAACTCCCTACATATCACCTTGCAAACATTGTTGACGACCACCTGATGGAGGTCACACATGTCATCCGTGGTGAAGAATGGCTGCCATCGGCTCCACTTCATGTGCTGCTCTATGAGGCATTTGGATGGGCTGACACCATGCCACGCTTCGCCCACCTGCCACTGCTCCTCAAACCAGTGGGCAACGGCAAACTGTCAAAGCGCGATGGCGACAAACTGGGCTTCCCAGTGTTCCCACTCGAATGGCACGACCCTAAGTCGGGAGAGATGTCGTCGGGCTACCGTGAACAGGGCTATCTGCCACAAGCTGTTGTCAACTTCCTCGCACTGCTGGGATGGAACCCGGGCAACGATCAGGAAGTGATGACTCTCGACGAGATGGTCCAGTTGTTCGACCTCTCCAAGTGCAGCAAGGCAGGTGCACGCTTCGACTACATTAAGGCACAGTGGTTCAATCACCAGTATCTGCTTGCACAGGATGCCATTGACTGGACACCTGCATTCGACAAGATTCTCCGTGACAACGGCATCGAGTCAACACCAGAGCGCGAGGCACAGGTGGTTGACATGATGAAGCTCAAAGTGATTGAGTATGTTGACAAGGAAGGCAACAAGAAGAAGCGTAACATCAGTTTCGTCAGCGACTTGTGGCCACTCACCAAGTTCTTCTTCGTCGCTCCGGAGACATACGACAAAGAGGACAAGTTTGTTCGCAAGAACTGGAAAGAGGACACATCCGACATGATGCGCCAGCTCGTGGCTCAGCTCGAGACCATCGACGACTTCTCGGTTGAAGGTCAGAAGGCTGTGGTTGACCCATGGGCAGAGACAACAGGCGCCCGCCCTTGGAACGCTTGGCGAGTAGCGCTGGTCGGTACAGGTCAGGGTCCTGACATGTATGAACTTTCTGCGTTCCTCGGCAAGGACGAGACCATCCGTCGAATCAACAACGCAATCAATTCGCTCTAAATTCGCTCTACATGTACAGTATAGCAATGTATCTGATGTCTTTCGGTGCCTTCATCGGAGCCATCTTCTCAAAGAAGTTGCGGCTTCAGGTCAAGGGACAGGCCAAGACATTCTACATACTGCATAAATATATAAAGAAGAACGACCGCGTGGTGTGGGTTCATGCCGCATCGCTTGGAGAATTCGAACAGGGCCGTCTGCTGATGGAGCTGATTCGCCACAGACACCCTGAATACAAGATTCTTCTCACCTTCTTCTCCCCATCGGGCTACGAAGTCCGTAAGGACTATGAAGGTGCCGATGTCATCTGCTATCTGCCGTTTGACACACCAGGCAATGCCGCATCCTTCCTTCGCTTGGCACATCCAGAGTTTGGCATACTCATCAAGTATGAGTTCTGGGCAAACTATCTGATGATGGCAAAGCACTGGAAGATACCGATGTACTCCGTGTCGAGCATCTTCCGCCCAACCCAGCATTTCTTCCGCTGGTATGGCAACAAGGCTCCTCTGCGATGCTTCACTCATTTCTTCGTGCAGAACGAAGAGTCATTGCAGTTGCTGGGCAATGCAGGCTTCAACAATGTGACAGTCGTTGGCGACACCCGCTTCGACCGTGTGATTCTGGTACGCAAGATGTCGGCTAACCTGCCGTTGGTCAAGACCTTCTGCGACGGCAAACCGACATTCATCGCTGGCAGTTCGTGGGAGAGCGACGAGGAGATATACATCCCTTATTTCGCTAAACATAAGGACTGGAAACTCATCATAGCCCCTCACAAGATAACTGGTCACCACATTTCGCAGATTTGTTCGATGCTCGAAGGACGCAAGGTGGTGCTTTACAGCGAAATCGAGGACAACGACTTCAACCATGAGCGTGGGGTGTTTGACGGACGCGACGAGCGGCTGCGTGATGCCGAGGTGCTCATTGTCGATTTCTTTGGCAAACTGTCGTCAATCTATCGCTACTGCGATGTGGCACTCATCGGTGGAGGCTTCATCACCAGTGGCATACACAATGTGCCAGAGGCAGCAGTCTATGGCGTTCCTACCATCTTTGGGCCAAACAGCAAGAAGTTCCAGGAGGCACAGACTCTGCTCCAACTTGGAGGCTCGTTTGAGTTTACTGATTCCGCGACCTTTGCCCAGTTGATGGATGACTTCATTGCCGACCCTGAATCAATGAAGGAAGCCGGCAAGATTGCGTCCGACTACATCTATTCGGGTTCGGGTGCTGTGAGAAAATGCTATGAGGGCATCAAGAGCACATTGAAGGAACAATCCCATTAATTACTAAACAACTAAACTACCAAACAACTAAACCACACTATGAAGAAGATTACATATTTGCTTCTCGCATTTGCAGCGTTGGCATTTGTAAGCTGCGAACAAACAGAAAGTGCAAAGAATATGTTTCAGGCATCGGGCGTGAGCCATGATGCAAAGTATGCCTATTTCGCACCATATCTGCGTGCCCTTGGCAACCAACTCGATTCGGTCGAGGTGGTTGACGGCAAGTTCGTTGTCGAGGACTCCATCATCGGAGGCGTTGGTGGCGTGGAAGTCGTTGTTGCAGGTCGCACCGGGTGGATGTTTGTCACCAACGATGGCAATGTCAACTTGTTGGAAGGTGGACGCGTAGGCGGTACTCCGTTGAACGACGAACTCCAGGCATTTGCCGATGAAGTCGAAAAGTCGAAGAGCGACTCAGTCGCTGTTGCCAACTTGTGCAACAACTTCTTTGATAAGCACAACGATGGAGCAATTGCCGTGGCAGGCTATGTCATTGTGATGAACTACAAGCACGATGCCGATGCACAATCACTGTTGCAGCGTTGCTCACCTGATGTGCAGAACTACATTAAACAGTCCGTTCAGGCCATGTGGAACATGGTCATTAGCCATCAATCGAATTGAATGTAACCAATTAACAATAAAGAGACTATGAAGAAAGTATTATCATTTGTCGCTCTCGTGACAATGGTGCTTGCAAGTTGCACCAACCAGAACCTGTTCCGTGCAGCAGGCGAAAGCAGTAAAGCAAAGTGGGTGTATTATGCACCATCTTATTTCTTCCAGGACAATGGCGCAGATTCAGTTGAGGTGGTCAACGGCAAGTTTGTCATTGAAGACACCGTGGCAGGTGGTCCTGCAAGTGTGGGAATTGCCAGCGACAACAGCGAACTGTGGCTCTTCATCACTGACGATGGCGATGTCAGTCTGTTGCCAGAGGGCAAGATAGGTGGCACTCCGATGAACGACGCACTTCAAGCATTTGCCGACAGTCTCGAGGCTCTCAGTGAAAACCCTGCTGCCATCATGGCTCTGTGCGACAACTACTTCTCAATGCACACCGATGATGCCGCTGCTTCTGCCGGACTCGTCTGGGCAAAGGACTATGTCGATATGCGTTCGCTGAAACACTACATCGAACTGTGTACGAAAGAAGTGCAGGACTGCATCTACAAAGTGGTCAGTCCTGAATCCTTCAAATATATCAATGCAGAAGAAAACACAGCCGAAGGCAAACCGTTCGTTGACTTTGAGGCAGAATACAACGGCACTGTGCAGCATCTGTCCGACTATGTGGGCAAGGGCAAGTATGTGCTCGTTGACTTCTGGGCAAGTTGGTGCGGACCATGCCGTGGCGAGATTCCTAACATCAAGCAGGTGTATGAGACCTATGCTGGCGACCAGTTCGAAGTGGTCGGTGTGGCAACATGGGACAAACCCGAAGACACCGAGAAGGCAATCAAGGAAGAAGGAATCACCTATCCACAGATCATTAATGCACAGGAAGCCGGTTCACAGCCATACGGCATCACAGGCATTCCTGAAATCATCCTCTTCGGTCCAGATGGCACAATCCTGAAACGCGGTCTGCGTGGCGATGCCATCGAAGCAGCAGTCAAGTCTGCTCTTGGTAAGTAAACCGCAAACCCATCGGTGCCCACATCTGCATGGGGCGGCACCGACATAATGCAATCGCACCCGGCTGACATCAGTGGAACTGTCCACAATGTCAGCCGGGTGCTTTTTTAGACCATCCCCCAACCACTTCCTTGCAGAGAGGGATGGGGAAGGTCAGTACATGTCAAATTGCATGGTGAATTTCAACCCAATGGTTTGGTAGTTAGCAAACTATTGCGTAACTTTGC
>JAGHSZ010000074.1 GCA_018065565.1 Candidatus Colivivens caballi
CTTTCTTGGACACGCTGCTGCCATCACTATAGACAACTCGTTGTATGACAATCCGCTCTGCTCCTATATTAGAAATTCTCTGCCCTTTGAGATTGTAATATTCTATATCAACAACCTGCTTAGTTCCGATATTCTGAATGATTCCATCATTTATATTCTGCTCGAATTTGGGCACTGTTATTTCCGTTGAAGTGCAGATGCTGTTGGTATTGCATATCGTAGGTCTTTCAAACATGGCGAAAGAAGAACCACCATCCGGGTAGCGACCATAAGTAAACCATCGTGGTTGAGCTTTGTAGCAGATACTATCTGTCCATGACTCGTCTTCTGCCATGATACACACGTATGCACTGTCAGCATTTTCCAGTTTGAATGAAGTATGTAGCTGGGAAGAAGTGGGCTTGCCATCGCACCATACTATTTTGTAGCCATGTGCAGGAATAGTTGTATCTACTCCATTTGAGACGATTTGGAACTTTTTTTTCTTCTTAATGTTATCCGAAAGATATACTCCGTTCAAATCAAAATCATTATCTGTCATATTGTAAAGCTCTATCCAATCTGCCTTCTTACCATATTCGTTGATATAGATGTCATTACCAGCCGACACCTCGTTGATGCGAATAGGAGGAACACCATTAGGAATGCGTTCTTCAGGAGTGTACGTTTCAGAAAAACATGCTTGAATCGTGTAATTTTCTGGTGCGCCCAATTTGTTGACAAACAAAGTGTCGCCAGCAATAAGACTATTGCCGCCACTGTTTATTTTCCATCCATTGAAAGTGTAACCGAGGGGGCATTTTGCTACAAGTATAATGCCTTTCCCGATACAATCAAAGAGGAAACCGTCAAAATCGCCATATGGAACAGGCTTGCCATTCAAGCATATCTGAGCACAACCGAGGGTGCTAGAAATCGTGACGCGATAGCTTGTCGGCAAGGAAAGAGCCTCTTTTAAATGGCTGATGCGTATTTTGTTGCGCTTTTCAATGATGGTGCTGACAAGCGTTCTGCTGCATGATTGTTTCTCAAACGAGAGAGCCTTCTGCCGTTCGTTGTACATTTCGTTGATGATGTCAGTCACTCGATCATTATTCATTAGTGTTCCGTCAACGATGCAATACGCATCTATGAAGTTCTGACGGAAAATAGGGTACCCCATAAGGTACCGCCACAGGTCGTCAGCCTCGCCTCCATAATCGTTGTTTAGCACTTTACTGATGTAGTCATCGTAGCAAAACGATTCTTCGGTATCGAAAAGTACAAAATGAAATTTTCCGCCATCACTTCTCGAGCGAAAAGCCTTGATGTTATTCTTGTTTGTAAGCCAGTCCTTGCCTCCAAGGTAGAATTCGTATGCCGTATAATTGCAGAACTCATCAATGTCGAGCAACTCGCTAACCTTTTCGTAGTTGGTTTCCGATGGAGATGCGGCCAGAGACTTTGCCCGTTCCAACAGTTCATCCCACGCAAGACGATCGCCAACATGCTGGTCATGCTGCCCATGAATTTCAAACTGATCCATGTCGTCAGTATCTATGCCGTAGTTGCTGTCTCCGAAGTGTCGGTTGTTCGTTTCACGGATATTGAACATGCCCACGTAATCTCCATTAAAGAATATATGACATGGTTGAACATCCTGAGTGTCAATATAAAAGCCTGCACGGATAGGTATTTGGCACTGTGCTGCACATCTGATGCGTGCATTCGTATCGTTACCTCCATTGCGGATCGTCCAAGTTTTGTTTTTGATGTATGGCTTGCTTGGGAACACAGGGTAATCAAGGACATTCTGACCTTCATACCTCTTGTCGCACTTCAGACGGAAACTTGCACGCATCTCCCAACTTTTGCCATCAAGGGTAGTTCTGCCCAAGCATCGTGGATAGCCACCACACACCTCGAAATCCACTTCTTGATTGATTTTTGTAGTGAATGTGGCTTCTCCATTTGTTCCATTATTTTCAGGAACCATATACTCCATATTGACAGGTCGCTCCCAAAGGTTGTTCCAATTCTTAGGTGCACTTGAGCCATTACCTTTAAAACCATTCTTTCCACTGCAGTATACGCCTATGTAGTCATCAAAGAGATGAGCCGGATTGGTAACAACTGAAAGCACAGGGAGATAGTAGTCATGGTTCTTGAAAATGAAGGAACGTGTAACTACTGGACTGGGCAACATATCTGCTTTATAGCAGACAAAGCGCAGAACAGAGGTCTTATTGATACTGAATATCCCTGTGTCAGACACCTTTCCATTGGTTAGGTTAGGGGTACTGCCATCTGTAGTGTATATGAGTGTGGAACCGTCTGGCTTATCTACACATAATTCTATCATGCTGCCCATTTCAAACACGCCCCCATCAGAGGATGGCGAAGGAGCTTCCACTCTGTTGTGCGCAAAACTACTACCATTGTTGCTACTCCCCGGAGTTGGCGTGCTTGTCATGCCCCAATAGTCCATTCCATCTTCCGTGCGAGCATACGAACAGCGAGGAACGCAAGAAGGGAAAGATGCCTCGCATACAATTTTCCCATCTGCATTGCAGAGCATTATGGCTCCACCATCTGAATCGAGTTTGTATGGAATCTGAAGATGGGTATCGCCTGGTCTATCTAGTGTCTTGCTGAAATGATCAAACCAAAGAACACTATAACCATTGGGCTCAACGAATCCATGATCCTTTGTAAGTTGGTATTTCCTTGGATTATTGCGCTCGTCAGAAATAAACATTCCTTCAAGGGTAATCTGATTACTCGTAGGATTATACAGCTCTATCCATCCACCGTAGTTATAGGCAGGATCGAGAATGGCATCTGTATTAGCCACACAAACCTCGTTGATAATCAGGTTGCGTTGTTGAGCCCACAAATTATTGCCAATGATAATCAGTAATAACGTAAGGTGGAGCGTTTTTTTAACCATACAAAAATGCAGCGTTTGTTAGTATTTTATTTATAAGAAAATACCATTGCCATAATGAATGTCCGCTGCTGCTTCTGCTTGCTTTGTCAGAAACTGCAACGGACAAACACATTTATGGGCCAGAGAATTATTTCTTTAGTTTGCCTTTACTTTCGAGATATTCCGTGAAGGTTTCCCACTGTGTGGCGTTCTTTTCACGATTAGCCTTTACAACATCGGTGTCGACAAACTGAAGTGGGTAGCAGTCGTAAAGGTAGTATTTGCCATCGAGGGAAACTTCACTGTCCATCTTTCCGTAGCAGAGGACGAGGTTGTCGAAAATACGGTTGTCCCATATTCCGACGAAACTACTGACCGCAAACAGAGCATCGTTCCCCAAACGGATTTCAATCTCGTGGAATGGCTCCAACTTCTTGTAGATTGGTTCCTCTGTGTTTTTGAATTTCAATTCGCGAGTATTTACGTCAAACCAAAGTATATCGTCTTCGGTAAACACTACGTTGGCGACATCCGTGACACCTCTTGTTCCATGCTGATTTACGCTACATGCATAGAGTGTCGAAGACTCAACAGGATCTGTTGTGAAGATTTCTGTCGTCTCATAGTCATCACTGCTGCAAGCTGTCATTGACATTGCAAGACTGGCTGTGGCTATCGCCATCATCCAGAAACTGTTTCTGATTCTTTTGTCCATAATTCTGATGGATTAAATGTATTAACGATATGTTTCTTTACTTATATTGTCCGCAAAACATCAAAAAGACTGCATCGATTACCAAGAAATTCTGATTCCTAATGGTAATGACAGGTCGAACGGATGCTCCGTGCGATATGTCTCGACGGCTTCCGACGATGGGATGTAATAGTTCAGACTCGGCTCCATATAAACCTTCAAATGTGGCACTATTTCATATTGTAAACCAGCACCAATGCCAAATGACCACTGCCATGGAGCATTGATGGTGGTCTCTACGGCAGGTGAGGCATCAAGGCCGGCGTATGGCCCACCATAGATGTACTGCGTGGAGAGTGTGCCGCTTACGGGAAGGTCGAGTTGTAGACCACCTGAGGTGTAGAGGCTCCAGCGCTTGCTACCCGTCAGTCGATAGCTCAAACGCAG
The DNA here is from genome assembly GCA_018065565.1 of Candidatus Colivivens caballi. Lineage (GTDB taxonomy): Bacteria > Bacteroidota > Bacteroidia > Bacteroidales > Bacteroidaceae > Colivivens > Colivivens caballi. The sequence continues at coordinate 4,050 of JAGHSZ010000074.1, forward strand.
TGGGATGCCCACATAATGCAGTTTCTGTGTTCGGTGGATGAGTGTGTTCTCATTGCCTCCTTGGAAGGTGGACTTCATGCGGGTATAACTGAGGCCTGTAAAGAGCGACCAACGGCTGTTGAGTTGCCGGCTCAGCGAGAGTTGTAGCAAGAGGGGACGCTCGTGGTGTTTCGTCTCTGCAAGTGGCTCTGACGGATGACTAGAATTGATGATGGCCATACGGCTCATATTCGAGGCACTTACAGAATCCATCATTGAAGCATTTACGATTACATACTCGAAGTAGTCGCCCCAGTTGTAGAGTTTCGTAGAACGAGTGGCAGAACCCGAGTAAGATGGCATGGTCATATAGTTGTCGGTTCGGGTCATGTCTGACGAAAGCGTACCAGAGTATGCCAATGCTAAATTCCAATTGTTCTTTATCTGTTTCTTAATTGGAGAGTCGATTGTCAAGTCAACGAAATCGCGGTACGGTGTCTGCAGATTAGTCAGTATTGTTTGCGTCGTGTCAGTCCGCTCTTGCTCTGCGATGATATGCAAAAGTGTATCAACTGGCGCGATGGAGTCGACCTTGTATGCAATAATGCTTTGCAAAGTGTCTCGGATTATCGGATTTCTGCGAATAGGTATATTATCTACCACCTGTTCCTGCTTCTCTTCCATCTTTTTCTTTTGGTTCGACGTGTCTTCCTGCTTGGCTATTACAGTAGTTTTATCATTGACAACATGATTCCCTTTCCTAAGCAGGAAGAAGGTAAATGGAATAATAATAAGCAGCAAGAGCATAGCCCAGTACCGCTGCATCATGTTTCGTAGCATCTTCTTGGCTCGTGCCAATTGCGACGATGAAGAATGAGGTTCGATGCCCAACATGGCGGCAATCTCTTTGTGTGATAAACCATCAAAAACAGAAAGCCGAAACACCATGCCGTATCTTTCAGGCAATTTGTCTATTAGTTTCAACATTTCTTCCAATGAAACACCTTTTATAGAGGCCTCTTCACTAGAGGTTGCTAAGGGCTCCGCCTCTTCCAACGGAACTAATGCCTGGTTTTTCAAATGATCTTTGTATTTCGAGGCCACGTTTCGCGTAATCGACATCATCCACGATTCTGCCTTTCTATTATCCCGTAGCCGGTCAAACGACGTGAATATAATTACAAAAGCATCGTGCAATACATCGTCCACCGCCTGTTCGTCACTGACATAACGACGGCATACACCCTTCATCCTTTGGGCGTATGCCTTGTACAGTTCTCCGAGCGCATCTGCATCGCCCAGTCTGCACCGTTCTATCAATCGGGTAACGTTCATTGAAAATATAATGTTTCTATATATAATGTCCGATAATCACGAAAAGACTGCATGAGAATAGTGACTTTTTTCATCAAACACCTCATTTTTGCCAACGATTTAACAATAATTCCTCCTTGTAGGTGTTGAATTGCTTGTTTGGTGAAGTGCCATTGTTGACTCTGTTTCGTTGCTTTGGGAGTACAAAGGTAGTGAATTTTACCAAGAAAACGTTTCTTTTTGTTATAAGTAGGACTTACTTTAGTAAAGCCAGGCGCGAAAGGGTAAACAAATGCTATACTTTCAATAAAAATGAAGGAACAGTTTTGAAATCGTAGATCTTTTATTGTTGATTGTATAGTAATATTGGAGTGGCCATCGAGGAAACTTTTATTTAAGCCGTAATAGCAACTTATATTCTGCACATTTTTGTGTTTTTTGTGGTTATATAAGGTTAAAAATGTTAAATTTTCGACTTTATTATCAATTGCAAATTTTTCGATTTCATTTTTCTACCTTTTAAAGTGTATGTTGTTGATATAAAGAAATTTGCAAAAACTCCTATTGTTCCAGTCTCCCTTCTGTTGCAATTCCTAACTCAGTTACAAGCATCGGTGGTAGTGCATTCTATAATTGTTCCCGCCTCACTTCTGTAACAATTCCAAACTCTGTTACAAGCATCGGGGATTATACATTCGAAAACTGTTCCAGCCTCGCTTCTGTAACAATTCCCAACTCAGTTACAAGCATCGGTAGTGGTGCATTCAAAAACTGTTCCAGTCTCCCTTCTGTTACAATTCCTAACTCTGTTACAAGCATCGGGGAATATGCATTCTATAACTGTGCAAACTTGGAAGAAGTATATGTTGAGTGGCAGCGCCCACTGCTTGTTGGCTCAGTTCGTTCAACCAGTTTTTCAAAAAATGATAAAGGCTTCATATTATCTACACTATATGTTCCAACAGGACGAACCAGAATATACGAAGCCTCGGAGGTATGGGGCGACTTTTATGACATAAGAGAGTATGACTCAAATATGCAAAACGAAAAATATGATTTAGATGGTGATGGTTCGGTCAATGTTACTGACATCTCAACAATAGCAAATTACATACTAAATGGTGACGAATAACCCATCATCGGTTTTGTAAACAAACAAAAACGAAAACATCATGCCGCACAACCCGAAAGAGTTGTGTGGCTGTTTGTTTAGTGGGATAACACACACTTTGGTGAGCCATGATTATCCCCAACCGTTCATTAGTGTTATGGTGATGCCTGACGATGTTTGCCTCCACGACCGCTCATGTTTTCCCTCACGACCGCTCATGTTTGTCTTCACGACCGCTCATAAATTATAAAAAGGTGTACACCTTCCTGAATTTTGGTGTACACCTTTCTGAGGTTTGCTGTACACCTTTTCGCAATAAGGTGTACACCTTTTTCAATCTTCGTGCGCTCGTGTGACAATTTACGAGCGTTCGTGTGACAATTTATCAGCGCTCGTGAGGCAATTTATCAGTGCTCGGTTGTTCCATATCGGGAAATGTTTTTGCAATTCCTTTGTCAATATCTGAAAAAGTTGTACCTTTGCAGCCGGTTTTTGTAGATGCATCTGCATGATGAATATATGTTATGAAAAAGTGGTTGCGATTTACCATCAATCAAATATTGAAAATTTAACAAACATCAAAATATCAATAACAAAGACATGAAACATTTTTTTAAGACATCAATGCTCTTATGTGCATTGTGGGCAATTTGCACTGCTGTAAGAGCAGAAATTGCCAGTGGAACTAATGGCTCGCTGACCTGGACCATCAGTGATGATGGTGTGTTCAGCATTAATGGCACGGGACCAATGACGAATCCCGCTAACAGCTCATCTGCTATTGAGTGGTATCACTACATGCAGCAGATAAAAGTGATTGAGATCGGATACGGTGTAACGCAGGTCTGCGCTCATGCGTTCTCTTATGCTTCAAATGTGACGGAAGTGGTGCTTCCGTTGTCGCTTACAAACATAGGGACCAGCGCGTTTAGGGACTGTACAGGACTGAAAACTCTGACACTGCCTTCCGGACTGACTTCTATTGGCATCTGGGGATTCCGTGGGTGTACTGGACTTGAACAGATTACATGTATGGCAACGGTGCCGCCGAGCATGGTGATGTCGAATGCGTTCTCTGACTATACAACTCCCACACTGCATGTACCAGTCGGGTACAAGGAGGCGTATGCTGCTGATGCAGCGTGGGGAAATTTCACCTCGATAGTTGACGATGCAGCAATCTCGTATTTATATTCAGGCAAATGCGGCGACAACCTCGTGTGGTCGTTTGCTGACGATGGTACGCTTACGATTGACGGAACAGGCGACATGTCTGTATCGGGGTCTTCGATGCCATGGGCGGCTATCAAGGCTGGAATCATGGCAGTTGTCATCAGTGAGGGGGCAACTTCCATCAGCAGCAATGCTTTCAAGGGTTGTACACTGTTGAAAACTGTGGCCTTGCCGACGACGATGAAAAGCATCGGCAGTGAAGCTTTCTTTGACTGTTCTTCGCTGACATCCGTCAATATTCCTGCATCAGTTGCCAGTCTTGGAACGAGAGTCTTTGCTTCATGTCCGAAACTGGAACAAATCAGTGTCGAGTCGGGCAACAGCGTATATGACAGCCGTGTGAAATGCAATGCCATAGTCGAAACTGCGACCAACCGACTTCTGACGGGCTGTGTTTCGACCATCATACCACATACGGTAACTGCTATTGCCGATGATGCTTTCTATGGTTCATGTGGTAGCAAGGTTGATATTCCGGAGGGGGTGAAGTCGATTGGCAAACGTGCCTTTTATGGTTGCAGTATGTTGCGTTTCTTGTTCCTGCCTGCAACACTGGGACAGATAGGTGAAGATGCCTTTCATGGGTGCTCCCTTGACTATGTTGCCAACAATTCCGATACTCCTATTGCTGTGAGTGCAAGTGTGCTTGAACCGTTGTGCAGCAACACCCAGCTGCTTGTGCACAAGGAAGCCTACGATGCTTACAAGGCAGATGCCAGCTGGTCGAAATTCAAGAATATATACAGCGATGGACCATATTCGGGCAGTTGTGGCGCCGAACTGAGCTGGAGATATTGGCCATCAGCGAAAAGTCTGCAAATATTTGGCAGTGGAAAAATGGATGATTTTGGTATGGCACGTTCCTCCAATGGACCTTATGCCAGCCCGCTGAAGAGTCCGTGGGCAAAGTTCGAAGTGTCAACCTTGAGCATTGAAGAGGGTGTGACATCAATATCAAGTTTTGCGTTTCAGGATACCAATGTGTCTGAAGTCACATTGCCTTCAACGATGTGGGAAATTGCAACATGTGCTTTTGCCGGCACTAAATCCCTTAAGTCGATTGTCATTCCTAAGTCTGTGATGCAGATTGGGTCGAGCCTGTTTGGCGACATGGGTGGTTGCCAGTTGCAGTCGATTGTAGTAGAAGAAGGTAATCAACTTTTTGACAGTCGTGAAAACTGCAATGCCATAATAAACAAATATACTAACGAACTGATTGCAGCCTGTCTGACAACTACAATCCCGGAATCGGTGACTTCGATAGGCACCTATGCATTCTACAACTTGAAACCGGAAAATCCTTTCAATCTAAGTAATGTGAAGCAGGTGGGCTATCGGGCTTTCTGTCGTTCGAAAGTGTCAAACGCGATGGGACGGCTGGAGACTATCAATACCGAAGCGTTTGCAAGATGTGAAATGCCTGATGTCATCGACTTGGACTCCCTGTCTTTTTTGGGTGATAACGCATTCAGAGATGTTCCTAACCTGAAATCAGTTAATTTGGGCCATGTGAGTGTAATATCTGGTGGCAATCAGTTTTCCGTCACTGGTGGAGCTTCCCAAATTAGGGATATTTACATAAAATCCCTTAATCCCCCTACATTGCAGGGATATGTCGGTTCGATGAATTCAGCACCGATGGACTTGTCTCGATCTGTAAGGGTACATGTCTGCAACAAGAGTGTTGATGCGTTTAAGGCAGATCCTGACTGGGGCAGTTTCTATAATTATGTAGTTGAATACTACTTGCTGGACGGTATATGCGGCGACGATGTTGCATGGACTTTTTCTAAGTTTGACGGACCGGGCGAGCTGACAATCAATGGACTTGGCGATATGTATGACTTTGAGTCAGCTGACGATGCACCATGGATTGAAATAGCTTCAGAGATAGATAAAATCAGTGTCGGTGAGGGTGTGACCTCTGTCGGAGATTATGCGTTTGCCTGCTGCAGCAACCTGAAAGATGTTACAATGAAAAACACCGTGAAAGAGATTGGTGTGGGAGCATTCAAGGGCTGTAAGAACCTTGCGGAAATCGCATTCCCTGATGGACTGCAACAGATTAACAACTATGCATTCTCTGATTGTTCGGGACTCACGAATGTTGTGCTTCCAAATGGCATCACAAGAGTCGGCATGTTTGCGTTTGCTGAATGTGTAGGCTTGAAGTCGCTCGTCATACCAGAGACGCTGGCGAGCATCGGCACTAATGCTTTCAGAAGCGATACAAACCTGAAAACAATCTACAACCATGCCCTTGTTCCTCAGACCATCACATACACCACATTCGCCACTTATTCCGCTACACTCCATGTTTGCAACGGACTGAAAGGCTTGTACGCTGCGGCTACGAACTGGAAGGATTTCACAATTGTCGATGACATTGCACTGCCATACCAACATGGAGACGCCAATGGCGACGGCAATGTCGATGTGGTTGACATCACTGCGATTGCATCGCACATACTCGGTGACGAACCTGAGAAGTTCAACTCTGATGCTGCTGATATCAGCCAGGACGGAGCGATTGATGTAATCGACATCAGTTTGGTTGCGTCTGCAATCCTCGGATTGTGATTCAGAGTCATCAGCTTATAAAATGAGTGTGAGGGTGTGTCGGCAATGCTGACGCACTCTCACACTTTTGTCAAGTATGGATGATTGTTAGAGTCGCAGAAAACTTTTTCTGCTGAGCCAAAGTAGATGAATTCCAAAATGGTGGTGGGGACATAACGCAATGAAGGTGCGTCAAAACTGACACACCTTCATTGATTTTCCTATGGGCGTTGACGGATTGCTTCGTTTCATATCGGCTATCCGCAACCCACTTTCTGTGGGCGTTGACGGATTACTTCATTTCATATCGGCTATCCGCAACCCAACTTCCGTGGGCGTTGACGGATTCGAACCGCCGACCCTCTGCTTGTAAGGCAGATGCTCTAAACCAGCTGAGCTAAACGCCCTCTCGCCTTGATATTTGTCGGGGCAGCGTGACTCGAACACGCGACCGCCTGGTCCCAAACCAGGAACGCTACCAACTGCGCTATACCCCGTGCATTTTGGATGTCTTTCCCAAAAGCGATGCAAAGGTACAACATTTTCTGATACTGACAAGCGTTTTTGCAACTTTTTTTAATAAAACATACGATTTTTTGCTTTTTACCCTTTGAATACCGTAGAATCGGGGACGGCAGGTGGCAGAAATGATGCAAATACGCACTTTTCGGCATTGGCGAACGATGACGGGAATCTGTAAGAAAAAATGTAGATTTTGCAATGAAAAATGCATGAAATGCACTGGAAGGTGTTTCTGGCAGCAATGAACATTGGGCTCTGGTTTTGGCGACACAACGGTGTTGCACCTTTGCCGCGCGTCGGATTGTGCTGTGAAATGATGGCTAATATGGCATAATTCTATTCGTTTTCTTGTATGTCTTAAATGTTTTAGTTAACTTTGCCGTCGGAATTGTGGCTTTCCACTTTAAGTATGAAAAATAAACTTGACACATTAAATATAATATGAAATCGTTTTTGATGACAGCCGCTTTGTTCGTATTGACAATGTCGGCAAATGCGTTTGCTCCGGCTGCTGCTGATTCGCTGACTTACGGCGATAACAACTACGACGGATGGGTTTCCGCAAATCAAGGTGGTGACTCCCGTCTGGAAATCTCTCAGTTTACGGTTAAAGCAGGCGGCGAGGCCGAGTTTGAGGTGAACCTCATCAACCCGAACGACTCGGTCTGTGCTGTGCAGTTCGACCTCGTTCTGCCTGAGGGCATCAGGCTGGTGCTGAACGATACTGGCAAACAGGAACTCGTGAGTCATCGTGAGCGTCGTATTTTTGCTGTCGCTGCTTCGCGCAAGGATGGCTCGTTCCGCATTCTGGCGTTCTCAACACGCAATTACACCTATCCCGGTACCGAGGGCTCAATTATGACAGTCAAGGTGAAGGCTGACGATTCGGTTGCGCCAGGCACCTATCCGCTCCTGATGAAAAATACCATCATTTCGAGACTCAAAGGGGGCAAGAGCATCGCAGTGAGACCTGCTGAACGCACATCACAAATTCAAGTAGCACCTTTGGAGGATGTAATTGATGTGGCACAGTAGGACATCAGTGCCTGCATTTTATGGTTCGCGCCAATGCGATACTCCTATTTATTATATATAGAGAGGATGAACGCATGGCTTTGTGAACCTGTGTGCCTCGTACTTTGTTTTTATGCAAAATGTATAATTTATGATAGCCTCAAACTCGATACATGCGATGATCGCTAATGGCGACTGGGACAGTCTGCGCTCTGCACTGACGAAAATGTCGAACTCGGAGTTTCGAAAGACAGAGGGGCAGGTGCGCAGTCACATTTTGCCTTTGCTCGACAATGATGCCTTCTGGGCTGCGTATGCGCAACTCGTGATGTTTCGCCGTCAGTCGTTCATCAGCGGCATACTGGCGATAGGGCATCTTGCCCGTAGCGGAAAACTGTCGCTTGACAATGATGACGCCCGTGGTGTGGCATCGTGGCTTGCCGAAAACTCACCGGAGTCGGTGGCGAAGGTGCTTCGCATGGCATTGCCGTTGCTGCAATCGTATGAACAGGTTGAAGCGTTCCTCTCTGTGTTCAAGATGGAAAGTGCGGCGCAGTGCGCAAGCGTGTTGTTGCAAGAAGATGCGGCACATACTTATTATGCCTTGTTCAACCTGCTTAAACAGCATTGCGACGACCATACACTGATTTACCAGACTTGTCTTGGACTGATAAAGAAGAACACTGACCTCTCGTTCAATATGGCAAGCATTCTGCGCATATATTTCGATGTGAAAGAGATAAAAAGCACGTTCTCGCTCAGTGTCCAGCCTTATGAACTGAGCTATATTGATAAGTCGTACGACAACTTTGTGCGTGTGCTTAATGGAAAACGACCTACGGTATGAACCCATTGACTCTATTAGAATTGAACAGTATGGTGGTGTCCTGCATCGAACAGGCGTTCACGGGCGCTATCTGGTTGCAGTCGGAAGTGATTAGCGTCAAGGAAAACCGTGGCCACTGCTACATGGAGTTTGTGCAGAAGGACGACGGTACCGACAAGATAGTTGCCAAGGCCCACGGACAGATATGGGCGTTTAGGTGGAACACGATACGGGCGTATTTTGAACAGGTGACGGGGCAATCGCTTGCTTCTGGGATGAATGTGCTGGTGAAAGTCGAACCGACATTCCACGAACTATATGGGTATTCGTTGAATGTGGTTGACATCAACCCTACTTTTACCCTTGGCGACATTGCCCGCAGGCGTCAGGAAATCCTGACCCGACTTGAAAAGGAAGGTATTGCTGACATGAACAAGAGCCTGACTCTGCCGCGACTGTTGCAGCGCATTGCTGTAATTTCTACCGAAGGAGCAGCAGGGTGGGGAGACTTCTACAATCAATTGACCACCAATGCCTATGGCCTGGCGTTCCGTGTACAGCTGTTTGAGGCAGTGATGCAAGGTGAACGGGTGGAGCAGAGCATCATCAGTGCCCTGAACCGCATCGCAGACAACCTTGACCAGTGGGATGCCGTTGTGATAATCCGTGGCGGAGGCGCAACCTCCGACCTCAATGGATTTGACACACTGCCACTTGCCGAAAATGTTGCACAGTTCCCCCTGCCTGTGATTACGGGTATCGGTCATGAACGCGACGACACTGTGCTCGACCTCATCAGCCACACCAGGGTGAAAACTCCTACTGCCGCTGCTGAATTCATCTTGCAGCATCAACTGAACGAACTCGACCAGATCGTTTCGCTTCAAGAACGGCTTTCCGTATCGGTCGCTGCTGCCGTCAATGCCGAGAAACTGCGTATCGAGAACCTTGCTGCGAAAATCCCGAATCTGTTTACGACTTTCAAACAACGCGAGCTCCATCGGATGGAAATGCTGACACTGCGGTGTGGAAATGCTGTCAAGGCTGCGCTTGACAAACAACACCATCTGATTGAGGTGTATGAGGCAAAACTGGCGGCAAGTGCCCCCGAACATATCCTGCGGATGGGGTACAGCATCGTCAGACATAATGATGCTGCGGTGTCGTCGGCGTCAGAACTCCATTCGGGCGACGAATTGCAGATAACGCATTCGGACGGTGTGACCATCGCCGTCGTAAAATAGCTAATGTGGGGATGTCTTTGGCACTGTTCCAGACGACATTTCCATTTATGACAAACCAGAACAAAACAATCAACTATGACATACGAAGAATCAATGCAACGGATAGAACAGATTGTTCGCCAGATTGAGTCAGGCAACATGAATGTCGATGACTTGGCAAAAAACATTAAAGAGGCACAAAGTCTCATCGGTTCATGCCGTGCAAGACTGACTTCCGTTGAGGAGGATGTCAATAAGGAAATGAACAAGGAATAATAAAAGGCTTCAACCATAAATCAACTTAACTTGGTGCCGTACTAATTGTAAGGTAGAGTTGACAAATTGAAGAAAAGACGGCGCGAAATGCTGAAAAAGATGAAAAATGTATTGTCATGTCAGCAAAAAGTCGTACATTTGCAAGCCGATTATTATCGAGGAGGCGCAATGAGAGCCCCCTTCAATGTGTAGATAGCGAATGCTTTGGCCGGCTTCGTGGTCTGTGAATCGTTGAAAACCAAAAAACTCCGTACACTCACCCACCTCACAGAGGCATAGGGTTGAGTACTTTTTGTGTGGAGTAATCAAAGATGTATAAAAGAAAACAGTAACAATTCAATTAATAGAAAAATGAATACATTAAGCGCTAAAACTCGCTTCGTGACAAAAGAAGAAGCAGACAAGCAGTGGGTAGTTGTTGACGCAACTGACCAGCCAGTCGGTCGTCTCGCATCTAAGGTTGCAAAGATTCTGCGTGGTAAGTACAAGCCATGCTTTACTCCTAACCAAGATTGTGGTGACAATGTTATCATCATCAATGCAAGCAAAATCCAGTTCTTGGGTAAGAAGTGGACTGACAAGCAGTACATCACATTCTCAGGTTATCCTGGTGGTCAGCACAAGGCTACACCAGCTGAAATGGCAAAGCGTCCTCATGGTTACGAGCGTATGGTTCGTCACGCAGTAAGAGGTATGCTCACAAAGGGTAACCTCGGCCGCATCCTCCTCAACAACCTCTACATCTATGAAGGTGCAGAGCACAAGCAGGAAGCACAGAGTCCAAAAGCAATCGATATTAACTTACTGAAATAAATAAATAAGATATATGGAAATGATTAACGCATTAGGTCGTCGCAAGGCAGCAATTGCACGCGTATATCTCACAGAAGGTACAGGCAAGATCACCATCAACAAGAGAGACCTCAAAGAATATTTCCCATCTGAACTCGTACAGTTCGTTGTTAAACAGCCACTCAACCTCCTTGAAGTTGCTGAAAAGTACGACATTAAGGCTAACCTTTGCGGTGGCGGTTTCACTGGTCAGTCACAGGCTCTTCGCCTCGCTATTGCCCGCGCACTCGTAAAGATTAACGAAGAAGACAAGAAATCTCTCCGCGCTGCTGGATTCATCACTCGCGATCCTCGTATTGTTGAGCGTAAGAAGCCAGGTCAGCCAAAGGCACGCCGCAGATTCCAGTTCAGTAAGCGTTAATGCCGCATAGCTGAATGTTTAGCATCTAAACCGCTAAGATCTATCTGTGACAGCATCGTTTGTGACAGCATCGTTGCTTAAATCAGTAGCAACATGCAGGTTTGGGCAGATAGCTACTTAGAGGTTGGTTGACAAAATAACTAAAAAGAATGTAAACAAACAAAAAACTGTAAAATTATGTCAAGAACAAATTTTGAACAATTACTCGAAGCAGGTTGTCACTTCGGACACCTCAAGCGTAAGTGGAATCCAGCTATGGCTCCTTATATCTTCATGGAGCGCAATGGCATTCACATCATCGACCTTCACCGTACTGTAATTCAAATCGATGAAGCTGCTGATGCTCTCAAGCAGATTGCAAAGTCAGGCAAGCGTATCCTTTTCGTTGCTACTAAGAAGCAGGCTAAGGATGTTGTTGCTGAAAAGGCTGCATCTGTTGGTATGCCATATGTTATCGAGCGCTGGCCAGGTGGCATGCTCACTAACTTCCCTACAATCCGCAAGGCTGTCAAGAAGATGTCTAACATCGACAAACTCTTTGCTGACGGTACATATGACAAACTCTCAAAGCGTGAAAACCTCCAGATTCGCCGCAAGCGCGAAAAGCTCGAGAAGAACCTCGGTTCTATCGCTGACCTTACTCGTCTCCCTTCTGCACTCTTCGTTGTTGATGTCATGAAGGAAAACATTGCAGTTCACGAAGCAAACCGTCTCGGTATTCCTGTATTCGGTATTGTTGATACAAACTCTGACCCTAACAACATCGACTTCGTAATCCCTGCAAACGACGACGCTTCAAAGTCAGTTGAGGTTATCCTCAGTGCTTGCTGCCAGGCTATCGCAGAAGGTCTCGAAGAGCACAAGATTGAAAAGGCCGATGAAGCTGCAAGCGAACAGAATGAGGAAGTTGCTGAAAAGCCAGCACGCCGTCCTCGCAAGGCAAAGGCAGAGGCTGCACCTGCAGAAGATGCTCCAGCAGTAGAGGAAGCAGCAGAAGAAACTGCTGAATAATTTAGCGTTTATAAACATATCTTTATAATATTATAATTAAGAACAATCACAATGGCTACTATAACATTAGCAGAAATCAATAACCTTCGTAAGAAGACTCAGGCTGGTCTGATGGACTGCAAGAAGGCTCTTACTGAAGCTGAAGGCGATATGGACGCAGCTATCGAAATCCTTCGCAAGAAGGGTCAGCTCATCGCTGCAAAGCGTTCTGACCGTGAGGCTGCTGAAGGTTGCGTACTCGCAAAGGTTGACGGCAACTTCGCAGCAATGATCGCCCTCAAGTGTGAAACTGACTTCGTGGC
>JAGHSZ010000120.1 GCA_018065565.1 Candidatus Colivivens caballi
TAAAAGGAAATCCGTTCACTCCGTGAAATCTGCGCAATCTGCGTGAACCAATAAACCTCGTTTTATCTTTTTCGAACACGAAATTGTTTCAACACAGAGAAGGTTTTCATTTATCTTTTTGACAAACCTTTTCACAGAGTGTGCCTATGGCACATAGAGAGGACACTGAGTGTGGGTGTCCGCATGGCTCTGTTGAACTTTGTAATGCCACCGGCATTCTCTGTGAACGGGATTAAACAAACAAAGGGAAAAATGATAATCCCGTTACTCTGTGTTAAAATGGTACAGATGGTTGCAGTCCGCATGGTTTCGTTTAATTCGGGCCTTTCGTGTTCAAAAATAGTAGTTGTTGTCAACACAGAGAATGTTTGATTTTAACTTGTTTGCAAACCTTCTCACAGAGTGTGCCTGTGGCACATGGAGAAGACACTGAGTGCGGGTGTCCGCATGGCTCTGTGAACTTTGTAATGCCACCGGCATTCTCTGTTAACGGTATTAAACAAAAAAGGGAAAAATGATAATCCCGTTAGTCTGTGTTATTACAAGAGTTCAGGCCATTTGCCATTAACCATTAGCATGGGTGGCATCAGCCTAACTTTTCACTTTTCGCTTTTCACTTTTAACTTTTCACTCTCTCAGCGTTTTTCGTCCAAGTTGAGCTTGCGAAATTTGTGTCAATTGAGGCTTAATTAACAGCAATCTGCTTCAACCGTCCCATGGCATCAAAGCATCGGTGCTGAGCAATGACGATGGTCACCATCAGTGAAATCATCGAAGCAACAAAAGTAATCACAACAATTATAATCTGATATTTGATTGCAGTGCTTGGGTCGCTTCCACCAAGTATTTGTCCTATCATCGTGCCAGGCATAGCGACAAGTCCCATAACAGCCATGTTGGCAATACATGGATTGAAAGCCTTGACAATAGCCTGTCGCAAGAAAGGCAGTGTGGCCTCCCACAGTGTGGCACCATTGCCAAGTAAATAGCGATACATCTGCTGTTCCCTCCTTATTCCTTCGAAATAAGTGCTGAGAGCCAGCACATTCACTCCCAGCATATTTCCAAGAAGGAGTCCGAATATAGGTATGAAGTACCGTGCAGTGAACACCGACTGCTCCATCTGCACCAAGCCGATGAAATACAGAGTAATCAGTATGGCAGAAATGAGGAATGCCACAAACATCGGAAAACCAAGCATCTTTGGGTTCAGACGGGTTCGCTGAATTGCAGTACCAGTAGCCACAAATGTCATTATTATTCCCCATATCAGATTCACCCACCAGACATCATAGGCAAACAGATATTGCAGATAAAGTCCGATGAGCCACAACTGAACAATCATTCTGGCAGTTGCCGAAAGGGTGGAATGCACCAGTCCAGTACGACATTTGTACAGGACAAACAGCGGAATGAGCAACAGAAGAAGTCCGAGCCCCAGTCCCAGCAGATTTATTTCAGTCACCGTATTCATGACTTTCTCTTGTCTTATGGTTCATAGTGCCTTCGATTCTCACCACCATGTCACATCCACGGATAATCTCCTGATGATGTGATGCCACCAAGATTGCCATATTGCGCGAGGCAGCAAGAAAGCGGAAATAGTCGAGCACTAACTGCACATTGTCAGAGTCGAGTGCACTGGTGGGTTCATCAACAAGCATCAGAGACTTACCAAGCAGACCTGCAACACTCAGCATGATGCGCTGTCGCTGTCCTCCACTTATAGCACTGGCAGACATATCCATCAGCGAAGCATCAAGGTTCAGTCGCTTCCACTCTTCAAAGACAGTGTCTTCACTGGGTTGACTATGTCGGTTTGCCTTCAACTGATAAGGCAGATAGACCATCTCACGCACAGTCTGCTGTGGCAGTGCCAGTTCCTGTGGTACATAAGCCACCAGGCGCCGCAGTTCATCAACAGTACTTTCATTCAGGAGTTTGCCATCCATTGTTATCGAGCCAGTGTATGGAGTGAACCCCATGATGCAATTGAGAATCGAGGTTTTGCCACATCCCGATTTACCTTGCAGACACACCAGTTCACCACGCCTTACCAGGAACGACAAGTCGTTCACGATGGACTTTCCATCATAGTTGATTGAGAGATTCGATATTTGCAGCATTGGTACTATCGTTGTTTGAAAACATAAGTTATAGTACCCGTTTCATTCGATTCAGCAGCACTGAAAGTAGAGTTAAGAGCAGCACGGCGGGCAGACTCCTGCAACCGTGCAGATGTGGTAGTAGTACTTGTGACACGGGCAGTCACCACCCTACCCTGAGCATCAACAGTGATTCCAACAACAACTGTGCCTTCGCTTGTTGGGTCGTTATATGCAGGTTTTGCCAGCAACTTGACAGTTCGTGAACCCACCTTTGCAGTTGCATCACCAGTGCCACCAGAACCATTCACACTGCCAGTGTTGCTGTTTCCAGTTGGTGAGCCTTGATTTCCCTGTCCCTGGGTGTTGCCACTGCTTCCAGCATTACCACCCTTACCAAATGCTCCCGACACACGGCTGTTGACATTAGCCTTTGCACGGGCTTCCGCTTCTGCCTTTTCCTTTTCCTCAGCAGCCTTGCGTTGTGCCTCAATCTTAGCCTTTTCCTCAGCAGCTTTGCGTTGTGCCTCAATCTTTGCTTTTTCCTCAGCAGCCTTGCGTTGAGCCTCAGCCTTGGCCTTTTCCTCAGCAGCCTTGCGTTGAGCCTCAATCTTGGCTTTTTCCTCAGCAGCTTTGCGTTGTGCCTCAGCCTTAGCTTTTTCAGCAGCAATGGAGCGTTCCCGTTCCTGAGCAATCAGTTCTTCACGCTTTGCAGCAGACTGTTCTTCTTTTACACTTGTCTGTGAAGGCACATCAGGCACAGAAACCGATGGCTGTTCAGCAGCAGGTTCATCGGGGAGGTCGGTTGCATCAGTCTCCATGGGTTCAGATGCCGAAGCATCAGCCTCATCAGGAATGCCGCCAAGGTCTTCACCAGCAGCATCATCCACATTGCCAAGAAGCACAGGTACTCCGTCCTCCATCTCATCCTTGTCAGCAAGATGAAGAGTGAGGAACATCAACAGCAGCAATATGATGATGTGTACCACTGCCGTTACCAATGATGAAATCAGTCTGCGTTTCTTATTGCTCATTATTTCTCAGGAGGTCTTGTGGCAAGCACCATCTTCAAGTGGTTCTCGTTTGCCACATTCAGAACTTCAACAACATTCTTGTAAGGAACTGATTCGTCGGCATAGAGCGAAACAAACAAATCAGTGGTATCGTTCTTTGCACTGTTCAGCCGTGCAGGCAGTTCAGCCAGAGTCACAGGTTTCTCTTCCTCATTTCCCAAAGCCACATACATGTTGAGGTTCTTGTCAATAACCACATGCGACACGGCTTTTATCGTTGACTGTTTCTTGCTTTGAGGCAATAGCACCTTGATTGCATTTGGTGCAACCATCGTGCTCGTAATCATAAAGAATATGAGCAAGAGGAATATGATGTCGGTCATTGACGACATCGAGAATGTAGGTTCAATTCTTGTTCTACGCTTTATACTCATAATTAATTTAGGAGTTAAGTAGTTAAGGAAGTGAAGGAATCTTGCAGATTTAGTGGAAGTCGTTCACCATCCACACACCATCCATTCACCATCCACACACTACTGTTTACTGCCCTTATCGGCTCCTTATTCATTCATCAGATCCATGAACGACAGCGATTCCCTTTCAATCTCATTGACCACACCGTCAATCTTTGCCACCAGATAATTGTAGGCAAAAAGTGCGATAATGCCAACAATCAGACCACCCACCGTAGTGATCATAGCCTGATAGATGCCACCCGACAACATACTGATATCCAGGTTGCCACCAGCATTCGACATCTGCCAGAATGCCTCAACCATACCAGTCACAGTACCCAAGAATCCAATCATCGGAGCACCACTGGCAATGGTGGCAAGAATGGGCAGACGCTTTTCAAGCAATGCCACTTCAAGGTTGCCTGTGTTTTCGATGGCAGCCTGTATTTCAGGAGCAGGACGCCCAATACGGCTTATTCCTCGTTCGATGATGCGGGCAGAGGTGGTGTTGGTCATCCTACAAAAGTTGATTGCAGAACGCAAGTCGTTGTTCTTCACATAGTCACGAATGCGGTCCATGAAGAGTTTATCAACTTTGCCTGCACTACGGATGGCAATAAATCGGTCAGTGAAAATATACACAGCTACCACAGAAAGCACTGCAAGGACTATCATTATCCATCCACCTTGCTTTGCGAGTTCGAGAACACTTAATTCTTGCATTGTCAGTTAGGTTATTTGTAGGTTTATACGATATTCGGGGGTTAATTCATTTCATTATTTAAGGCAGTCCATTATTTAAGGCAGTCCTTATATTGCTTTACAGTCTCTTTCAGCCCAAGATAAAGGGCATCACAAACCAGTGCATGACCGATGCTCACTTCGTCAACAAACGGGATGCACTCAATGAGATAGCGAAGGTTGACCAGGCTCAGGTCGTGTCCAGCATTGAGTCCCAGTCCACACTTATGTGCCACCTGAGCAGCTTCCACAAACGGACGCACAGCCTCTTCACGCCCATTGCCATATGCCGATGCATAAGGTTCGGTGTAGAGTTCCACACGGTCGGCACCCACCTTTGCTGCATATTCCACCATAGTTGCATCAGGATCAACAAAGATTGAAGTGCGGATGCCAGCCTGTTTGAATTCATCAACCACATCGACCAGGAAGTCGAAGTTACGGACAGTATCCCAGCCATGATTTGAAGTAATCTGGTCGGGACTGTCAGGCACAAGTGTCACCTGAGTGGAACGGACCTCCTTGACCAGGTCTATGAAACTGCGCTGAGGATAACCCTCAATATTGAATTCTGTTGTAAGCAGTGGCTTCAAGTCGCGTACATCCTGATAACGGATATGCCTCTCGTCAGGACGAGGATGAACAGTTATGCCATCGGCTCCAAATTGTTCACAATCGTGAGCAACGCGTAAAATATCAGGGTTGTTTCCACCTCTTGCATTGCGTATTGTTGCAATTTTATTGATGTTTACACTTAACTTAGTCATAATTTTCGTATCTTTGTCGGCAAAAATAAGGAAAAAATCTGATGTGACGCATTTTCGTTAAGATTATTTATAGAAAAAACACGAAAAAGGGTATGGAAGAAAGGAAATTTAAGATTGCGCTGTTTGGAAATGTCTATCAAGAGAAGAAATCCATGGCTGTGCAAAAGATATTTGCCGTGGCCAACGAACTGGGTATGGACATAGCCATAAGCGAAGGTTTCTACAAATTTCTGCAGAACGGCATGCAGATTGCCATGCCCGAATGCGAAATCATCTCCGACGGCAACTTCACTGCCGACATTGCTGTATGTATGGGTGGCGATGGCACATTCCTCGATGTTGCGAGTCTTGTAGGGCACAAGGACATCCCGATTCTTGGTATCAACACCGGCCGTTTAGGTTTCCTTGCCAACTATTCACCCGATGACATCGAGATGGCACTGCACAGCATCTGCAACGGCACCTACAACATCGAGAGCCACAGTGTGCTCCGAATGACTTGTGACGAAAGACCATTGAAGGGAAATCCGTTTGCACTCAACGAAGTGGCGATACTGAAACACGACATATCGTCAATGATCAGCATACGCACTTCAATCGATGGGGAATACCTCACCACATACAATGCCGATGGCCTCATCATAGGCACACCAACTGGAAGCACAGCCTATTCACTCAGTGTGGGCGGTCCAATCATCGTCCCTCAGCTCGACACCATCTGTCTGACTCCTGTTGCACCTCACAGTCTCAACATGCGTCCACTCGTTCTCAGTGGCAGTTCCACGGTTGACCTCTGTGTAGAAAGCCGAAGTGGCAGTTTTCTGGTCTCTTTTGACGGACGCAGCCAGGGATACCCCGACAACATCCACCTGCACATCAGCAAAGCGCCCTACTCCATCAAAGTCATCACACGCCAAGGTGGCAGTTTCTATTCCACACTCCGCACCAAGATGATGTGGGGTGCCGACATCCGCCAATAGACTGCATCCCTGTCACACCTCTCACTCCTCAACTGCATTGCATTATGAAATTCAACAAGACCAAATACCCAATACACACCATCATCAACTGGCTCTGGCAACATCACAAAGGATGCCGCCGGCAAGCTGTCATGAACATGGGCATCGGACTTGTTCAAGTTACAGCAGGACTGTTCGGAGTGGAAGTCTTACGCCAGCTCACAGACATAGCAACACAAAAGACAGAAGGACCACTCATCATCACCGCAGCCGTGTATGTCGGCATCATACTACTGGAATTTCTCTGCAACATATCCCACACCTGGCTTGCAGCAGTTCTCGGTGCAAAATCACAGAACGACATGCAGCGCTCCTTCTTCCACCAACTGCTCAAAGGGCAATGGGCTGGCATCGAACGCTACCACAGCGGTGATGTGCTCAATCGTCTGTTCAGCGATGTAACCGACATTGTAAATCTCATGACCGAGGTACTGCCATTCCTTGTGACCCTCACAGTGCAGTTTGTGGCATCACTTGTCTATCTGTTGATAATGGATGCCAAACTGGCTTATATTCTTGTCATTGCATGCCCGATTTTCCTTTTGCTCAGCAAACTCTATTTCCGTCGCATGCGTCGCATTGTGCGCAAAGTCAAGGACAGCAACAGTGCCTTGCAGTCCATCATACAGGAAAGCATACAGCACAAACTGGTCATTAAGGTGATGGAAATGGCTGATGAAATGGTCAGCCGACTCGAGAAACATCAGTTGCTGCTCCAATGGCAGATAAAGGCAAGAGCAAGGTTCTCCATCCTCACTCGCACCATCATCTTCATAGGTTTCCGTGGCAGTGCCCTCATCGCATTGATTTACTGTCTGATTCAACTCAACAACCAGGTCATCACAGTTGGTGTCCTTATGGCATTCACCCAACTTGTGAGCCGCATTCAGCATCCACTGCTCGAACTCGGTCGCCTGTTCCCAACTTTCGTCAACAGTCTGACTTCATCTGAGCGACTGATGGAACTCGAAGAACTGCCTTTGGAAAACGAGTGTGCAGGTCAGACTGCCGAACTGCCTAAATCGGCAGGCATCCGTTTCTCCAATGTCACATACCAATACACAGCAGAAGGCCGTAAGGTTCTGGCAAACTTCACCCACGAATTTCTTCCGGGTACATTCACTGCTGTTCTCGGAGAGACTGGTGTCGGCAAAACCACAATGCTGCGACTCATGCTACATCTCATTGAACCACAGGAAGGCGCCATCACTCCAATTGCCGAAAGCCCAGTCAATTCGTCATGGCGCAGCCTGTTCAGTTATGTTCCACAGGGCAACTCACTGTTCTCGGGTACCATTCGTGAAAACCTGCGTTTTGGCAAACCTGATGCAACAAGTGAGGAGATGTATGCAGCCCTGCACCTTGCCGAAGCCGACTTCGTGAAGACTCTGCCTCATGGACTTGACACTCCATGTGGAGAAGGTGGAGGCGGTCTGTCAGAAGGTCAGGCTCAACGCATAGCCATCGCCCGTGCCATCATACGTCCATGCCGCATACTGCTGCTTGACGAGGCAACTTCTGCACTCGACATCACCACCGAGCAAACCGTTTTACAGAATATTAAAAGCCATTTTGCCGATACGACCATCATCTTTGTCACTCACCGACTCAGTGCCGTATCGTTTGCAACCGAACAGTTGCATTTTTCAAGAAACGAATAAGGCAGCCAGCACTTATCCGCAGCACGAGGTCACTATTGCCATCACAGCAAATGCGATGGCAAACAGGAAGATATTACGAGCAGTAGCCCCCAGCACCTTATTCAGTTGTTTTCCTTCCAGTCTTTTCAGTTGTCCGTATGTCTTCATGTGAAGCATAATCCACAAGAAGCAACCGATGAAAGTTACGATGAAAGAGTGTTTTACATCGGAAAACAGCAAGCCGTCAACACCAAGGGCAGCAATGATTACCCCTACATAGCCTATCACCAGATAAGAGATGCGCCCAAAACTTGCACCGAAACGCACCACAAGTGTTTTCTTGCCACTGACTTCATCCTGCTCTCGGTCACGATAGTTGTTGACCAACAGAAGCAAGTCGGTGACAAGTCCCTGTGCCACACCTAACAATGTCACCTCAATAGGCCATTGCCCATCGGTCATGACATAGAATGTGAAGCCTACCGGGACAATTCCAAAGAACAGCAGCACAAGCACATCGCCAAGACCTAAATAGGAGAACCACAGTGTATAGACAAAGGCGAAAAACACACATACAGCACCTATGCCAACGAGCCACCATCCACTCATCACAGCAAGCGGAAGTCCCACACAGCATGCCACGGCTATCACCACAGTTATGCCCCATAGCATCGCATTAGGAGTGATCCAACCCTGGGCACATGCACGCTCTGGTCCCAGACGATCCTCGTTGCGGTCGCTGCCTTTCTTCCAGTCAAAATAGTCGTTTATGAAGTTTGCTGCCACCTGCATCAGCAGTGCAAAAACAAGTGCAAGCACAAATGGAACGACATGAAGCTGATGCATATACAGTCCAGCCATAGTTCCACCTAATATCACCGGTGCAGCAGCACCTGTCAATGTCTTTGGACGCGATGCAAGCATCCATGCCTTTATCGAGTTTGTCTTTACCATTTACTTTAATCTACTTTTCTTTATCTATACCCTACTCTATCTCCACTCCTTATAATATATTATATATCTTCGCAACGCCTGTGTCATCATCCACAGAGCATCCACTAATCATTCGCAAAGGTACGGATTTTTTTTCATGCGACACACAAAAAGTCCGAAGAATGCTCGAAACCCGTGATGATTACATGTAAGTCCACAATTTATCGCAACAGCAGAAATTATCGAATTAATGTAAAAAGGTGAAAATAATTGTCGATAAATGTTTGCCGTTCATTTTATTTTTGTAACTTTGCCAGCAATAACATTAACCAGTGACGGACTTATGACATCAGAATACATAGTACTTAATCGCACCAATTCAGTGGCAAAGAACGGTTCGCCCTATGTCACGCTGAAAATAGCAAATCTCGATGAGACATTCCAGCTAATGGTGTGGGATGTCAGTCCTACCCTCCCTCCTCATGTTGGTCAAATTGTCAAATTCGTAAACATCCAGGACCAGCAGGGACGCAAGTCGGCACGATGCACAGAAATGCTCTGTGGCGATATGCCCCTCGACAGTCATCCACTTTACAATCTGTTGCCTCGCCCCATCAAGCGTGAAGTGTGGGACGAAACAATCAATAATCTGCTGACATTCTGCACCGACGAGAAGCTGAAACCAATCATCAGCAAATTCGCCGACATTCTCTACAAGCCTTATTCACAATATCCAGCAGCAACCAGTGTCCACCACGCATTCAAGGGTGGTCTGCTCAATCACACCCACCAGATGCTGCACATGCTCGAAGGTCTGTACCCTGTGATGCCATGCAAGATTAAGGTCGAACGATGCATACTTGCCATCATTTTCCACGACTACGGCAAAGTGTACGAATACACCAAGGAAGGCGAGCCAACTGAAAACATGTTTCTGTTGGGACACATCTATATTTCCGCACACAAGCTCCATCAGGAACTGGAAAAGGAAGGAATCGATGATGAGGAAATCAAGCGAATCATCCACTGTGTACTGGCTCACCACCGACAGAAAGACTTTGGCAGTCCGGTTGTGCCTTGTTCACAGGAGGCACTGATTGTCTGCTACCTTGACGACTTGTCTGCAAAGACAACGACTATTGATGAAAACGGGAATATGGAAAAAGTGTTTGCTCTCGACACCACAATTGTCAAAGACTGACACACTTTTTCCAAAGGAAAGATTGAACAACATATAAGGTTTTATGCAACAGCACGAAACTGTCAGCGACACTCGCTGAAACGACTTGTTCGATCGCTAATTTTTCTTTTTGGCTGCTTCGATAAGCAAACGATAGAGTTCGTTGCCTCGGAGCAGCCTTTCGTTTCCAAACACAAACAACTGCTTGCGGGCACGGGTTACAGCCACATTGAGTTTACGGTCAACTGTCACGCCGTCCTGTTCCACCATGTTGGACAGTATCTGCAATTCATATGGGCGCGTCACCGTTGTGCCGTAGATTATGACATCACGCTGCGAACCCTGATAGCGTTCCACCGTATCAATCATTATGTCGTTTGCCACTGGACGCAATGTCTCAACAGCAGATATTGCAGAACGCACAGCAGCTATCTGCCGACGGAACGGAACAATAACGCCCAACTGACGCACAGGATTGAATTCAAGTCCATTCCGTGCATTCACATCCATCAGTTGCACTATCAGTTCTGCTATCATCTGTGCCTCCATCACATTGAGTTTCGGCATTCGGTCGGCAACAGAAGGCAACGGCACATCAATGAATCCGAAACGAGTGGTGGCAACAAACTCTGTATTCTCGTCATAATCGGCATAAGGCAGTTCCTCGGTCTGATGCTGCAACGGCACTGGTTGCAATCCATCCTCATAAAACAAGCGACTGGCAAATTCACCTATGACTGAATGCATTCGTCCCTGATGCGACAGCATGGCGATGGCAGAAGTGTCGCCCTGATGTTTGCGGTTGACACTTATCAAGCGTTCAAACAACGAGTTGCGGCAGTTGGTCAGACCTATCGCATTAAGTTCAGGTGATGTCACCCTACTCCGTTCCTCATCCTGAACCACGACAGCAGGCAACTGCTTGTGGTCACCAATCATCACAAACTTGCCCAGTTGAGTCAGCAGTCCAACAATCTGCGGTTCAAGAATCTGCGAAGCCTCATCAATGATTGTAACATCGAATGTCCTCAACTTAAATATGTCTTTGTTTGAGCACATTGATGCCACAGTACTCACCACCACTGGCGTCTCGGTCAGCAGGCGTTTCACATCGTTGCGGGTCACATTTGCATCAATTCTGTTGCCAAGCAGATGTGGCTGATGCTCCTTTGCACACGACAGTTCGCGTCCAAGGCGGATATAGTCACAAGTCAGTTGTTCGCAGATTTCGTCAACCGCACGGTTGGTATATGACAGCAGCAGAACCGACTGACCTTCAGCAAGAAATTCGTCAACCATAGAGCGCAGAGCCACCGATGTCTTGCCTGTACCAGGAGGACCGACAAGCAGGAAATAGTCCTGTGCCTGCTTGGCACGCAGCACAATGTCATTGATTTCATCGTTAAGGTAGTTGCCTACCAGGCACACCGACTGGTCAAAGCGCGGCATACGGCGGCAGAGCAGCAGGTCGCGTTTGTCCTGTGGTGCTGTCACAAGACGCATCAACGACTCAAACTGACTTCGCATTGCAGAGTCAATAAAGTCGTGCTCGACTGCATAGACTGCTGTCAGAGGGAAGATGTGTTCATTGCGTTGTGAAAAACGCAGACTCAGTGTCAGGGTGTCGGGTTCCATATTTGCCACACTGCAACGAATCACCTGCTGAGTTACAGGCGACTCATTCGCATCATTGCGCTGGTACAATATCACGGAGTCGCCAATGCGGAAGTTTGGCATCAGTTTGTCGTTATCTGGAATCAGGAATGTAATCGAGTGTATGGCATCGTCGCGCTCGATATTCAGTATGCGCAGACCTGCCAGCATGTCACCATTCGACTGTTTGGCATCAACATCTGCATTCCACAGACTTGCCATTCCACGCGTTGAGTCGATGCGTCCATCGCCCACCTTGTTCAGATACTGCTCACACGACAGGAAGCGGAGGAAGGTATAGAAGTAGTCGGCCGTCAGGTCATCCATCTGATGCAGAGGGTCAAGCACAGCCTCTATCTCAGGTTTGCCATAGACCAGCCAGTAGTTGTCGCTGATTTGTCGAGTCTTAAAGTCGCTGAGACTCAAACCATCAATCATCTGACGCGCACCACCTTCTTTCATCAGGTGTTCGAGAAGCACAATCTTGTTTCTCAGCGTCATCATCCTCCACACCATCTCGCGCGCTGTACGCTGTTCCTGAAGCATCGGATACTTTGAGTAGAGCAGGAAACCACCTACATTCACCTGACGGATCCCAAGGTTTTGATGCATTATCTCCTTATACAGAATCATTTGCAGCAGATGCTCCTCACGGGCACATTTATTGTATTCATCACATTTACCCGATTTCAGTTCAATCAGGTTCTTCATGTTGCCTTGCAAGAAGTCGAAACGACCTTGTATGCCAAGGTTCGGGCAGAAGAATGTCGGTTCGAGTATCACATTGCCATCAGTTCCAAGGAAGTCGGGATTGGCTACAAGTTGTCCCACCACCGTCTTTATATTCTGGAATTGCTTCTTGCTATCTGCGGCAAAGTCGGAATCATTAAATCCTTTGCAGGTTGTAAAAGCAAGCAGGTTGTCGCGGAAAGCCTCACGCATCGAATCCACATAATTTGCATCTGGGTTGTTGACGAGGTCGTCGAGGAACTGGTTTGCCACTGCACCCATCAGGATGGGCTGAGTCGTTTCGTCAATCGCCAGTTTGTTCAGCAGGCTGTTCCACACGGTATCGCCGTATGGCTTTATGCACTTTGTCAACGAAGTTATGTCAACCAGATAGTCGGGGTCGATGACAATCAGTTCGGGACATGTCACACCCTGCGCATCAACCACACAGTTCACCACACATATCTGCATTCCTGGTTCCAGACGGTTCAGGGCATCCAGCGTGTGTTCGTTGCGGTTGCACATCAGTTTCACAGGTTCCTCCTGCGGATAGTCCCTCAGACGGACCATGACCATTCCACCTTCGGCATCCACTGAGTCAATCACGCCTCGCAGAGTTTCATCTGTCACAGCACATGTGCTTCTATTGGCCTGCGACTTGCCAGCAGCCAGTTCATACTGCCTCAACGGTTCAGGCACAACACTATTTGTAAAATGAGCATACGCCTTCACAAATTCACCCAAATCAGCCGCATAGTTCTCGTCATCAGCCTCTTCTGTCCCTTGTACCACACGGCGGGCACGCCAACGGAAACGATCGACACCATACAGCGGATATTTCGTCATACGGCATACTGCTTGCAGACGCGAGAAAAAGTCAGAGTAATCGGCAGTCAACCCCTGTACCAATTCTGTACATAACCGGTGCAGCGTCGAATACAGGAAGCCATACTTTTCCCTCATTGAATGGTCTGATGCACATACATCAACAATGTCAGCCCACTGCTGATCTATAACCTGAATCTGTAATTTATCGTATGAATCCATAATATTTATTTTAGGTGGTTTTTAAGCAAGTATTTCATATTCAGTGCTTGATGTCAGAGCGTGTAGTGTATGGAACAGCCCTACTGTTTACCCAAATGCAAAATCAGTTCAAGCAAATGAATTGTTTCTCAAAATGAAATAAAAAGGAAGACCTTCATCGTGAAAGTCTTCCCTATGGGTGGGCAAGCTACCTACATCGCGCCGCTACAACCTGCTGCCTTTGCTGCGGTCAAGCCCTGGAGGATTAACAAGGAGCTGGCCGTATAGGACTTACCCATATAACCGATGCGCCTGACAATTCAGACCACACTTATTTCGTTTTCGGTGTGCAAAGGTAAGCAAAATATTTGACATACGCCACACAATACATCATTTTTTTACATTTTGCTTATATTTTTGGAACAGGGGTGCTCTATTAACTGTATTTTAAACAAAATTCATGGTATTGCGCCATGAGATGGTTGTATCAAGCCATAATACCATCATTTCATGCCATGATACCATCATTTCATGCTGCGATGCATTTATAATGTGTTAGTGATAACATCATGACGACTATACAATTGTGCGATAACGCATACTGACACACCTACATTCATCACATTATCTTCTTCGAAAGCGATGTAAGTGGCAGGCCGACGGTTCACATCAATGGCAAACAGCCGACGGAGAAGAAACGCCACACACCCCATAGAGCACCATGCCATGAGAGGCGGAAAAACCCACACCGCCAACTTCAAATCGCAGTCGTTTACCATAAAAAAGACTCATTCGTCTTTGTCTTACGGCAAAACATTTGGCAGTCAAAAAGAAAATGACTAACTTTGCACGCTATTTATGCATCCATTAGAACGATAAGAACAAATACACATTTATGGAAGATCAATTAGTCGAGCTGTTTCGTGGTGCCCTGGAAAACCTCAACTACGGTTGGGTGATTCTGCTGATGGCTATCGAAAGTTCATTCATTCCGTTCCCATCAGAAGTCGTAATGATTCCGGCAGCCTATATGGCTTGTGCTGACGGCGAAATGTCCATCCCGATGATTATCATCTGCGGCACAATCGGTGCCATGCTCGGTGCTTACATCAACTATTGTCTGTCGCTTTGGCTTGGCCGCCCTATCATCTATAAGTTCGCTAACAGCAGATTCGGGCATATGTGTCTGATTGACCAGCAGAAAGTCGAAAAGGCAGAACGGTATTTCGACAGTCACGGAGCCATCTCCACCTTGATTGGCCGTATGATTCCAGCCATCCGACAACTCATCAGCATCCCTGCTGGTCTTGCCAAGATGAATTTCGGAAGTTTCTCACTCTACACTTGTCTTGGAGCAGCCATTTGGAACTCCATCCTCGTGGGCATCGGAGTTGCATGCCACAAGGCCATCGACAAGGAGACACTCATCTCAACCATTTCGCATTACAGCCACATCATCGGATACACAGCCATCGCACTCTGCATCCTCATAATCGCCTACCTCATCTGGCAAGGCATAAAGAAGCCAAATAACTAAAAATCACATACCACGATGTTTGAAAACCTCAGCGAACGACTCGAACGGTCGTTCAAAATATTAAAAGGTGAAGGCAAAATCACCGAAATCAATGTTGCCGAAACACTCAAAGATGTCCGCAAGGCACTGCTCGAAGCCGATGTCAACTACAAAGTTGCGAAGTCGTTCACCGACACCGTCAAGCAGAAGGCTCTTGGTCAGGATGTACTCACAGCAGTCAAGCCAAGCCAGTTGATGGTCAAGATTGTGCACGACGAACTGACAGCACTGATGGGTGGTCAAGCCACCGACATATCACTCGAAGGCCGTCCTGCCATCATCCTCATGGCTGGTCTCAACGGTGCTGGAAAGACCACAATGGCAGGAAAGCTGGCACTCATGCTGAAAAAGCAGAAGCACCGCCGTCCACTCCTTGCAGCCTGTGACACATTCCGTCCTGCCGCAATGGAACAGTTGCGTGTTCTCGCAGAGCAGGTTGATGTACCTATCCACCTCGAATTAGGTGCAACCGACCCTGTACAGGTTGCGCTCAACGCCATTCAGGAAGCCAAGGCGAAAGGTTTCGACACAGTGATTGTCGATACAGCAGGTCGCCAGTCCATCGACGAAGAACTGATGGTACAGATACAGCAGATCAAGGGGGCAATCAATCCAAGCGAAACCCTCCTCGTTGTCGATGCCATGACTGGTCAGGACGCAGTCAACACTGCCAAGACATTCAACGAGCGACTCGAAATCGACGGTGTGATTCTCACAAAGCTCGATGGTGACACCCGTGGTGGTGCTGCGCTGTCAATCCGCACTGTCGTTGACAAGCCAATCAAGTTCGTCGGAACTGGTGAAAAGATGGAAGCACTCGATGTGTTCCACCCAGAACGAATGGCAGACCGAATCCTCGGCATGGGCGACATCGTCAGCCTCGTGGAACGCGCGCAGCAGCAGTTCGACGAAGAAGAAGCAAAGCGTCTGCAAAAGAAGATTGCCAAGAACAAGTTCGACTACAACGACTTCTATGGACAGATTCAGCAAGTGAAAAAGATGGGTAACATCAAGGAACTGGCAGCAATGATTCCAGGCCTCGGCAAGCAAATCAAGGACATTGACATTGACGAGAATGCCTTCAAGCGCGTCGAAGCAATGATTGACTCCATGACCCCATACGAGCGCGAACACCCTGAATGCATCAACATCAGCCGCAAAAACCGCATTGCCCGCGGTTCGGGCAACTCCATCGACGAGGTTAACCGAATGACAAAGCAGTTCGAGCAAATGCGAAAAGCAATGCACATGATGAGCGGCAACAAGTTCACCAAACTCGCCATGCGAATGCCGCGCCACTAATCAAAAATAAGGCTTATGAGTCCTATAAGACCTATGAGTCCTATAAAACCCATAAGCCCCACATAAAAATCCCCAAACACCCCAATATGCAATTAATAGACGGAAAGGCAGTTTCGACTGCCATCAAGGAAGAGATAGCACAGGAAGTAGCCGACATC
>JAGHSZ010000077.1 GCA_018065565.1 Candidatus Colivivens caballi
TTGACTCGTTTTTCTACTGGGGAGAAATTTCTACCAGCCATTTGGGAGAAAAAAGTAGAAAAAATCTGTCAACTTATGTCCACATTTCAGTATTTCAAAGAACTCACAGGTTCAACAATTTTTATGTATCGCCCATGTGCGCGGACTTACAATTAACTGGTTTTCAATCTCTTAAAAAGAAAGATGGTTCCCAAGACTATTACTTGGAAACCATCTTACAAATCCTGCATTTTCGGCAGGTTGTGACCCGCTTGGGGCTCGAACCCAAGACCCCCACATTAAAAGTGTGATGCTCTACCAACTGAGCTAGCGAGTCTGACCTTAAAAGCTTGCGGTATTTCCGTAAGCGGGTGCAAAGGTAGTGAGTTTTTTTGGATTGGCAAAGGGTTTGGTGAGTTTTTTTTGCTTTGGAGGGCAATTTGTATGGTGCGGGCGTGTTTTTTTGGGGTATTGATGCTAACCTATTTCCCTTATTCTTGTATTACAAACCTCTGCCACCGAAAGAAAGAGGCAGAGGTTTGTAGCTGTCATTTGCTTCCGCCATAAATCTGTACTGACGGATAGAAGGTACAAGTAGAGAAATATTCTTTTTCAATGATATTCTTGAATAATTCAGTGTTTGGTTCTACGGAAATCACATTGCAGTCCAAACCGTCCCCTATGACACTGCGCACGTTTCCGTCTGTATATTGGACAACGGCAGTTATTTGTGGTTTCGGCATAATAAGGTCAATACTGCCTGGCATATTTACATCGCTTCTGAGTCTCATGCGTACATTCATGCCGCAACTGTCGGGTATCTCAGTAAAAATAGCATTCTTTATCAAAAAGGCTCTCCCGTCCTCTCGACCTAAGTCATTGTCAGCCAGGGACACCAGTGAGACCTTACCACTTATGACATTATCGTATGAAATGGTGTCATTGACTGTGCTACCATCGGCAACAGTATAGCTTACAATGTATTCAGTCCATTCGAGCGAAGGTTGGTATATCGGCACGGTATAGGTGACCGAAACCCCATCAATCTGCTTACCAAGAAAAGTTTCATTGAAATCATCATCATCATTGCACGCAATGAAGGTGGACGCCACGCAGAGGCTTAAAAGTGTAAATAATAGTTTCTTCATATTAGTATTAATTGATTAAACGGTTACAAAGGTAGTGCATTTTCTTAAAAGAACAAACAATAAAGCAGAAAAAAACTTCCGACACTCACTCAATCGAAAGGTGTCCTATGGTATATGCCATCACCATTGACTGGCTCTCCCATTGACGAAGCTTCGTTACCATTTTCATCAAGCTTAAACACCATGTATCTGGGATTCTTCTTTGTGTAAGGCTGCCATGCCATCCCCGGGTTACCAGTCTTGGCAAAGTTTGTCCATGCAGTCAGCATCGTCTCCGACAGGTCTCTGTCACCTTGTGTCCAGGGACGCCAGCTGTGTTTCAATGACTTGAACACATACCACAGGTCTGCCGAATGGAAGGCTCCTTCCAACTCCCCATGATGCTCGTCGGTAGGCAGTGGGCGTGCAAATTCATAGGCATACACCACATCGCCACACTCTTCTCTGTTGAGGCAGAAGTCATCAATAGCGTTTCGCATATCTTTCAGATAATCGTGCATGGTGTAGCCAATCATGTAAGTGACATGGTGCAGGCTGTCTTTCATTGCGGCATCATTGAAACTGCGAATTGACACATAGTTATCCAATATAGGCCGAGAAGTAATGCCTTGCTCGTACCCAAAGCGTTCAGCCACCGAACCCTTTTCTACCATATTGCGGATGGTGCTGAGCGAATGTATCACCTCTGTTGATGCTGCTCGCATATCCTTGAGAGTCGTAAGATTAGCCCAGTCCAATACTGCCTTGCAGTCACGCTCTGACTCTGCCAGCACTTGGTCCTGATGCCCCCTCACATTGCCGTCCCTTCGCAGTCCGTCTCCACTCATGATGATTGCCTTGTTAAACAATCCTTCGGTAAGTGGTGATTCGCACAGTTTCCTTATTCCGTCGGCACCAGCACTCTGGCCGAATATCATCACATTGTCAGGGTCTCCACCAAACTGAGCAATATTTGTCCTCACCCATTTTAGAGCTGCAATCATATCCAACAGTCCGTAGTTGCCTGATACGCCGTGAGGACTCTCGGCACGCAGGTCGGGATGAGAAAGAAAGCCAAACACGCCTAACCGGTAGTTTATGGTTACGAGCACCACATCCTTTGCAGCCCATTCCTCTCCATCAAACTCGGGTTCCGAGCCCCACCCTTCTCTGAATCCGCCACCATGAACAAAGAATGCCACTGGCAGTTTCTTGTCTATGCTGCCAGGTGCATTTGTCCACACATTCAGGTACAGACAGTCCTCGCTGTATGGTGATTCGCTGCCGTAGCCCCATTCTGTTGTATAACAGCCGGGATAGTGCACCGACTGATAGCTCGGGTGCCCAAATTCGTCGCAGACCATTATTCCGTCCCATGGCACTACGGGCTGAGGTTCTCTCCATCTTAATTCCCCGATGGGTGGTGCTGCATACGGAATGCCCTTGTAGGCGAACACCCCATCCTTGTCAGTCGGTACACCTTGTATCTTTCCTCCTTCTATTTCAAGTATTGGGTTGCTCTCGGTGCATCCCACCAGTATGAGCATACAGAACAAGCAGAATTGTCTCAGATATATTTTTCTCATTTATTCCAATTTGAAGGTTACCTTTATTCGGCACAAGGAAGCGTCTTTCAGCCTTTGCTGTCAAACACCAGTCGTATTGACATTCCTGTGTAATAGTCATTGCCAGCCGACATCTTGTGCCAATAGTCACCAAAATTAAGATACCATGTATATTTCATGATTTGAATTTCGGAAGTCCAGTAATATCCATCACCCCATTCCACATCGCGGCCTGGGTAAACTTTTCCGGCTTCTGGAAGAAAAATCATATTGCCATTCTTTGGGTCTTTCACTTCATATCCTTCCACATACCACCCATATTCCATGACCAATGGCGTAGTTATGTGCGTCCATTCACAACTGTCTATAAGTGTCTGAAATTCGTTCTTTGTAGGCAGACGCCATCCCGTACCAATCAGACTGTCCTGAATGGCCGTAGCTTCATATATCCAGCTATATAGGTTTCCGTATAATTCGGGGCGTTCGGCACCCAGGTTGTGGGTCGCCCAGTTGATGCCGGCAAGTTCGACATACGACATGGTATCGACACCCATGTATCCAGCAGTAAGTTCACTGCCGTTATCTCCACCTTTACCCATTTCCTCAAATTCATCATCCTTGTCGCAAGATGCTAACAATGCCAGGGCAACCAACATGCCCATGTACAAAATTTTCTTCATACATGAAATCAATTTTAAGTTTACAAATCGCCCTTGCGGGCTACTTATCGCTGCGTTACGAATCGCTGCGCTACTAATCGGTTTTTCGCAGCAAAGTTAATAAAAAGTTATGAGACACAGATGCGTTTTGCCAGATTTGTGTGTTTCCGTTCATAAATCAATCAATTTTCCCCTCTGCAAACATACAGTATCATTCAGCACCAGCAACAGAGCAAGCCTGAAAGCGAAAGCCCAGTTCGTGTTATAAAAACAGACATAAGTGCCAAAAAAACAAACAAATTATTGTGCAAACAATATAAAATGTGTAATTTTGCGGCACATTAACAAGCGACGAACTTAACACTGATGAAAGGGTGATTTGTTAACTGAGCAAGATACTTGCGAAAAGTTGAATACATCAAATTAAAATCATTATGATACGACTAAGCAACGGATATGAGACGCCTCAGATAGGTGTCGGCACATGGACGCTGAAAGGCGACATGGCAGTAAACAATGTAAGGATGGCTCTTGAAGCCGGATTCCGCCATATTGACACGGCTCAGATGTATGAGAATGAGTCGGAAGTGGGACAGGGCATCATTGAGAGCGGTGTACCGAGGGAAGACATTTTCCTCACAACAAAGGTCAACACCGACAACATGAGGGTTGGTGCTGATGCTGTCCGCAATTCCATTGAAGAGAGTCTGAAACGGCTAAAAGTCGATTACATCGACCTTCTGCTCATCCATTGGCCCGTTA
This sequence comes from Candidatus Colivivens caballi, assembly GCA_018065565.1. Lineage (GTDB taxonomy): Bacteria > Bacteroidota > Bacteroidia > Bacteroidales > Bacteroidaceae > Colivivens > Colivivens caballi. The sequence goes on from JAGHSZ010000077.1 coordinate 4,093, forward strand.
AGGGTTGCATCAAGCACACTTGGCAAGTGATGGAGGAGTTTGTACGAAGTGGAAAAGTGCGTTCCATCGGTGTCAGCAACTTCAACCCCGACCATATCGACGAGCTGCTCTCCTATGCCGAGATACGCCCTGTGGTCAACCAGATAGAGCTGCACCCGTTCATGTCGCAGGAGGACAACATTGCCTACGACAGCCAATACGGCATACAGGTCATCGGATGGGCACCGTTCGGACAGGGTGACATAGATGTTCCCGGGCATCCTCTGCTCAAAGAGATTGCAGCAAAGTATGGCAAGACATCATCACAGATTGTACTCCGCTGGATTGTTCAGCGCGGCCTTATCACCATTCCGCGTGCCAAGCCAAACCACTTTGCAGAGAACTTGGATGTGCTCAACTTCACTCTGGCTGATGAGGACATGAAGCTCATTTCAGGTTTGAACGAGAACCGGCGTTCAAGTGAGATGAACAACCCCGAATCGTTCCCTTGGTAGCAAGTGAGACTTGCGAAACTTGTGTTACATATAAGTTGTATTGTTGAAGCATTTGGTTCTGAAAGACATAATAATTGACACATTGTGACTGGTATATAAAAAATAATTTGTACCTTTGCACCCACATTTTGATGATTAGTGAGACGGAAAAACAATCAATAAGTAACAATAACTCAATAATTATTATTAATCAGCAATGAAGAAAATTTATCAGGCACCACTGATGAAGGTGGTCAGCACGAAGTGTGCAAGCATGTTGTGCAGCAGCGTATCAGGCACAGAAAAAGTAACAGTAAGTGAAAATATCTATGACGACAACAGTTGGGAATAAACAAGGGAGGACACAGACAATGAAGAAGATTTTATTTTCATTCGCAGCACTCGCAGTAGCATTCGGCTTTACTGCATGTAGTAACGAAGACGAAGTTATTGAAAACGAAAACAGCGGAAAATTAATAGTAACTGCTTTCACAGAGCAAGGTGCAACCCGTACAGCACTACAGGGTAATGACAAAGAAGGCTACAATGTAGTATGGTCAGAAGGGGACCAGTTTTATGTCTACAAACAGACTAAACAAACGAGTCCGTTCCAAAGAGTTGAAGGACCTTTTAATTTAATAAGTGAAGCAGACAAAACCAACGGTACATTTGAGAAAGAAGGTGACGCACTACCCGACTTTATTACCTATAATGCATTTTATGGTGATTTCCCTGAAGCCTTTTCTCTTGATTATTTAAGTGATTTTTATCCAACAGAGCAGACATACTCTGAAGGAAACATCAAAGGTTTCCCTATGATGGCGATGTTTAGTGTAAAGAACGGCAAAATAAATGGCCCTATTTCATTTCGGAATTTGAACGGCATTCTCCGTCTTACTGTCAAGGGTACTGATACTGTAATAAAGAGCATTAAAGTAAGTGCTGCAGAACTTCCTACTCCTATCACGCTCGACTGTGGTGCTGGTGTTGAACTTACTTCTGACGGCATAGATTTCAACATCGCAATGCTTTCAGGTACTTTTACAGGTGTTGAGATTGCATTGACTGATACAGAAGGTAAGAAATGCGTGAAGACATTCAAGGGACCTAACGGTCTCGTAGTTGAGCGTAGCATGATTACAAAGGCTGCATTCACGGCAAGCGATTTCCAATTATTTAATGTAGGCAGCAAAGTTACAATTGGCGGTAACGAAGGTATCGTAGTTGACCTCAATCATGATAATGCCGCAGATGTAATTGTTGCTACAATGAATGTAGATGCTACGGTTGCGAATGGCCCTGGTTGTCTTGGCACAAAGAAGACTTACGACGAAGCTTGTAAAGCCTGGAGCGGATGGCGCTTGCCTACCGTGGACGAGTTTAAAACATTATGCGATGTTGACTATCCTACTTTGGGAGATCTTGGAGAAGGAGTAGGTACTGGTGCCTTGTTGTGGGACTTTGATGAAGATGCAGAAATTGATTTATACTTGCCTCTCAATGACTATGAAGAGGAGTACCCATATGACAAATATTGGACAGGAACTCCCGGCGAAAATGATACTGAGAAATGTTTTTATTTTGCTCCTGAATTAGATTGGGAGAGCGGCTCTTATCATGATTATTCTCCTGTAGGCTATTATTATAGAAGCGAAGAAGTACCCTATAAGGAGGAAGCGGCTAAAGACAGCGAATTCCTCGTCCGTCTCTTCCACGACCTTCCATAACGGTCTCACGATGCCAATCGAGGCATAAGATAACGACTGATTCCCTGCAACTCTCGGGTTGTGGGGAATTTTCATATAGATTAGACACACTACATCTATATAAACAATAACTTCTTTTTCCGATCACGAAAAGCTCTGTGAACTGAAAAAGCCTAATGGCAAGTCGTATCGACAGATTGCTGACGAGTTGGGAACGAGCCTCAGCATGGTTGCCCGTGTAGCGAAACAGCATAATCAAAGTCTGAAACAAGCAAAATAGGTGTTCTACTGTTTCAACTTGTTTCATTTCTTTTTTGAAACAAAATAGCATATAATGTATTGTATTATAATTATTTAAGGTGTTTCAGACTGAAACAGTATGTTTATTTGAAACATGTGTTTTGTTTCAAGGTTGAAACACCTTATCTATTTGTAGCACAGTGGTTTA
>JAGHSZ010000032.1 GCA_018065565.1 Candidatus Colivivens caballi
CCCCGCCCTGAAAAGTAGTGCTTCGCAAGTGAAAAGTGAAGAGTGAAAAGTAGTGCTTCGCAAGTGAAAAGTGAAAAGTGAAAAGAAGCCAATGGCTAATGGCTGACAGCTAACAGCTAATGGCCAACGGCTAACAGCTAATGGCTAACAGCTAAATTTTAACTTTGCAAACCATTGCATGAACCAGATAATAGGTTCTGCTGGTCAGGCAGTGGACACGAATGAAAAGAACCTAACCTAATCATTAATCAGTATGAAACAGTTATTTTTGACAGCAGCAATCGTCCTTGCTGGCGCAACCATTGTGGGTTGTTCAGGTAATGCTTCCAGTTCTGACATTGAAAGCAAAGCAGCGGAATTTGTAGAGCGTATATCCGACGCCGCACAAAAGGGCGACATCGAAACAGTAAAGCAAGTACAACGAGAGCAGCAGGAATGGTATGACTCTTTTAGCGAGGAAGACCAAATCAAGGTTGCTGAGGCTCTTAACGCAGCTCAGAAAGCTGCAAGAAACAAATAATTTTAGACCTTTTCAGAGCGTATAAAGTTCACGCAAGAAAAGTAAAGTACACGCAGATAGTGCTGATTAATAGGAATCAGAATCCTTTAATTCTGCGCTATCTGCGTGAATTATTAATACTCTTTTCAGGGGAACAAGGTTCACGCAGATAGCGCGATTAAAAGGAGAAAAGCACACTCGGCTCTAAACTTTTAATTTTTAATTTCCAAAGACTTTTAATTTCCAACGACTCTTAATCCTCCACCTTCTTCACCCTATCCTCGAATCCAAGTGGATGGACTGTGCGCCGTGCTGCATTGAGTCGGGATATGGCATCGTCAATCATGTCGGGAGTACCCGAGCCATCGTTGACATATTGGAATACACGGTCGGCATGACGCACGGCATCGAGCACCTCGGGCGTGGTGTTGCGCAACGAGCGGCTGTCCATCAACAGTGGGAACAGACGGTCGAGGTCTTCGGTCTCGGCAAGATTTCCGGGCCGCATGGAGTTGATCCGTGCATTGAGTTCGGCGGCAGCGGCATTCACCTCCACCTGCGTTGCCTTCTTGTGGTCAAGCACAGTGGCAGCCTTGTGCATTGCCTCAATCATCCGCGCATATCCATGTGGTGCCCATGGAGCATGTGACGGCACTTTCACATCAAGACGGGTCCACGCATCCTGACTTGCCTCGCGTTCGTGAGCCAGAGCAATCAGCTGTCGCAGTTGCGTGAAGTCGGTCTTCACCCTTCCCCTTGCCTTTTGCGCAGTGCCAGCATCGACTGCAAGACGCAGATAGTGGGTGGTGGAGTCGGTGGCATAGTAGTCGGGCACGAAGCGTTTGCCTGCAAGTTCCAGCGTGTAGAGGTTTCCTGCATAGCCACCCGCTGCGGTGGGACGATTTGCCACTATTTCACCCAGGTCGCTGCTGAGAGCGAAATCGGCTCCGTGCCAGTCGGTCGCATCGGAAGTGGTCATGACCAGCGGACCATACATCAGTGCACCAAGCCACTGGGGCTGAAATTCGGTGTGTTCATCGTCATCAGTGGCAGCAATCGACATCTTGTCGGGGCCGAAGCACAGATGAACTGTAAACGGCATGATGACCTCGACCACATCGTCAGGACTCCACTGGCGCATGGGTATCTCGACATAGGAACATGGCTGATAGTCGCGACCGACCGACTTGCCGTTGAGACGGACATCGAAGCCCTCGGTTGCCCAGTATGGCACTCGCAGTTTCATGGCAAATGCCCGGACAGGGTCGGCACCGATGGGCTTTACGCTGAATGTAGATTTTTCCGAAGGCCAGAGGCAGTCCTGGCGAATCAGGGCGTGACGGTCCTCCCATGCTGCCTCCGACGGGATATATAGTCCGACATAGATGGTGCTGTCGGCGACGAAGTAGGCAGCCTCCTGATATTTCACATGGTTTTCGGCACCAGTGCCACCACAGCACGACGACTGCGGAGTCTCGTTGCCAAAAGGTTTCACGGCATTCATGCCGACTGCATACTGGTAGGTTGTGGAATAGTGTGTGGGATGGAGCGAACCGACAATCTGGTTGTAGAGCACCCGTTCATAGTAGTCCATGTATTCGGCATGGTCGGGGTCGAAGCAGTTGAGTTCCTTTGTCAGTTTGGCAAGGTTATAGGCACAGCAGGTCTCGTTCATGTCGGGATTGGGGAGTGTCCTCTTGTTGCGCCCCCACCCCTGCATCACATTGGTGTTCATAGACAGCATCTGGGAATAAGGCTGGCGAAACATCTCGCCGTTGCCCACGCCGCCCATAGCATAGGTGTAGCGGCCCTGCACCAGATTCCAGAAATTGACGGCGAGGTTGTAGTAGATGGGATTGCCGTTGTTGATGTAGGAACGGAGCGCCCCAGTAATCATCGGTATGTGCTGGTTGGCATGGCGTGTGCGTATGTCATCGACATTGTCGGCAAGTGGATTGAAGAAGGCTGGCGAGTCGAAATAGTTTGCAGCCTCGGCAAGATGTGCCTTGGCATCGGCATCGGTCACCATAGCGGACAGGCGCGAGAGCGATTCTGCCATGCCACCCACCTCACCGGCTATGTACATGTTCCACATCTCGTAGCGGTTGCCTGGCCGTGCCTGACGCTCCTCCTGACTGCCGTCGGCACTGACAAAGGTGCGATAGTGCAGACGGTTCCACACCCACAGCCCCATCTCGCTGGCAATGAGCAGTGCCTTGTCGGCCATCTGCGCCACAGTGAGATGTCCGTCAGCCAGTGTCACCTTCGCGCCCGAAGTTGCAGTGCGCGAGTCTTCGTCACGGAGCACAGTGGCAATGTCGATCAGTCCAGCCAACTGCTTGTGTATGCTGTAATAAGGAGCCCAGACCCACTGGTCGTTGTTGTACGGACGGTAGCACTCAATCAGCAGCGGGTGCTGTGCCGGTATTGCGTTCAGATATCCATAACCATACTTTGTGTAGTCGAGTTTATAACGGTCGAATGCCTCCCATGTACCTTCGAGGTGTTCGAGTTCGCCCTCGGGTGCAAGGTCGCGTGCCTCCCAATGGCGCCCAAGCGAGTCGTTCCATACATGGGTGCGCTCCTGGCACTCACGCAGCTGGCTGACCATGATTTCGATGCGTTGCAGCAGTTCGCGTTTCTGGCCGTCGTCGGTTGCGGAGGCAAAGGCAAGTGCGAGAGCCGACATGTAGTGTCCCGCACCATGCCCTTTGAGTTTGGTGGTCGGGCTGTCCCATCCGTCCGACACGGGGTAGCCCTCGGTTGACAGGCCGTAAGTGTCACGATAGTTATACAGCTGCTGACGGATGTCCCATTTGAGAATCTCGCTGATGTCGAGGTCGCGGTTTGAGGTCAGACGGTTGTCGCCTGTTATCTTCACTGCCGACAGCGGCAAAGGCTTTGCCTTGGGTGTGTTCGACGGCACCTGCCACCGCTTGTCCGACACCGTGATGTCGGCAACGACGGGATAGCCATCAGCAGTGGCGTTGTCGCCAATGATGACACCATCGACAGCACGACGACTGCCGACAGGATGCCGCAAGGTGTCGGTCTGGTCCCTCTCATCGGATATCGAGGCATTGTTCCAGCGAACCTGGCGCCACTCACGACTGCCATCGCTGTATGTGACCAGCACCTGCCACGGCAACCGTGGCATCTTGCCCGCTGGCACTTCCACACCCACATGTTCCACACTGGCAATCCGACGCGATTTCTTCACACATCTTGCCCCCATGCCCCGAACCGCAGCCCCGGCATGTGCATGGCAGTCAATCAACGCCACAGCAGTTATTGCCAACAACGCTAAATGTCGTTTCATATCTAAAAATACTATTTCATGCTTAAAAAAATAAGTTCGCTGACAAATTTATGAAGTTTTGTCCATATAGCAAAATAATTGGCAAGAATAGATGGGGGTTGGAAGAAAAAGCGTACATTTGCAAGCAATAACAGGATAGAAGATGAAACCGACCATCGAATACATAAAGCAAAAGTTTGAAGAGTACAATGTACTTTGCTTCGGAGGAAAACTGCCATTGCCAGCGTTCCAGCTCAGCAATGCACGGACATTTCTGGGGCAAGTGGCATATAAGCGCACGAAACGACCTGACGGTTCGTGGCACTACTCTGATTTCGTATTCAAAATCAGTTCCAAGACAGAACGGCCGGAGGATGTGGTGCAAGACACCATCCTGCACGAGATGATTCACTACTACATCCTGTATAATCAACTGCAAGACACATCATCACACGGAGTGATTTTCCGCAAGATGATGAATGCCATCAACCAACGCTTTAACCGCAACATCACTGTGTCGCACAATGACACAAAGGAAGAGAAGGAGGCTGACACCGAAAGGAGGCAGCACCTCATCTGCGTGTCACAGCTGAACAACGGGCAGAAAGGCATCACGATTGCAGCCAAGACACGCCTGTTTGACCTGTGGGACGAACTGCCACGAATCAGCATCGTAAAAGAGTGCAAGTGGTATGTTTCGACCGACCCATACTTCAACCGGTTCCGACGCACCCTGACCGCCAAAATATATCGCATCCAGCAGGACGAACTCGAAGAGCACATCGCAAATGCTCGTGAACTGATACGCCAAGGCAACCGCATCTGGACTGCACCGAAGAACGAGACAGGGGAATAATAATAGCTATTACTATTCACCCCACACTGCAAGGGAAAGATAGAAAGGACTAAAAAAACACCAAACATGATTTATCTGGCAATCATAAACATTGTGACACTCATAGTCTATGGAGTCGATAAGCTGAAAGCAAAACGACACCAATGGCGCATACCCGAATCTACCCTGATACTGTTGGCAGTCATCGGCGGCAGCATCGGCGCACTGCTCGGCATGAAGATTTGGCACCACAAGACCAAGCACAAAAAGTTCAAATACGGCATCCCCATCATACTTGCATTGCAGTTGGCACTGGCAGTTTACATAATGTACTCAGACCTTCTCCCAAACCATTCCTTTCAGGACGAGAAGTGGTTACTTGGCAATTCCACATCCTGCATCACTCTGCCCCAGCCCTGAAAGGGAGAGCAGGGGGGGAGGATCTCTTTCGCTTTTCACACTCTCTTTCGTCTTTCGTACAAGTTGAGTTTGCGAAACTTATGGCATTTTTATAACAAAAAAGTCGGCAGCAATTGCATATTTTCATGATTATTGCTAACTTTGCAAAATATTTGGCAAAACAATTAGTAAAAACGACAAAACAACCAAACATGAACAAAAAAGTCTTAACATTGGCAGCCGTAGCACTGACATTCTCAGTCGGAGCCGATGCACAATTAAACCTCAAAGGGTTAGTGAAAAATGCTACAAAGAAAGTGAAAGACAAGGTCGAGAAGACCGCAAAGGAAGCCATCAGTGCAGAGACAAGCGGCAAAACACTGGACATCAGTTCTGCTGTCAGCGGAGATTATGACCCTTCAAACAACTACACTCCAAGCAAGGAGGCAAAGGCAGCCGATGCTTTTGCCAGTGCCACACAGAAGTTTGACGGACTCACAAAGAACATGAGCCAGTTGTGTGGAGCATACGAACACCTGCCAAAGACGGCATTCCCTTATCAGCCATATTACCAGTACAACCAATTGTATTATTTCGACCGGCAGGAATGCGACAAGTTCTGCAACAGCGTGTCAGCAGCCATGCTGAAAGCCTTGATGGGTTCGGGAGCATCTGCCGTAAACGACAACTTGTGGAGCGAAGTAAGCACAATGCCTAACGGACAGAAAGGCTACCTCCCACAAAGAGAAATCATGAGCAACATGCTCTATGCAATGTTTGCTGCCGACCCTTACTGCGACCGAACATTCCGTCGCCTTGTGATGGTTCTGGTTCTTGACCGTGACAATTCTTATCGAGGCACATACAACCTGATGATGGACGACGAAGCAAACAATGTGGTAAACAGCGCAAAGGGATGGATGTCGCCTTACCCAGCAAGCACCATCAAGAACTGGTGGTTCGAGCGTCAGGAGTTCTGCCTCAACATTGCAAGAAATCAGACTCCTTGGAAAGTTGTTCGCGACTACTTGCTCTACATGGCTGAATATGCAGTAAAGGCCGACCAAGGCGGTGACCCTATGACTGTGGCAGGATGCAAGATGAACTTCGATGTGGTATGGAAAGACATCGCTGAGCAGCATAAGGATTTCAAGAGCGACAACGAACTCTTGGCTGCCAAGTCAAAGATGGACAAGTATGTAGTCTATCAGTTGGCCGAGAGCCATGCCGCAGCCAATGCCAAGCCTGTAAACATGCCAGCAGCCGTAACTATGGACGCAGCAACAACCAAGGCACTCAACGATGCTGCACGCGAGGCATTCGGAGCCAATGTAGTCAAAGCCTACTTCACTTCAAAGGACTGGCATGTATTCAAGAATCCAAAATACCCTTACGAAATCCGTCACCGTTCGGTCAGTGCCGTCATCATCGTGAATGAAGGTGGCAAGAACTACATGTACACCCGTATCTTTGCACAGAACCACAACGGCAAGGCATATACACAGAATTATTCACTCCAGGCACCAATGCCTGACCCAGGAAAGCAGTTGGTCAATATGAAATAAGGGGACTGGACAGAACAGAACAATGAAATCGGGGTAATGGCAGAACAGCAACATGATGTCATTGCACACAGAAGGCAAAAAGGGTGATATGCGAATGAACCAATGCATATCACCTTTTTCATTATGTCACCATCCATCAGCACACTAAATATGAATGACGGGAATCTGGTTTATGTCGGTAAGGTAATCCGGACTCCTGTACTCACCCTTTGCCCTCCATTGCTGCAAGCGATCGTCTGCTATTCCAAGATGTACCGTCTTTGGACCATAACGCAGATTGATGCTGTCGATGGCATTCATAAGGCATGAACGCTGTGGACGACACCCTATCGTGTCGAACAAGTCAGTCTGCACGGAAGTGGCAGAAGTGATGGAACCAAGGATGACCCCCGACTTTCTGTAACATGTGCCAGGGCGATAAATCGCCACAAGAGCACGAAGGGCGGCCGCCGTGATCTCGATGGTGTCGGATGTAGGCACTATCAGTGTGGTGGTTGCCATATTTGAGACGGACTCATCAGGCTCTGCCACATTTGAGTCTGATCCGTTACTTTCATAAGCACAGCCGGCACAGAGAAACACTGTCACAGCCGAAGCCACCGAATGCTGACTGCGAAGTTTGCCGGCACAACTGGATGCGAAAGTGGCAACAGAAGATTGAAGTGAAGCCAGGTCGCTGATTTTCGTACCGAAACTGCGGCTGGTGCAGATGGTCTGATGCCGCAGACGCTCTGCCGTGTCGATGCAGTCAGTGCCATTGAGTTCAAGCCATGTCTGCACCCCAGGCTTATGCAGATGAGTCCGCACCCATGTCTCACTTTTATCGGCAAACTGCAAAGGAGTGTGAATGCCGTAATATGTCAGGCGGTTCAGGGTGTGGCGTCCGATGCCCCACACATCATCAAGCGCAAACATGCTGAGTGCCTTGCGACGCTTGTCATCGGTGTCAATCATGCACACACTGCGATAGCCCGGATAGGTCTTGGCAAACTTGCTGCCCATCTTGGCAAGCGTCTTGGTGGGAGCCACGCCTACACTCACTGGGATGTCGGTCCACTGCACAATGCGATTGGCAATGCTGCGCATCATGGTCTCTAAGTCGCAGTGAGTCTCATAGCCTCGCAAGTCACAGAACGATTCATCGATGCTGTAGTTTTCAACATGATGCACCGAATGGCGAAGGATGCTGACCACGCGCTTGCTCATGGCTGCATAAAGGCGGATGTTGCCGGAAAACACACGGACATTGTTGTTTCGGACAATGTCGATGACCTTGAACAGAGGGTCGCCTCGACGGAGTCCCATCTTCTTCGCCTCTGGAGTAAGTGCCACGATGCACCCATCATTGCTCGACAGGACACAGACAGGACTGTTGTGAAGTCCGGGATGAAACACCCGCTCAACACTGCAAAAAAACGAATTGCAATCGACGAGAGCATACATATATCAGCAACGGGGACGATGTATTATGTAGGTCACTGTCCCCCACACTGCAAATGAGTCAGAGGGTGTCACCTTGATTCGTGGATAATCAGGATTGGCAGGGACCAGCCATCCCGTGTCGCCCTGACGCTCAAAGCGTTTCAGAGTGTATTCACCATTAAATTCACATACAGCCACATCCTCGGGACCAGGATTGCGCTGGCTCTTGTCAACAATAACTATGTCGCCCGAACTGATGCCGGCATCAATCATGGAATTGCCATCGACACGGATGAGATAGCACGACTCGGGATGAGGACAAAGCATACGCAGCAGTTCTATGTCCTGCGCCCGCTCTTCATTGTCAAGCGGAATGGGAAATCCTGCTACAATGTCAATGTCAAAATACGGAAGACGGACATCCTTGACCCTTTCGGCAGGAACGGCAACACCTATCTGCGCCAGTCCCACATCAGAGCCAACAACAGGCTCAGTATCAGAACCTGCAACTGAACCTGCCACAGCACGAGCAATACAGTTACGAATGAAGTCGGTCTTGTTTGCCTGACTTTCGATGATTCGTGCCAATGCCCCCGGAGCACGGAATGTGTAGAGACGGCTGTCTGTGCGTGGACGCCCAGCCCCATCACGATGACCACCACGACCTGATTTGTTTGTTTCGCTTTGCATAATCTAACTAATGTATTGACTGCAAAAGTATGAATTATATTTGATACTCGTATTACAACAATCAAAGTTTTTCAATATAAGCCTACAAATTCATTGCTTTTGCCATGCCTTTGCGCCCATTTTGACAAATTTATTGTATCTTTGCCAACGGAAACATAAAAATGTGGAAGCAAATGAAAAAGGCAATGACATGGGTGGCTGCATCTTTACTGATGTTGAGTTGCAGTACAAAAGAGAGTTCTCACAAATGCATCAACACACTGCCTGCTGGAATCTCAATAGAGGAACTGACAGATTGCACCGTACCGGCAAAGTTCACAACTGACGACTTCAACTGGATGGGTGGCAACCTCACCATGACAGTGTATAACGAAGACCTGTACGATGCAGTTGACATCCAGCAGATGCAAGTTGGCGACACACTGATGTACGAGAACAACCCACTTGTGGTAACGACATTAGAAGAGAGCGACGGAATCATCACCATCAACGGAGGAGTGGAAGAAGATGGCGCATGGCTCCAGTCAAATGGTGGAGGCACTTACCGTGCAACCGTATTTGACGACCATTCAATATATACTGAACTGGGCGAAGCACAAGTGCCACTGGCTGACGATTTCGTTTTCATCGACTGTGGCGAGAACCCAACCGATCCGTCTGACACAGTCAGCACCAACCAGAAACTTTACATCGAATCACTTCAAGGCTATAAGCGCGAATTCTTCAATCTCAACACCTCTGTTCTCATTGAGCATGGTGTCATCACAAAGATTGAGCGCCGCTGGATTCCATAACACCTACCCCCCGAAGTGCAATTCGGCGATATGCGCTAATGGCTAATAGCCACAAAAAGACATGAACAAATTCATAATAACCGAAGACGGAACACTCACATTCGGCGATGTTGAGTATCACCGTGACCTCATACCCGAAGGCGATGCAACATGCCATGGAGGTGGATTCTGGACCATCGACAACCAGCAAGGCATCATCATTCTCCACGGCAGAAGCTTTGACTTTGGAGCACCCGAGTTCTGCTATCTGCGCCGCATCAAGTCAGACGACATGCCCGCCTGTCTGGGCTATCCCATGTACTACAAGCGACAATTCGGTGGAGAAGAATTTCTCGAACCAATAGAGACGGGAACATAGTAAATTAACGACACCCTCATAAAAAATCGTGGTATTGCATCATGAAATCGTCGTTTCAAGTCGCAATATCGTCATTTCATGCCATGAAACCATCATTTCATGCCGTGACACATCTATAACATTAGTAGGAAAAGCATCATGACGAATATACGATTATACGATAACGCCCACACATTTTACCCACACAAAAACTTGTAAAGGTGGGTTCTATAAATTCATTTCTGACGATTTTGCGATTTGTTTCGAGCAGATTGCTGTGCGGAACGAGGAAGCAATGCGAGCATTGTGACCGAGTGAC
>JAGHSZ010000101.1 GCA_018065565.1 Candidatus Colivivens caballi
TTAACCCACATTGCAGGGGGTAAGCTCCCCAAATGTTAAAGTTGTGTTAAAAAGTCCTGCAATTCAGCCGGAAATTGCCTGTTTCGTCATGTTTTCATGTCAAATTGTGAGGTGACGGGCGGAAAGTGTCTCTGTGTGGGCACAGTGCCATTTGCCAGTTTGCGAGGAAGTGCGTAACTTTGCACCCGCAAATGTACCTACATCCGACATATAGACGTGGCAAGCAGGGCGTGCGCTATGCGTACTGGCGACTGTGCGACTCCTACAGAGATTTTGCGGGAGTCATTTGTCGTCGTGACTTGATTAATGTAGGCCGTCTGGACGATTTTACCCAGGAAGACATAAATGCAGTTGCCAAGATTGTGACAGAGAAGTCCAAGGGCATGTCCGACTCCATGTTTGCTGGAGAGTTATATGCAGAAAAGGTTCTGGGCCTTGCTGGCGACCTTTATTCCCAGCTCATCGCCAAGCAGCTCATAGACCTGCCAGGAAGTGCTGCCAGGAGCGAGCACTCGATAGAGAATCTGCGCCAGCAGCATGAGCATCGTTTCATTGCCAGAATTTCCACTCTCAAGCATACGGATGTAAGGGAGATTGGAGCTGAACATCTCTGCCACGAGACAATAAAGAAGCTGCGTATCAGTGAATTCCTGCAGAGACAGGGCTTCACCGAGGAGCAAGCCGCCCTTGCCGTTACGCAGATTGCCGTCCGTGCCACACATCCCGCATCGGAGCTGGCTACCGCAAAATGGATTAGGAACAATTCCGACATCTGCCGTCTCACGGGCTATAATATGGATAAGGTGACGAAGGACAAGCTCTACAAGAGTGCCATTCGGCTGTACGATGTGCGGGGGGAACTCATGTCGCATCTCTCTTCATGGACGAAGGAGCTCTTCGACTACGATGACAACCTCATCCTCTATGATTTGACCAACACATACGCAGAGGGCTGCTACGACGACAGCAGGGTATGGGACTACGGACGCTCGAAGGAGAAGCGCCACGACTGCAAGCTCATCGTGCTGGCACTTGTGGTCAACAGCCACGGTTTCCCGAAGCACTACCAGCTCTTCGACGGCCGTATGACCGACACGGACAGCCTGCAGAAGATTATCGGATCTCTGGATGAACAGATGAAATCGCTTGGCGTAAGCCCGATTGTCGTGATGGACGCGGGCATCTCTACAGATGACAACCTCGCCATGCTAAAGAAGAAAGGCTACAAGTATCTCTGCGTATCCCGCTCCGGCAGTAAGGTCTATGACACCATCGAAGGCGAGGGGAAGCAGCAGTTGGAGGACAACCGCGGCCAGTCTCTTGAAATACAGCGTGTCAAGGTATCCCACAAAGCTGACAAGGACGGCAACCTTCCTGCATCAGCTACCGACACTTATTACTGGGTGCGTTCCGAGGCTAAGGCGGCTAAGGAAAACGGCATGTACGACCAGTTCACCAAGCGTTTCCTGACGGAAATAGAGAAGATAAAGGCTTCGCTCACCAAGAAACATGGCACGAAGAAGACCGACAAGGTAATGGAACGCCTTGGACGCGCAAAGCAGAAATACCCCAGCGTGGCATCACATTATGATTATACCTATACCGAAGAAGGTGGCATAGTGACATCGCTCGAATGCACGCTCAAGGAAGGCTATGACTTCAACGAGAAGGCCGGCGTGTATTTCCTGCAGACCAACCTCGATGACAAGGACAGCAAGGATGGAATAACCGTCTGGAAAATCTACAATATCCTGAAGGAAGTGGAATCCTCGTTTCGCTGTATGAAGACCGACCTCGACCTGCGTCCTGTCTATCACAAGAGCGATGTCGCTTGCCTTGCCCATCTGCATCTCGGCATCCTTGCCTACTGGGTGGTGACGAGCATACGTTACCAGCTTCGACAGAAGGGCTTCAATAAGACCTGGTCACAGATACTTGACATCATGCTCACTCGGAAATCCGTCACGTCCGAGGCCAAGAACCTGCAGGACGAGCCCATCCACATCGAACAATGCTCGGAAGCGACGCCTGATGTTGCCGAGATTTACGACAAGGTATGCATCTCGAATGAGCCTTACAAACCAAAAAAATCTGTGTGGGCACAAATTCAAACTCAAAAAAAAGAACCGCCTAACGATGACGGAGTTACGTGATTAACCCATTGCAATGTGGGTTAA
>JAGHSZ010000070.1 GCA_018065565.1 Candidatus Colivivens caballi
GCGACGACCGAATGACTGAATGTCATGAGGTTTGCGACGACTCGGCGTTTATGCCGACAAAGGAGTTCCTTCAAAAGCGTTTATGCCGACAAAGGAGTTCCTTCAAAAGCGTTTATGCCGACAAAGGAGTTCCCCCTATGAATCGATATTTCGCGAGACTCAACATCTACAAATAAACATGAATGTAAAAATACATCCGTCGTGGCAGCAGCCACTGCAAAGTGAGTTCGACAAGCCCTATTTCGAGCAGCTCACCCGCTTTGTCCGTCAGGAATATGCACAGCACCGTATATTCCCGCCGGGAAGTCTCATCTTCAATGCATTCAACCTGTGTCCGTTCGAAAAAGTAAAGGTTGTGCTCATCGGGCAAGACCCCTATCACGAACCAGGACAGGCACACGGTCTGTGTTTTTCAGTGAACGATGGAATTCAGTTTCCACCATCTCTGCTCAACATCTTCAAGGAGATACAGGACGACACTGGTGCACCGATGCCACAAAGCGGCAACCTCACTCGCTGGGCAGAACAAGGAGTGCTGTTGCTCAATGCCACGCTGACCGTCCGCGAACATGTCGCCGGCAGCCATCAGCGTCAAGGGTGGGAAACATTCACCGACGCAGTCATCAGCATTCTGAGCCGTGAACGCAACAACCTCGTGTTCATCCTCTGGGGCAGTTATGCTCAGAGCAAGGCACCACTCATCGACCAGTCGCGCCACCTCATCCTCAGATCAGCCCACCCATCACCACTATCGGCTTACCGCGGATTCTTTGGAAACCATCATTTCAGCCTCACAAACGCCTACTTGCAGCAGCATGGCATCGAGACAATTCAGTGGTAAGCATCATCCAACAAGTACTGACAGCATGATAAAGAACATCATATTCGACTTTGGAGGAGTCATACTAACCCTCAACCCCGAAGAAGCACTCCGCCGTTTCATTGAATTAGGAGTAGCTGATGCCCGTGAGCAGATGAGCATCTACGGGCATACCGGCATATTTCTCGAACTTGAAAACGGCAGCATCAGTGCCGACGAATTCTGCCAGCGCCTTGCCAGTGAAGCACAGGCGAAAGGTGGCAAGTTTCCCGGCGAGAGAAGCCCCACATTCACTTTCGAGGAAGCTCAATGGGCATGGGCGGGCTTCATCAACGAAGTGTCGCAAAACAAGCTCGACTGTCTGCTTCGTCTGAAACGACACTACAACATCTGTCTGCTCAGCAACATCAACCCATTCATGATTGCCTGGGCAGAGAGCGACGGGTTCAGTCCTGACCACCATTCCATCAAGCACTATTTCAACAGTTTGTATTACAGTTACGAGTTGAAAGACTACAAGCCGGCACCTTCCATATTTCAGAAGATGCTGCGTCAAGGCAACATGCTTGCCGAGGAATGTCTGTTTCTCGACGACAGTCCACGCAACATCCAAGCCGCAGCCGAACTGGGAATGCACACCATGCTTATCGGCAAAGACGAAGACTGGGTGGAGCGGTTAGAAACAACACTCGTCAGCATCAGCGCAATCACCCCCGTACAAGACACTAACAAGAGATAACACCATAAAAAAGAATATGGCACACACACACTACCATTCAATTATTAAGTCAATGATTGCAGCTGTGATGATTTTCACAGCAGCAACAGCACATGCACAGAGCGACATTGAAGAGATGAAGTACCTGCGATTGCACGGCATCGAAGTGACCGAAGGCAACAACATGTACCTGCTGAAAAGCGGACACGACAAGTTCTTAGACATGTTCGACGCCATCCGTCAGGCAAAGTCGTTTGTACATCTCGAATACTTCAACTTCCGCAACGACTCCATTGCAAGCCTTTTGTTCGACCTCCTTGCACAAAAAGCGAAGGAAGGCGTTGAAGTCCGTGCCATGTACGACGCATTCGGCAACTCATCCAACAACCAGCCCATCAGCCGACATCAGCACGACTCCATCGCTGCACTCGGCATCAAGTTAGTCAAGTTCGACCCCATCAACTTCCCATGGGTGAACCACATCATCCCACGCGACCACCGCAAGATTGTGGTCATCGACGGTCAGGTGGCATACACAGGTGGAATGAATGTGGCAGACTATTACATCAACGGTCTTGAAGGCATCGGACCTTGGCGCGACATGCACATGCACATCGAAGGTGAAGCAGTCAACAAGCTCCATGAGATATTTGCCAAGATGTGGGCAAAAGCCACAGGCGAGATGCTGGTCAGTGCCAAGTACTTTCCACAGCATCAGTCCACTGGCAACTCCAAGATTGCCATCGTTGACCGTGAACCAAAAGTCACGAACAAGTCCATTCGCCAGCTATATGTCAGCATGTTAGACAACGCACGGACAAGAGTCCGACTCATCAATCCATACTTCGTGCCGACCCATACGGTGCGTGACGCCCTGAAACGCTGCATCGACCGTGGTGTGGAAGTCGAAATCATGTTGTCGGAAAAGAGCGACATCCCTCTCACCCCCGATGCATCGCACTATGTGGGCAGACTGTTGCAGAAACGCGGAGCCAAGGTCTATATGTTCCGTGGCGGCTTCCATCACACCAAGATGATGATTGTCGATGACAAGTTCTGCACAGTGGGGTCGTCCAACCTCGACAGCCGCAGTCTGCGCTGTGATTACGAAGTCAACACCGTGATATTCGACCAGAAAATCACCGACGAACTCATAAGCATGTTTGAAAACGACAAGAAGTCGAGCGTACTGATGGACACAGCCTACTGGCAAAGCAAATCAAAGGGCAAGCGTTTCGCAGCATGGTTTGGCAACCTGCTCACACCATTCTTATAATCTTCTGGTCAAAACCCTCCCCACCCCTTGCAGGTCAAAAGCACTAAACAACTAAACAACCAATCCCCTAAACCACTAAACCACCATACAATGCAACACCGAATCCACACATTCCTTGCCATCCTTCTGATGGCTGTCACATTGCAAGTCAGCACTTTCAGTGCATCGGCGCAGACCACATATCCGAAACGCGAGTTTCGCGGAGCATGGATACAGTGTGTCAACGGCCAGTACATCGGCAAGTCAATGGCAGAACTCCGTACGATGCTGTCGTCGCAACTCGATGTACTCCAAGATGCAGGCATCAACGCCATCATGTTTCAGGTCCGTGCCGAAGGCGATGCCCTGTACCGTTCCCAATACGAGCCGTGGAGCCGTTATCTCACCGGGCAGCAAGGACTTGCGCCAAGCGACGGATGGGATCCGCTGCAATGGATGATTGAACAGTGCCACAGCCGCAACATGGAATGCCATGCATGGATCAACCCCTACCGTGCCAAGACCAAAGGCACGACGGCACTGGCTGCCAATCACCCCGTGCAGGTCTATCCCGACAGAATGTTCCGATACGGCGACCTCATCATTTTCAATCCTGCACTTGAATCAAACCGAAAATACACCTGTCAGATTATCAGCGACATCATCACACACTACGATGTTGACGGTATCCATATGGACGACTACTTCTACCCATATCCCGAGAGTGGAGAGGTCATCCCCGACCAGGCAGACTTCCGTCACGACCCACGCGGTTTCTCAAACATCGATGACTGGCGCCGCGACAATGTCAACCTGCTCATACGCGACATCCACAACCTCATCAGGAAATCGCGTCCATGGGTGAAATTCGGCATCAGTCCGTTCGGCATCTACCGCAACAGTTCCAATGGTGTAAACTCAGCAGAGGGCAGTGCCACCAACGGTATGCAAAACTACGACCAGCTCTATGCCGATGTCGTACTGTGGCAGAAAAAGGGTTGGGTAGATTATCTCATTCCTCAGATTTACTGGAACTTTGGCACAAAGGCAGCCGACTATGGAGTGCTATGCAACTGGTGGAACGACTATTGCAACGACCGCCCACTGTTCATCGGTCAGGATGTGGAGCGCACCGTGAAGGAAGCCGACCCAAAGAATCCGCAGACCCACCAGATGGCAGCCAAATATGCCTTGCAGCGCAGCCTGCCAAATGTCAGCGGCAGCTGCCAATGGTATGCAGCAGCAGTAGTCAGTGACATCGGCAGTTACCGCACACTCCTCAAACAGTACTACCACCGCTACCCTGCCCTTCAACCACTCATGCCGTTCATCGACAAGAAAGCACCAAAGAAACCAGCAAAACTCGACATTGAAGTTGAGACCGGCACCAGCGCATCAGGCGCCACCCGCATATTCCTGACATGGAAAGCACCAAAGGCAAAGAAAGAACTCGACCGTGCCACACACTATGTGGTATATCAGTTCCGCCCAGGAGAGAAACCTGTCATCAACACCAACGATGCTTCGCACATTGCTGCCATCACATCCGAAACTCGTTATCAACTCAAAGGCGACCTCACCGGCTACACATTCGTAGTAACTGCCCTCGACCGAATACAGAACGAATCGAAAGGTGTGAAAATCAAACTGTAACGCGCCACACCCCACATAGTCAGTTGATGAATACCATCAGCCGACCACGCATATTTGCTCACACATGCGCTCATGTTTTCTCACACGAGCATTCATGTTTCCCCTCACGAGCGCTCATAAATAGTAAATCGAGCGGAGGATAATTAAAAAAGGTGTACACCTTCCTGAGAAAAGGTGTACAGCTAACGCCAGAAAGGTGTACACCAAAATTCAATAAGGTGTACACCTTTTTATAGTTTATGTGCGCTCGTGAAGGAAAACACGAGCGCTCGTGAAGGGAAACATGTACGCTCGTTAAGGCATTTTCCTACGCACGACAAGACATTTATCTGCGGTTACGAACTACACCTGCATCATTTGCCGTCAGTTTTGTCCACAAGTCAACGAACTGCAAGGAACCAGGCATGAGAGCCATTGTCCTAAAATCAGCAAATGCGAGTGAACAGGCATGAACACCGTTATCCGATTGTCAACGGACTGCGAGGAAACAGGCATGTGAAACCGTTATCAGTAGAGCAATTAACAGTGAGACAAACGGCATGAAAACTGCAAATGCAGAATAATGCACGCAATTTTTATCTTCTATGCCCAATAAAACACTGTTAAAATTTGTGGATTTCATAGATTTTACCTAATTTTGCAGTTATTATGTACAAACTATTCTTTTAATGAACGATATTGTCTTATCAAGTCTTCTCAACCTCTTTGCTTTGTTCACAATGCAAAGCAAAACTGACAGGGACCTTGCGAAGAAGATTCTGTCGAGTTATCTCATACACCATTTCGGTGTACGAGACCTTGACGCATCACTTGATTTCTACGACAGCCTTCGTGACTTTCACGAGGAAAACGCAGAAACCGATATTGAAAGTTCGGCAAAAGACATCTGTACAAAACTCCATGGAAAGATTTCGGCAGAAGAGCAGGCACTCATGTTGCTGCGACTGATGGAAATTCACAATGCAGGCGGCAACAACAATAACGACTGCGAGACCATATTCAAGTGTGTGGCTGACGGATTTCACATTAGCGACGACATTCTGCACGACATGGCGGCATTCGTCACTGACGGTGCAAAGTCCGACAACATGCGAACCATCCCTTACGGTGGTGAAGGCGGCTACATCAAGACTCTGTACCTTGCCAAGTTCAACACACTGGTATTCAGTTATCAGGGCAACAATGTAGTCAAGATGAACGACATACCCGTATGTCACGGTGCATTCCAGGTATGGAAAAACAGTGGTGTGCTGAAATGCCATCACGACAAGAACCTGTACTACTACAACATCATTTCGCTTTATAAGAACGAGAGCCAGGACGACCATGTTGCCGTAAAAATCAAAGGCAACCACATCGACTTCCGCTTCAACGAGAAGAGCGATAACGGCATGCACGACTTCACTTTCAGCCTTCACGAGGGCGAACTTGTGGCAATCATGGGCGGCAGTGGCGTAGGCAAATCCACACTGATGTCACTGCTCAACGGCACACTTCAACCACAGAAAGGCAGCGTCACCATCAACGGCCACGACATAAGCGAGAAGGAAGCAAAGTCGCTCATCGGTTTCGTTCCACAGGACGACCTGCTGATTGAGGAACTCACCGTCTATCAGAATTTGATGTTCACTGCCCGTCTCTGCTTCGACGGCATGTCGGAGGCAGACCTCGATGCCAAGGTGATGGCTCTGCTCAAAGACCTCGGGCTGGAAGCAGCACGCGACCTCAAAGTCGGTTCTGCCATCAACAAATACATCTCAGGCGGTCAGCGCAAGCGTCTGAACATAGCGCTCGAACTGATACGCGAACCAGTAATACTCTATCTCGACGAACCTACATCAGGATTGTCATCGACCGACACCGACATCGTCATCAACCTGTTGAAGGAACAGACATTCAAGGGCAAGCTCATCGTTGCCAACATCCACCAGCCTTCATCAGATGTGTTCAAGTTGTTCGACCGTCTGTGGTTGCTCGACTGTGGCGGTTATCCAATCTACGACGGCAACCCAATCGAGGCAGTCACCTACTTCAAGCGTATGGCAAACTATGCCGACGCCGACACCAGCACATGCCCAACCTGCGGAAATGTCAACCCCGAAATCATCCTTAACATCATCGACGAAAAGATGCTCGACGAGAAGGGCGATGTCACTGACAAGCGCAAGATCACTCCACAGGAATGGCACAAGGCATACCTCTCAACAGTTACGGCTGTGACCGACAAGCGAGAGCCACTGCCTCAGACCGAGCAGCACCGCCCCAACCCGCTGAAACAGACTGCCATCTTCATAGCACGCAACTTGATGACAAAGGTCACAAACCTCCAGTATATACTCATCACACTGCTCGAGGCTCCCGTACTGGCACTCATCTGCGCCCTGCTCACACGCTATGCCCCAATCAAGGGTTACAGCATCATGGACAACAGCAACCTTGTGTCGTACTACTTCATGGCAGTCATCGTTGCCATATTCCTCGGCATGAGCGGCAGTGCAGAAGAAATCATAAAAGACCGTGCGCTCCTGAAACGCGAGAAATTTCTCAACCTCTCCTACAAGAGCTACATCTGCTCAAAGATAATCTTTATGGCAGTTGTCACACTGATACAGACATTGCTGTTCATCGCTGTGGGCAACAGCATCATGGGCATCACCGACCTGTTTTTCGAATGGTGGCTCATACTCTTCGTATCAGCATTCCTTGCATCGCTTACGGGTCTGCTCCTGTCACAGTGTCTCAACAGCGTGGTGGCAATCTACATCACCATCCCAATACTGCTCATCCCTCAGATTCTGCTCTGCGGACTGGTGGTGAAGTTCTCCGACCTCACCCCTCACAGCACCACAGGCAATGTGCCGGTGATTGGTGACATCATCCCGTCGCGATGGGCATTCGAGGCACTGGCAGTCACATCGTTCACCGACAACGCCTACGAAGCACAGTTCTTTGAGGCTGACCGCGAGCGCTACTCCACACAGTTCTACGAAAACTCCTATCTCAAGGAGATGAAGTCACAACTGGAAACAATGAAGTCCAAGCAGACTCTCATCAAGACGCGCAAAGACACCGACGCGGCACAACTGAACAAGGAAATCGACAGTCACCTCGCCACCATCAAGAACTCTCTGCCACACTTGCTCAATGTGTGTGGAGAACCCGAATACACAGGCGATTACAGTTATGCGTCGCTCCGTCAGTTGCTCGACAAGATGAGTGCCGATCTGTCGCGCCGCAGCAACACCACAACCCTGAAACTCGACCGCAAGATATCAGCCATAATCCGTGCCAACGGCAAAGAATATCTGCAACAGTTGAAACGCGACCACTACAACCTTCAACTCGAAAGTGTAGTAGTCAATTCACAGGCCAGCCAGCTTTGCAAAGTCATCGACGAGCACATCGTCCCTGATGCCGGATTCATCTATATCGCTCCACAGAGCCGCATCGGACGGGCACCGTTCTACAGCAGCGAGAAGATTCTGGGCGACACACACATCAAGACATTATGGTACAACATGGCAGTACTGTTGCTTATGTGTCTGATTGTCTCGGCATGTCTGTTCAGCGATTTCCCTGGACGGTTCGTCCGTAAGGAAAGGTAACATTGAAGTAATTTTAAACATATTAATAATTAACAACTTTTAAAAACTTAATGCATTATGAAAAAAGCTATTTTAATTTCATTGGCAGCAGTTGCAATGCTTGCATCATGTACAGGTAACAAGCAGAAGGCTGCAGACGAAACTACAGTCGAAGAACAAAAGAGCTTCGAGCAGGCACAGATCGAATCTTACATCAAGGTTCAGGTTGACAGCCTCGCATCAGAGTTCTCAAAGATGGACTTCAGTTCTTCACTCACCCGTTCACTTCAGGAAGGTCGCATCATTCTCTCAGAAGAATCAAAGGCAGTGGCTCCTGAATACCTCATCGACCCAGCAGTGACTAACGACCTCGTGACTCTTTCACAGAAATACCGCGCAGTTGCTGTTCTGTCAGCAGACAAGCTGATTGCTGAAGCATACGACAAACCAGTTGACGAATACGATGCAGCATTGAAGAAACTCGTTGCCGACATCGACGATTCAGCATTCAAGAACCTCGTTGATGGTGACGAAGCAGGCAAGTCTCACGAAGAACTCATCACTGCATTCTACAATGATGAAGATGCCAACGGCCGCATCAACTTCTTCTGGGAAACAACTACCGCTCTCCTCGTTGAGGAACTCTACATTCTTTCTGAAGACACTAACAACGAATTCATCAGCGCATTCGACGACGCTGCTGCTGACAATGTAACATACCGCATTGCCCTCTTCCAGAACGCTCTTGAAAGCTTGAAGGAATACTGCCCAGAAATCTCTCAGCTCTGTGAGTCAATCAAGCCTCTCCAGCGCCTCAATGCAGTAAGCGCAGAACAGTTCAAGCAGCAAGTTTCTGAAATGCACAAGGACATCAAGACTATCCGCGAAGACCTCCTCAAATAAGCAAGAACTTGCGAAAGTTAAATAGTTCAAGTTTCGCAAGCTCAACTTGCACGAAAAACGAAAGACGCATCGGAACTTCGTCCCTACGAATCGATATATCGCTAAACTCAATATCTACAATGATACCTTGTAGGTTCTGAGTATGCGAAGAACCAATAAGTAGCCCGCAAGGGCGATTCGTAACGAAGTGATTCGTAGCGAAGCGATTCGTCAACTAAGCAATGACTTGCGAAAGTTAATTAATAAAAGGTGTGGCTACAATGTAACCACACCTTCTTTTTTCATTCCGTCAATCATGATGGTCGCCGGTTTCGGCAGACGCACATGGCGGACAAACTCTGTCTCCTGCACAGCAGGAAGTGAATCGAGGTAGTCAGTACGATAGACTCCATCGCCTAAATAGTCATTCACAATGAAATAGCCAACTCCAAACGAAGTCAGATTCTGGAAGAAGTGTGTGCCCTGACTCGGATCTACACGATAGTCCTTGAGCCCAGCCTCCACGATGAGTCGTGCAGCCGAGATGTTTGGCCACTTCACCGGTATGCCCAGCCAAGGGTCACTGCTGCCCCATCGGCCCGGACCGACAAGTATGTACGAACCCTTGTCGAGGAACCCGGCATTGATGCGTGTCACCTGTTCGGCAATGCGTGGATTGTTCTGAGCATTGAAATTATCAGTCTTGACATAGACCACATCGACAATGTCGTTGCTGATGCCCATTCCGATGGCGTTGTGGCTGCGGAGCAGACATTCCTCGTCAGGAATCTGGGTGATGTCCTGCTCGAGCACCATCGTGTTGTCAACCATAGGGCGAATCTGCAACAGATTGAACTGGCCAGTCTTGTCGGCATTGAGTTTTACGGCAAATTCTATCTCAACAGGACGGCGCATTTCCTCCTGACCATAACGCAGGATGAGTTGCAGGATTGCAGGCAAAGGGAACACACCATGCTGGAGAACACCTGAGAATGTAATCAATTTGCGGTTGCGTCCCTCATAGAATCCGTCATAAATGCACTGGTCGTATGGGTCGTATGTCGAACAAATCCACTGCAATGAGCCATCCTTTTCAGCGTCGCGCACCATCACTTTCAACAAGTTGTAGCCATCATCGACCTTAAAGTTGCAATTGATGTTGCGAGTGTCAAGGGCAAGGAAATAAGTCTGTGTCTCTTTCAGTGCAATCTCCATCTCACTGGTCTGCAACACCTGATGCGGATGATGTGGACAGACGCGCAGGCTCAGTCCGCCATCGACAATGTACTTGCCAAGTCCAAGTGCAAGGTCAACAGTACCCTCTTCTGCCTTTTCGTCGCCTATCGGGTAATAATTGATGGAACGGGCTACACCCGATATGTTTGGATAGAAATAGTTGTCATACTGTGTGCCTACCACTTCTTGCAGGATTACTGCCATCTTCTCCTGGTCGATGACATTACTTGTGGCAACCATGTAAGCCTTGGAATCACAATAATATACAGATGCATAGACCGCCTTTATGGCATTGCATAGCAAGTCGAGTTGTGCCTTACGGTCCTGGACGCGTGGCACCATGTATGTACTGTAAACGCCAGCAAAAGGCTGATAGTGTGCATCTTCAAGCAATGACGACGAACGGATTGCCATAGGACCATTCACCACATCGGCAAACACGCTGAGGTCTTCATAAAGTTGCTCAGGCAATCTGGCATCAAGGAAGTGCTGAAGTATCTCGTCGTTGCTGGCATCGCTCAACGCCACCTGATAGAGTTCGTTCTTTTCCATGAACTCATCAAAGATGTCGGTACAGAGCACGATGGTCTTAGGAATGGTGACCTCGGCATTTTCGAAGTCGTTGAGGTCGGTATGCCTGGTGATGATGTGATCGAGGAATGCCAGTCCACGGCCTTTACCTCCAAGCGAGCCGTCGCCTATGCGGGCAAAATTGGAGAAACGGTCGAAACGGTCGCGACGGAAGGTTGCAACCACACCACGGTTCTTCATTCGGCGGTAACTGACGATGGCATCGTAAATGATCTGGCGATGGCGGTCAACATCCTGCAACGAGTGCCATGTAATCTTTTTGAGGAACTCACTGATTGGGAACAAGGCGCGTGAACAAAGCCAGCGGCTGACATTGTTGCGGCTAACCTGATAGAGAAGTGCCTCACGAGGGATGGTGAAGATGTTGTCCTGAAGGTCTTTCAGGTTCTTTATCACTGCCACAATCTCCTTCTTGTCGTTACGGAAGATGAAGTCGCCAAAACCGAAATACTTGCTGACAAGTTTCTGCAAGTCAACAGCCAGTTTCTTCGAGTTCTTGTCGATGAACTTGGCATGGCATCGCTCGGCAAGCACGGCATTGGCAGGGTCGGTCGATTCCATGATGAGCGGCACATATTCATCAGCAGCACGAATGGCACTCAGAAGTTTATATCCAGCCTGTTCGTCCTTCTGCTGTGACAGACTCAACTTTTTGTCCCGAAGCTCTTTCTTATACTCGCTCATTGGGAACTTGCAGTCGCTGATGACACCAAGTGTGTTGTCCTTAAACTGCGAATAGAGTCGCCATGCCTCTTCATAGCTGCGTGCAAGCACAATCTTTGGACGGCCACGCATTCGCAGGGTTTCAAGTTGCGAGTTGAGTGCCTCGGTAGCAAACGAAAGACTCTGTTGGAGCACAAACTTATACAGATTTGGGAGAATCGATGAATAGAAGCGGATGGAGTCCTCCACAAGCATAATCATCTGCACGCCAGCCGTTTCAATGTCGTGTTGAAGATTCATTTTGTCCTCCATCAGTTTGATGATGGAAAGGAGCAGATCGGTGTTGCCCAGCCAGCAGAACACATACTCAAAGATGCTCAGGTCTTCGTTCTGCATTCGCTTGGTGATACCATGCGAGAAAGGGGTGAGCACCACAATCGGAATTTCAGGCGAGAACGACTTGATGGTGCGTGCAATGTCGAATACATCGCTCGCCTCGTTGGTGTCCTTCCTGACCTCTGCGCCTGGCATACAGATGACCAGTTCAAACTTCATCTGCCCCATAATCTCGCGTGCCTCGTCCTCGCTTGCTGCCTGAAAGAAGCGTGGAGGATAACGCAGTCCGAGTTTGGCATACTCGTCGAAAATCTTTTCATCGATTCGACCATCGTCTTCGAGCATGAAGGCATCGTAAGGGTTTGCCACAATCAGCACATTGAAGATGCGACGGGTCATCAGATCGACGAACGAAGTGTCGCGCAGTATGAGTTGTTCTGTCTTCATTGAGTAAATTAATAATTTTAGAGGTTGGAGTCCTCTCTACTCTCACTTCTCAACACAGAGAAGGTTTTGATTCATCTATTTTACAAACCTTTTTACAGAGTGTGCCTGTGGCACATGGAGAGGACACTGTGTGTGGGTGTCTGGATGGTGGTTGGACAGCAATGTTCTTTTTGTTTCGAACACGAAATACACGAAATTGTTTCAACACAGAGAAGGTTATCATTTATTTATTTGACAAACCTTTTCACAGAGTGTGCCTGTGGCACATGGAGAGGACACAGAGTGTGGCTGTCCGGATGGCTCTGTGAGCTTTGTAATGCCATCAGCATTCTCTGTGAACGGGATAAAAAACACTTTTGTGAATGAGATAATCCCGTTACTCTGTGTTAAATGGTGCTGATGGTGACAGTCCGCATGGTTTCGTGTCAATTCGAGTATTTCGTGTTCTGAAAAAGAAATAACAGACTAACTTTTAATTTTTAACTTTCAGTTTCGATTTCCACCAGAAGAAACATACGCACAGGAATGCAGTCACAACAATGCCAATGATGTATGACACTGGATGCGACAGGCGGAAGCCTTCGGGTGCGATGAATATGTAACTGGTGCTTACACATGTCATAAACAATGCTGGTATGAATGTGATGAGGAAATCAAAGTGGTGTCGTTCTTTGCCAACTGCCCTACGGACAAAATATGCCGAACATGCCCAAAGGGTAAAGGCCGCCAGGACCTGATTTGCCCATGAGAAGTAACGCCATACAGTGTCAAATCCCTTTGAATCGCTGGTGCTGTAAATCAGTACAGCAATGGTGCAGACAAAGATTGGCACCGCAACAGCGAGTCGGCCCATGATGAGTTTCTGATCAACTTTCAGTATGTCGGCTGCAATGAGTCGCGCCGAGCGGAGGGCTGTGTCGCCAGTAGTGATCGGAGCAGCCACCACTCCAAGCATGGCAAGGATACATCCCACTGAGCCGAGCCAGTCGCGAGTGATGATGTCAACAATGATGGAGGCATTGCTCTCGTCCATGCCATAATTGGCATAATAGGCGTTTGCCGCTGCTGTCCAGATGAGCGCAACAATTCCTTCGGCAACCATTGCTCCGTAAAATATCGGACGACCAAGACGCTCGTTCATCATACAGCGAGCCATCATTGGCGACTGAGTGGCATGGAAACCGCTGATTGCTCCACAGGCAATCGACACAAACATAATCGGGAATATCGGCATTTCACTTGCCGACGGATGGGTGTTTTGCAGTCCATCAAACAGTTCGGGCAATTCGGGCTGAGTCACGACGATGGCACCCAGTACACCAAATGCCATAAACAGCAGTGCAATGGCAAAAACTGGATAAATGCGGCCTATCAGTTTATCAACTGGAAGCAGTGTGGCAAGCACATAGTATGTCATGATTGCTCCAAGCCAGAATGTCACATCTAAATATGAAGGGGTAATCTTTGCAAGCAGACCGGCAGGACCTGACACAAACACAGCTCCCACCATCACCATCAGCACCAGTGTCAACACACGCATCATCAGCTGTGCCGATTTGCCAAGGTTCCGTCCTATAATTTCGGGTAAGTTGATGCCATCCTCACGCAGTGAAATCATGCCGGCAACAAAGTCGTGCGTGGCTCCGGCAAAGATGGTTCCGAGCACAATCCACAGGTAGGCGGATGGTCCGAACTTGGCTCCCATGATGGCGCCAAAGATAGGTCCGAGACCTGCGATATTGAGAAACTGAATCATGAAAATGCGCCATGCTGGCAGTGGCTGATAGTCCACGCCATCAGCCTTGGTCACAGCACAAGTCTTGCGCTGCAAGTCAGTACCGAATACCTTCTCTACAAATTTTCCATAAATGAAATAGCCTACGACGAGCAAGACTATCCCCGAGATAAAACTAATCATTAGCTTTTATTAGCGTTAAAGTTCTGAGACCTCCCCCATCCCCTTCCTTTCAGGATTGGGAGCGGAATATCTGCAACAATGGTTACAAAGTTACGACATTTTATTGAAACAACGCCACATTTACCGTACAAATGTCATTATTTGCCGTGATTTGCTAACAAAAGCACACAATCGCAATATGATTATTACACAAATAGAAGGTAGGCTAATAAATTAAGATGTGCCTTCTGCACATGGAGAGGACACAGAGTGCGGATGTCTATAATCTCACGCAGAATTCGCAGAATAAAAGGAAATCCGTTCACTCCGTGAAATCTGCGCAATCTGCGTGAACCAATAAACCTCGTTTTATCTTTTTCGAACACGAAA
>JAGHSZ010000112.1 GCA_018065565.1 Candidatus Colivivens caballi
CTCTTTCGAGCTTAGCGCCTTCCTTGAGTGAGCAGAGAAGCTGTGCACCCCATGGGTCACCAGCTGGATTTGTACTTGTAAGAGCCATAGCACCTGCACTGTTTCCATAACCTGGAGCTACATTAGTTGCAGTACCGCCATTGTTCCAACCAAGATAATGCCACTGTCCAACAGTACCGTCGTTGAAGCCGAATGAAGCGTCATCAGCGATGAGGTTGTATTCGTTGTTTGGTTCGTCAACGAAGTCTTCTGGACCGAGGTAGTAGAGTTCAAAGTCGTCGTAGATTACCCAGTCGCTACCGATAGCAGCAGTCTTCTTAAGACCTACACGGAGGGTGTTGCCTTCTGGGAGGACAGTCTTTACTGAGTTGTTGTAAACTTCCTTATCGTTCTGGAGGAGGAAGTAGAATCCTGCCATTGAAGATGGGAAGTAGTAAGTAGTTTCACCGTCAACGATTGGAGTATCGAAGATGTTTTCACCGTGGCACTTTTCGTCGTAGTCGTCACCCATGTTAACTACACAGTCAGCAAGAGTTTCAAGATCGTTCTTGTGCTCGTCGAAGAGTTCGTCTTCGAAGATACATACGTTACCGTTCCAGTTAGAAACGAAACCAGCGTTTGTATATTCATCGAAGCCTTCCATGTTGTACCAAGAAGTGAATGAAGGTTCAGTCTTCTGTGCGCTGTGAACAGCCTTGATGTAGTTAGACTGGTCAGCCTTACCGTTGTTAGCGTAGATGAGAGCGTTGTGGTTCTTCCATGCAGCTTCGTCACCAGCAGCCTTGTAGTCTGCATAGTGTGCAGAGTCAACAGCAGCAGCATCGCGATAGAGAGCGCGTGCGCGGAATTCATACTTACCAGCTGGCAAGTACTTGATCTCCTGATAGAGGTCGAATGCGCTTGCATTCCAGAGTTCAGCGTTGCCACGTCCGTATGTATTAATAGAAGGAGTAGCTTCTGCGCAAGTCCAGCCTTCAGTTGGGCTCTTAGTGAGCTGAGGGTTAACGAGGAGAGAAGTAATGTTTACAGGGTTTTCTTCAGTTGCGTCGAATGCAGCGAGTTCATTGAAGATAGCCTGGTTCATTGGACCTGCAAGAGCTGCTGTGTACTCTTCGAGGAGTTCAACAGTTGCCATGTTTGCCTTGAGGTATTCAGTCTGTTCAGCAATTACTGTAGCAACTTCCTGAGTCTGGTAGTTGAGAGCCTTGTCATAAATTGCGAAGTATGCCTCATAAGCCTTGTAAAGCTTGTTTGCAGCTGGAGCCATATCGTATGTATCACCTTCGTTTGTACCGAGAGCGATTGCATAGTCAGTTGGGAGCTGGAGCATTGCAAACTGATCAGCGTCAGCAGCATACTTGCCCTGGAGAGCTACGAAGTCAGAAGGAGCTGTGAAGTTCTTGTCGCTTGTTGCGTCAAGAGCAGCCTTAATGTATTCGTTAGCCTGCTTGATGATAGCAAGGTCAGCTTCGTAGATAGTTGCGTCAGTACCGATTGGCAATACAATCTGATCGAGGAGTCCCTGAACATAAGTCTTATCGCCTTCGAATGTGAGCTGTAATGCCTTCTCCTGAACTGCTTCGATGTCTGGCTGAATCATGTTGTCGAACTGAGGGTTTGCACCGTGGAAGTAGAGGCGGAAACCTGTTGCGTTCATGACGTTAGTAGTCTGAGCAGCGATGAGGAGCTTACCGTCAGATACCTGGATGATACCAGTTCTGTGTTCAGTCCATGCGAGTGGGTTCCATTCGTACCAACCATTGCTCATGTTGTTGTTAGCTTCTTCTTTTGTTGCGTTTGGTTCAGACTTAACATAAGTGCTGTCGCTGTTCATAGCGTAGATGTTATGGAAAGTCTTTTCGCCGTCAGGAGCTGTCCAACCTGCACCGTTGTCACCACGCATGAGAGCACGGAGGCTGTAGTAACCGTTAGGCAGACCAACGAGCTGCTGGCAGATTTCTTCAGAACCACCTGAGATTGAGTTCCAACCTGATGAAGGACCAACGAGGCAAGACTGATAGTAGAGCTGGAGACCTGGTGACCATCCATCGTAGTTAACGCGCTTGAACCACTGGTTAGTAGCTTCAACATCAGCACTGAGGACAACCTTAGAAGCGATGTTTGTGCGGCCACCTACCTTATCTACATAGTTACCTGGGTTACCAAGAGCACCGCGGTCAGCCCAAGTAGCTTCTGTGAGCTGCCAAGCCTTTGTAGCTTCGTTACCGTCAACTGGGAGGTATTCAGGGTTGTATTCAGCATTTACGAACCAAGGGTACTTGATAAGCATTGTGAAGTCCTTGTTACCGTCTTCGTCGAAGTCCTGGCTGTCGAGGTAGTTTGCGCGAGCAGCTGACAGAGCGTTGAATGCAGCTGTGTAATTTGCTGGATCGTAGTTGATGTCAGCTGGGTCTTCTGCGAATGCAACTGCCTTAGCAGCTTCGATAGCTTCTTCGAATTCAGCGTGTGTAGGGAAGTCTGTAGCGACTGCCATATCGTCTGACATGCTGATGAGGTCGCCGAGAGCCTTAGCTGAAGCGAATGCAGCTTCGAACTGTTCGCGGAGAGCGAGCAGCTTAGCTGTGCTTTCGTTAGCGCTTTCGAGAGTCTCTTCAACAGCGTCTTCGATTTCCATCTGAGCATCGTCGAGCATTGCATAAAGAGCACCGAAGCCTTCGTTTTCGATACGCTCCTTGAGTGCTTCGATTTGATCGAGAGCATCACCGTAAGCTTCGAATGCGAGGTCGATCTGAGCGTCTTCGTCAGCTACACCCTGATAGATGATACGCATGTTAGCCCATGGGAACCAGTCCTGTGAGATGTTTGCGCTCTTCTTCAGACCGAGACGAATGTAACCGTCTTCGAGAAGGATGAACTTAAGAGAGTGCTCGTAGTTACCTTCCTTGAAGTGGAGGGCAGCACCTTCGTCGCAGCAAGGATAGAAGCAAGAGTCTTCTACACCGTCCTTAGTCCAAGTGTACTTACCGTCAGTCTTCCAAGATGTACCAGAATCTTCACCAGTGTAACGAGCACCATCCTTAATAATAGAGAAAGGAAGAGTGTTGATTGGACGATCGTAAGAAGCGAGAATTGCCTCTGGATCTTCTGAAGTAAGTGTATTAACATAAAGGTGTGCGTTACGCTTAGGGTTTCCTGCAGCGTAGCTTGTCCAAGTATCAGCAGGAGTACCTTCACGGTAAACTGCGTTTACTTTGACTTCATAGTAGCCCTTTGGCAGTGGTATGATCTGATACATGTCAGGAAGAGAACCACCTGCGCCGTTTCTGTAGAAACCTACACAAGGATAAGGGTTAGTTTCTGGGTCTGATGTTGCTGTCAGAGCCAATTCATCAGGCTGATCGCCTTTCCACCATGGAGATGGATTTGGAGTCTGGGTTACTGCGCCGTCATTTACTACGCCACCAGCTTCCCATGTTCCAGAGTAGTCGCCCCATAAGCCTTGGTCAGCAAGATCCTTGGAAATGTCCTGTCCTTCTGTCCAGTTTGCTGAACTTGGGAATTGGGCAAATGCCATTGCTGAGCAGCAGAGAGCGGCACACAATGTTAAAAATTTCTTCATAAGCTGAAATTTTAATTGGTTAATAAAATTGGTTAATTAAAAATGGTTTATTTGCTTTTGTTGTTAATCGCTTTCGGTTGTCCGCTGCTGTTAGTAAATGCATCAGGCAATCGATTGCGGTCGATTGTTAGGTACTTGTTTTTTTTCTGGGTCTTTTTTACAATATTTGTGGTTAATTGTTCTTAGTTAATGTTAGTCTTTTTTCAGTCTTTTGGTAAGTCTTCTATGCTGACGCATGTCTTTTAGACATAGCCGTTTTTCGATAGACATAGACTTTTTTTCAGTTTCGACTGCAAAGTAACATAATTCTCGCACAAAACAAATGCAGTAATATAACTTTTTCTTTCAATTTTGATACATTTTCTTTCGCGATTTTGCGAGCGATAGGAAATTAAAATATGCTGAAATGCCGTAATCATCGGCATTTCATATGGTTTAGCTATTGTAAAACAACAATACGCCCTTTTGCGCTTGTTGACATGAATATCGATATTGATTAACCCAAATCGTCCATTAGGCTGTTACACGCTAACAAGCCTTCTTTTTGCCATCTGTCTTGTCGCTTTTCAGTTACAATGGAACCCCATTGCGCCCTCAAATCGACAATACATCTGTTCAAAAATATAGTCTATTATCATCATAACGCTAATGAACGATTTGGGATTAATGACAACTCGTTCCCCGTTATTGTGATGCTCAACAGAGCAGCAACTAAACAAAGAATAACATACCTTAATCTTTTAATCAATAAAAAATTACCAACAGTATGAAACAATCAAACATTAACCGCACTGCATTTATCGGTGCGCTGACATTAGCATTGTGGACAGGCGTTCCACAGGCATATGCCTTCTCGCCTGTTCTTCCTTCTGCTCAGCAACAGTCCGACAAAGTCACAGGTACGGTGTCGGATGCTGACGGAGCCCTCACTGGAGTCACAGTGAGAGTAAAAGGCACAAGCACTGGAACTGTAACAGACATCGATGGACGATTCTCTCTGCCAGCAAAGGCTGGAGATGTGCTTCTGTTCTCTTATGTGGGATATGCCACAAAGGAAGTCAAAGTCACTGGCAACACACTGAATGTCATGATGACCACTGACGCTGTAAACCTTTCCGATGTAGTTGTCACAGCCCTTGGCATTAAGCGTGAACGCAAGGCTCTGGGTTATGGAGTGTCTGAAATAAAGGGTGAAGAACTGACAAAGGCAAAGGAAACGAATGTCATCAACTCACTCGCTGGTAAGGTTGCAGGACTCATTGTGCAGAACACTGCCGGTGGAGCATCAGGAACCACTCGTGTTCTCCTCCGTGGCAACACAGAAATCACAGGCGACAACCAGCCACTTTATGTTATTGATGGTGTGCCTCTTGACAATACTAATTTTGGCAGTGTAAGCACCGAGGGCGGATTCGACCTTGGTGACGGAATTTCTGCAATCAACCCTGACGACATCGAGAACATGACTGTACTGAAAGGTCCAGCCGCTTCTGCCCTCTATGGTTCCCGTGCCAGCCATGGCGTCATTCTCATCACCACAAAGCGAGCTGACCGCGAACGCTTTTCTGTTGAGTACAACGGCTCATTTACCATTGATTCGCAGTTGGCAAAGTGGAACGACACTCAGGATGTGTATGGACAGGGCAACGACGGACAGTATTCACATACTGCTACAAGTCAGACCAACATGAGTTGGGGACCAAAGGGCGACGACAACTCTGTCCTCTATTTTGATGGAGTTGAGCGTCCGTTCCGCATATATCCGAACAACACATCGGGCTTCTTCCGTACAGGTGTAACAGCACAGAACACCGCCATCATTTCTGCAAATTCAGGAGCGACTGGCATGCGCTTCTCGGTGACCGATATGCGCAACAAGGACATCCTTCCTAACACACACATGAGTCGTGACAACTTTAACCTTCGTGTCAACACATCGCTTTCGATGGTCGATTTCGACTTCACAGCCAACTATACCAGTGAAGATGTGAAGAACCGTCCTGCCCTTGGTGACTCACAGTCTAATATTGGTAAGAACCTCATGACACTTGCTAATTCTTACAATCAGGAATGGTTGAAGAAGTATCAAGACGAGAAGGGTGAGTACTCAAAGTGGAATGGTATTGACCAATACAACAAGAACCCATACTGGGACCTGTACAAGAACAGCAACAAGAGTAAAAAGGACATATTCCGATTTGCTGCAAAAGCAATATGGAATGTGGATAAGCACTTCAAGGTGCAGGGAACCATCGGTACGGACATGAACAAGATGAACTTTGAGAACTACATTGCACGAACCACACCAGGCACAGCTGCGGGTATGCTTGAGAAGCAAATCTTTGACAACAGCACTGTCAATGCCGAAATTCTCGGTCTGTATAACAACAGTTGGGGCGAGTTCGACTTCAATGGAACCGTAGGCGGCAACATCTATCGTGTCAGCAACAAGACAACTGTCCTGCTCGGAACCAACCAACAGAACGACGACCTCATTGCCATCATGAACTATCAGGACCAGAATATTCAGGAAAACCTCTACAAGAAGCAGATAAATTCAATCTATGGTAACGCAAGTTTAGGTTACAAGCACACATATTACATTGAAGGAACGCTGCGTGGTGACAAGTCTTCTACTCTGCCTGCATCCAACAACACATATGTCTATCCATCAGTTTCTGGCAGTTTCATCTTCTCAGAACTGCTCAACAACAAGAGCATCATCAACTACGGAAAGATTCGTGCTTCATGGGCAAAGGTCGGTAGCGACACAGACCCTTACCAACTTGCCTTGAACTACACCAGCGGTAAGTACTCATACACTGGTTACACAATCGGTATGATTAACAACACGACTCAGCCAAACAAGGACTTGAAACCAACCATGACAAATTCATTCGAACTTGGTCTGGAAATGAAGCTCTTTAACAACCGTCTGGGCATCGACTTCACATACTATAATCAGAATTCCAAAGACCAGATTATCGGACTGGCATCATCATCTGCATCGGGATATGCTTATCACTTAGTAAATGCAGGTCTGATTCAGAACCGCGGTATAGAGGTTGCTGTCAACGGACGCGCTGTACAGGCTGGCGACTTTGCATGGGACCTCGGCGTAAACTTCTCAAAGAACTCAAACAAGGTGAAGGAACTGACAGATGGCATGGACTACTTCGAACTGGAAAAGGCAACTTGGTGCAATGTCAGTGTTGGTGCTGAACTCGGCAAGAACTTTGGTTCAATCGTTGGTCCTGGTTTCAAACACAACGATGCTGGACAGGTTGTAATCAATGCAAACACAGGTCTGCCTGAACTCGATACTGAACTGCGCACTCTCGGCAATTCTTCATGGGACTGGACTGGTGGCTTCTATTCTACTTTCACCTACAAGAACTGGCGCCTTGCAGCAGCATTCGATGTGAAGGTCGGTGCTGACATCTATTCAATGTCGATGCGTTCAGCCTATGAGACTGGTAAGGCAGTGCAAACACTTGAAGGTCGTGAAGAATGGTATGCCTCAGAAGAGGCACGCAAGGCTGCTGGCATGAGCCTGGCAGAATGGCGTGACGCTGGCAACTGCGATGGATATGTGGTTGACGGTGTCATTGCAAACGGTGACGGTACATATCGCCAGAACGACATCAAGATAAATCCAGAGGACTACTGGTTCAGTGCTTCACGCAATGCTCCTGGCATGTTTGTTTACGACAACTCTTATGTGAAATGTCGTGAAATCACACTTGGCTACACATTCCCTCAGAGCATGCTTGGCAAGTTCATCAGTGGACTCAGTGTCTCATTTGTTGCACGCAACCCGTTCATCCTGTGGAAGAACATTCCAAACATTGACCCAGACTCAGGCTATAACACTTCGGGCATGGGACTTGAATATGGTTCACTTCCTTCACGCAAGAGCTACGGAATCAATGTGAATCTGAAATTTTAAGAGTGAAGAGTGGAAAATGAAGAGTAAAAAGTGAAGAGTGAAAAGTGCTTTAACCTCTAAGCCCTAATCTCTAACCTCTAAGCTAAATGCTCTAACCTCTCAACAACATAACAACCAATCTACTAAACAACTAAATATATGAAAAATATAAAGGCAATTACGGCTGGCCTTATGATTATGGCACTTCCTCTTGCATGCATGACTTCATGCTCTGACTCATACATGGAGGATGTGAACACCGACAAGACCAAGCCTTCTGATATCAACCCCAATGCCCAGCTTACAACGGGCTTGCTTCAGACATACGGCGACTTCGGACTCATGGACGCATACCGTTGCTATGTCACAGGTTTCACCCAGCACTTCTCTGGTGGATGGAATGTTTGCAACTATGCTGGCGCAGTCAATGCCGACAACGACATGATGCGTACCATCTGGGACGAATACTACAATGTTGCAATCAAAAACATGGTTGACGCCATTTCCCGTACCGAAGACCAGCCAAACCTTAATGCAATGCTGAGAATTCACAGAGCATATATCATGGCTGTACTTACTGATACTTATGGTGATGTTCCTTGTTCTGAGGCTGGTTACGGCTATCTCAAGCACATTGCCAATCCTAAGTATGACACACAGGAGGACATCTATAACTGGATTTTCGACGAACTCGAAACGTGTATCAGTCAGTTGGGTGGCTCAGACAAGGTCACTGGCGATGTGACTGCATATAACGGCGACGCCGCCAAGTGGAAGAAATATGCCAACTCTCTCCGTATGCGCTACGCTATGCGAATTTCTGATGTTGCCCCTGTTAAGGCAAAGACTGAGTTTGAGAAGGCACTGGCAGCACCTTGTGGATACATATCTTCATTTGAAGACAATGCCTACATCCGTTACATGGACAGTCCGTTCACTCTCTATGACGGAGCTCGCGACCTCGACTTCCGTGCTAATGCTCTTGGCGAAATGCTGTATGGTCAGGATGCCAGCAGCCCGACATTCATCTGTGCTACATTCTTCGAAATGATGAAGGCAAATGGCGACCCGCGCCTTTACCGCATCTGCCGTCACTACAACAACATCAAGCGCAGTGCTGCATCTGCCGACGATGCTGGTAACCTCGACTTTACCGATGAGGTCATTGCTTATCAGAACAGCCCTGCCGGTGTAAAACAAATTGATGGTGGTTACACTTACGCATGTATTCCAGGCGCAGCATGGTACAGCGCACCGAAGAAGGTGGTCGAAGGCGATGTGCTCCTCTCAAAATGGGTTCAGATTGAAGATGCCGACATTGCAACCTACATTCCTCGTCTGGCACAACTCATTGCCGACGATCCAAATGGTGGATACAAGACTGACAACTACCACAACCGTATGCTCCGTCCGGCACTTTCCATCAAGCTTGAAAAGGCAGAGTGCCCAGGTGTCCTCATGACAAATGCTGAAGTCGAATTCCTCCTTGCCGAGGCAAAGATGCTTGGATGGGGTGTCGATGGCGAAGTTGCCGAACACTACGAAGCCGGAATCCGTGGCGCCATGAAGATGCTCTGCACCTACTACGATGTCACACCTATCACGGATGATGAAATCAATCTGTACATTCAGAACAATCCGGTAGGCACAACCGCTGAACAGCAGAAGGAGCGTATCAACACAGAAGCGTGGATTCTCCACACCATGAACCCAGCAGAAGCATGGGCAAACATGCGCCGCTCGGACTATCCTGTACTTATCGACCGCAACAAGTATGAGGTGACAGACTTTATCAGCGATGACACCAACATGACCACACCAGTACGCTTGAAGTACCCAAGTCTGGAAGCTAAGTACAACAGTGAGAATTATCAGAAAGCACTCGACCGCATGGATGGAATCGACGACTGGCATCACCGTGTGTGGTGGGACACTGCTGACAACACTCACCTGAAATAAAGTGAAAAGTGAAAAATGGAATCAATCAACACAGAGAAGGTTCGGTTTTATCTTATTTATGAACCTTCTCACAGAGTGTGCCCTCGGCACATGAAGAGGA
>JAGHSZ010000061.1 GCA_018065565.1 Candidatus Colivivens caballi
TAAAAGGAAATCCGTTCACTCCGTGAAATCTGCGCAATCTGCGTGAACCAATAAACCTCGTTTTATCTTTTTCGAACACGAAATTGTTTCAACACAGAGAAAGTTATCATTTATCTATTTGACAAACCTTTTCACAGAATGTGCCGGTGGCACATGGAGAGGACACTGAGTGCGGGTGTCCGGATGGCTCTGTGAACTCAGCAATGCCATCAGCATTCTCTGTGAACGGGATTAAAAACACTTTTGAAAAAATGATAATCCCGTTGCTCTGTGTATATTTCGAGAAGTGAAAAGTGAAGAGTGAAGAGTGAAAAGTGAAAAGTGAAGAGTGAAGCTGATGCCACCCACGCTAATGGCTAACGGCTAATGGCTAATGGCTAACAGCCTAACTTTTCGCTTTTCACTTTTAACTATACCAACTTGCAGATGTTCACCACTGTCATCATTGCCTTTTCCATCGACTGTACAGGACAGAATTCGTAAGGACCGTGGAAATTGATGCCACCAGCAAAGATGTTAGGACAAGGCAGTCCCTTGAACGACAACTGAGCTCCGTCAGTTCCACCGCGTATAGGCTTAACCTCGGGTTTCACGCCAGCCATTTCCATTGCCTTCTTCACCAGGTCGATGATGTGCATCACGGGTTCCACCTGTTCACGCATATTGTAATACTGGTCTTTAAGGTCGAGCACTGCCACACCTTCACCATATTTGGCGTTGATGGCAGCCACCACCTCAGTCATGCGCTGCTTCCTTGCCTCAAACTTCTGGCGGTCATGGT
Organism: Candidatus Colivivens caballi; assembly: GCA_018065565.1. Lineage (GTDB taxonomy): Bacteria > Bacteroidota > Bacteroidia > Bacteroidales > Bacteroidaceae > Colivivens > Colivivens caballi. Next base: position 782 of record JAGHSZ010000061.1, read on the forward strand.
CACGGATAATGAACGAGACGGTTGCGCCCTCGCATCCGCCCTGAATACCTGTCAGATGGTAGAATCCTTCGTAGCCTTCGGTCTGTTCAGGAGTTTCCTCCCTTGGCATCATCTGCACCAGTTCAGTTGCCACACGGCCAGCATTTATCATCTTTCCCTTGGCATATCCAGGATGAACCGAACATCCGTTGATCTGCACCTTTGCACTGGCAGCATTGAAGTTTTCAAACTCCAGTTCACCCACTTCGCCGCCGTCCATGGTGTAAGCCCATTCACAGCCGAATCGCTCCACATCAAACAAGTGCGCTCCCATTCCGATTTCCTCGTCAGGGTTGAAGGCAATGCGTATCTTGCCATGCTTGATTTCAGGATGTTCTTTCAGATAGACCACAGCCTGCACAATTTCAGCAATGCCAGCCTTGTCGTCAGCACCGAGCAGAGTGTGTCCGTCAGTCACGATAAGGTCTTCGCCGATGTGGTTCAGCAGTTCAGGGAATTTCTTTGGAGAACTGACAATGCCCTCGCTCAGCACGATGTCGCCACCGTCATAATTTCTGACGATGCGGGCCTTGATGTCCTTACCCGAGCAGTCAGGACTGGTGTCCATGTGTGCGATGAAGCCGATGACAGGCAGAGCCTCACAACCCTCGCTTGCAAGCAGGGTGGCATAGAGGTAGCCATGTTCGTCGAGGAAGATGTCTTCCAGTCCCTCACTTGTCAGTTCGTCACGCAGATAGTTTGCAAAGACCATCTGTTTGTCAGTGCTTGGACACTTGTCGGCCTCTTCGCTCGACTGAGTGTCAAAACTGACATATTTCAAAAAGCGTTCTACTAATGTCATAAAATTGTTAGTTTTTGATTGTTCGCAACGGCAAAGTTACATCTTTTTAATAAAAAAACGGCATAAAACTAAAAAAAATGCCATTTATCAATTGCCAATTATAAATATTTTCCTACCTTTGCACTCGCTTTTGAGAAAGAAAGCAAAATGGTGAGCGTAGTTCAGTTGGTTAGAGCGTCAGATTGTGGTTCTGAATGTCGTGGGTTCGAGTCCCACCCCTCACCCCAAGAAGCCTTGCAGAAATGCAAGGTTTTTTTGTTGGGGAAGACGAGAATTTTGACATCGGCGAATGCCACAGGCATTCTCTGTGGACGGGATTAAAGCTTATAGCCTCTCTACCCTACACTCTCAGCTCTCCACTCTCATCCCGTCTCTGTGTTAAGTTATACCATGGATGGTTCTTGGAATGACAAAAAGCAGACTTGTCAGCGCAAAACAGCCTAATGGACGATTTGGGATAATCATTTCCCCGGTGTGCGTGGCCAACTCTATATCGCTCAGACGACCGCACATAAATTGCCACACGAGCACTCGTAAATTGTCACACGAGCGTACGAAGATTTAAAAAGGTGTACACCTTCCGAGAAAAAGGTGTACAGCAAACGCAAGAAAGGTGTACACCAAAATCCGAGAAGGTGTACACCTTTTTATATTTATGAGCGCTCGTGAGGGAAAACATGAGCGCTCGTGAAGGAAAACATGAATTTATCGTTTCGTCTTTAATAAAAGTGATCCTGCAATGGCTATAAACAAGCTTGCGATGACTACCTTCATATCAGGCAGGATGATAACAGGAATTTTCGCCATCTGCATGTCGCCCAATTGCAACCAGCAATATACAGCAAGGAGTGTGGCTGCGAGGTTTCTCCCGGCATGTAGTATCACGCTATACCAAATGTTTCGCGACCAAACAAACACACCCCCGTAGACCAGAGCACTGAGGAAGGCACCAGGGAAATTTCGCACGTGAAGTATTCCAAACAATAAGGCCATCACCACACAGACAACGACCTGTGCGCCACGACTGCGAAAGGGAGAAATAGCCATTTGTCTGAAACACAATTCTTCAAGCAATGGGGCAAGTAATACAGCATGTATACTGGACAGAAGGTCTTCGAGCAATTCTTCTGTCGTATAGGTCAGCGGGGCCATCATGACAGGCTGAGCCAGCGACGTCACACCGTATACGATATAACCTTCTGCAACTAACCATAGAGGCGCAATCAATAATAGTCCTAAAATGACGGAGATTGTAGGAAACTTCAGCGGAAATTGTTCTGCAGCAGGAAACACTTTCGGTTCGACATATTGCACAAGGCAGAGCGTCATTGCGATGCCCGCCAATGTGATTAGCCATGTCAGCATCTCGCCAACGAAGGTCGGATGATTGCCGTCAACAGGCAACGCTGTTATATAAACAACCCCGAAGCCATAAACAGCCGAGAGAATTGGCATCAGGGGCTTAAAAAGACTGGCAGCTTTGTTCATTTCTTAAATTGGAATTTAACTAACAACTAGAACCTAAACAAAATAGTATATATAGCTTAAATGAATATCGAACAGGTAAGAGATTACGCACTTAGTCTGAACGAGCAGGTAACATAACAACAGAATTTCGGTCTGTCCATAAGTCAGGGTATTACCTTCAATATGATTGCTATTGTAGTTGAAATCTACTGTGAAACGACGGCTAAGTCTATCCCTATCTTTTTGAGACAATGGTTGCAAATTTTGCCATGCTGCCAATGCTTTCTTTATATTCAGATACTTCATACGGCCACAAATTATTAATTAACGCGACAAAGATACAAAAAATTACCTAAAAGGTTGTAACCTTACAACCATTTTTAGCACAATTCAATCGGTTTTATTGAACTAACACCAAAAACGCATTATTAACACCCCCTTCTTACGTGAACTTAATGGAGACCTATACATTAACTATTACATAATAGGGTTACTGCCTTGAAAAGAAAATCAATATGGTTAAACCCATTTGCTGTGCCCCACCGATGCGCCACACCCTCTGGGGTGAATTTGTCAAGAATTCATCACAAAGGAAGCATTTAGTTTCATATTTTTGATTAACTTTGCAGCGAGTTAGGCAAAATCAAGCAATCAACCACATAAACCAACCGATATGAACAGACTGACTATCGTATTAGTATGCAGTGCACTGCTATGCAGCGGACCTACCATGGCACGCAAGAAGAAACAAGTTGCTAAACCTGCCACTGAGCAGAAGAAGCCCGAACCGCCAAAGCCGTCGATTGTCCGCCCCGGACTGATTGATGTGACCAAGGTGAAGAAGGACTGGTACTGGGAAATCCCTACGAGTCTGCTCGGCCGCGACATTCTGGTGACAAGCCGTTTCATCAGCACTCCGGCAGACTGCAAGAAGTTTGGCGGCGAACAACTGAACGAACAGACCGTCTATTTCGAACTGGCTGCCGACAGCACACTGCTCGTCCGTTCACATGGGTTCTACAATGTGTCGGACAGCGCCGACATCATCAACAAGGCTGTGACAATCAGCAACGAAAACGCCATAATCGGACATTTCGCACTCGAAGACAGCAAGAAGAAAGACACGCTCAAGGTGAAGGTCACACAGTTCTTCAACGAAGACAACTCTGCACTCTACTTGCCTCGCGACGCAAAGACGAGTTTCAAGATTGGAGCGCAGACACTGAGTTTCATCGACGACATGAAGTCGTTCCCAACCAACACCGAGGTGCGAGTCACCAAGACCTACACAGGCACGGGCACCGACATTCCGGCAATGGCTGAGACCGGCAAGGTCACAATCCAGATGAATGTCAGTTTCCTGCTGCTGCCCGAGCATCCTATGGCAAAGCGATTCTACGACCCACGCGTGGGATATTTCACCATCAGCCACACTGCCTACACCGACGACCAGCAGCGTGTCGAGGGTAAGCGCCTCATCACACGCTGGCGACTGGAGCCACGCCCTGAGGATGTGGAGAAGATGAAACGCGGCGAACTGGTGGAACCCGTCAAGCCAATCGTCTATTACATCGACCCTGCCACACCAAAGCAATGGCGCAAATACTTGATTCAGGGTGTGAACGACTGGCAGGTGGCATTTGAGCAGGCTGGATTCAAGAACGCCATCATGGCAAAGGAATGGCCCGAAGATGCCGACTCGACCATGAGCATGGAGGATGCCCGTTGCAGCATGATACGCTATCTGGCATCGCCTATCGAAAATGCCTACGGACCACATGTCAGCGACCCTCGCACAGGTGAAATCCTCGAAAGCCACATCTGCTGGTATCACAATGTGATGAGTCTGGTGCACGACTGGTACATGGTTCAGGCAGGAAGCATCGACGAGGCAGCACGCAAGATGAACTACGACGAGGAACTGATGGGACAGCTCATCCGCTTCGTCAGCAGTCATGAAGTGGGACACACACTCGGCCTGCGCCACAACTTCGGCAGCAGCAGCACCGTCCCTGTGGATTCACTGCGCGACAAGGCATGGGTGGAAGCCAACGGCCACACACCAAGCATCATGGACTATGCCCGCTTCAACTATGTGGCACAGCCCGAAGACGGCATCAGCCGCACGGGCATCTTCCCACGCATCAACGACTACGACCTGTGGGCAATCAAATGGGGATACAGCCCAATGCTCAATGCAAAGGACGAATACGAAGACCACAAGATGCTGGAACCAATGACACAGGAGGCACAGAAGAACAAGCGCCTGTGGTGGGGCGACGGCGAGACATCAAACGACGACCCACGACGCCTGACCGAAGACCTCGGCGACAATGCCGTGAAAGCCAGCACCTACGGATTGAAGAACTTGAAGAGAGAAATTCAGCAGTTGCCTGAATGGACTGTTGACGAACACGACCTCTATGGTTCCAACATCAAGGCTATGCACTCACAGATTCGCTCTCAGTATCTCAGATACATGGGTCATGTCGCTCGCAACATCGGTGGTACTTATCAGACCTACCGCACTACTGCCGAGGGTGGCACCATCTACGAGCCAGTGTCAAAGGCACATCAGAAGGAAGCGCTCAACTTCATCGACCGCGAAATGCTCCACGAACCAATGTGGCTCCGCAACATGAGTTATGCCAAGTCGCTCACTGCCGACCCACAGGACCTCACGCTCGGCATTGCCAAGACCGCTGCCATCAATCTGCTCAACCGTGCCACATCGACCAACGCGCTCTACCCTATCAGCGACTATATGACCGACATCACCCGTCTGATCATGACCGAACTTGACTCGCACGCTGCCGTGACCCGCTACCGCGCCGCGCTCCAAAGTGCTTATGTCGATGAACTCATCACCGCATACGAGAAGGGGACTGCCGGCAGTCAGAAACGCATCTATGCACTGCGCACCCTGCAACAACTCAAATCGAAGACACAGGCTGCTGCCAACAGCGGTGCAGACAGCGCCACACGCGCCCACTTCGGCGAACTCAGCGACCGCATCCAGCGAGCGCTGGTGATTAAATGAAGGAGATTTGCTAAGATACCCGCAGGTTCTGAGTATGCGAAGAACCGATTCGTAGCGAAGCGATAGGTAACGAAGTGATTCGTAGCCCGCAAGGGCGATTCGTAACGAAGTGATAGGTAGCGAAGCAAAGTATATTAACTATGCATTCAAATTTCACAAAAGGACTGCGCGACGGCATACCGATAGCATTAGGCTACTATGCCGTTGCGTTTTCGCTTGGAATCATCGCCAAGCGCACAGGTTTCAGTGCCATTGAGGGATTCGTCAGCAGCACATTCATGCGTGCATCGGCTGGCGAATACGGACTATATACAGTCGTTGCAGCCAGTGCCACATTCGTCGAGGCAGTTGCCATGAGTGCCGTCACCAACCTGCGCTACATACTGATGAGCGCCGCACTGACACAGAAGTTTGCAGAAGGTACATCACTGCTGAAACGCCTGTTGGTGTCGCTCTGCATCACCGACGAGATATTCGGCATCTCCATTGCCTTTCCCGGGCGGCTGGCACCATCCTACACATTCGGAGCAGCCATCATCACCACACTGTGCTGGGCATCGGGCACGGCTTCGGGCATCATTGCTGGCGGTGCCCTGCCAGCCAACATCGTGGCGGCACTGAGCGTGGCACTCTACGGCATGTTCATCGCCATCATCATCCCAGCGGCAAAAAAGGACAGATATGTGCTGGCGGCAGTCATTGTCAGTTTCGTGTTGAGTGGACTCTGTTCCATCGCGCCCTACATCTCGGAATGGAGTGTAGGCACACGCACCATCGTGCTCACCATCATCGTCTCGGCAGTTGCCGCAATCGTCAAACCAATAGAAGAGAAGGAGGAGGACTGCCATGAATAGCACTGCCATCTACATCATCGTGACGGCACTGACCGCCAACCTCATCCGCATACTGCCTCCGCTGTTCATCCGTGGACAGATCAAGAGCCGCTTCCTCCGCAGTTTCCTCTACTACATCCCTTATGTCACACTGGCCATCATGACATTCCCAGCCATCACACAAGCCACCGAGTCGCCACTGCCAGGACTGTTGGCACTCGTCACCGGAATCATCGCAGCATGGCGCGGACTCGGTCTGTTTCCAGTGTCAGTCATCTGCTGTATAGTGGTGTTCCTGTGCGAATGGTTTGTTTCATAACCCACGCTGCCAGACCCGACACCACACATAGTTACCCATTTATTTGGTCATCTTGTCGGAAAATACTACCTTTGCGTGCAAAACAGTGCAAAACAATGAGACCAGCACGCTGCTGCCCATCATCGTGCCCCATCGGCACGACAGAGCATCAGCATTGTATTACCAAAAAACTTAACGCCACAATGAAACGAACATTCATCACACTGCTGCTTGCGCTCACAGCATGCTTCGCCATGGCACAGAAAGGCACATTCGAGGCAGGCAAGGGAACATTTCTGCTCAACGGAAAGCCATTCGTCGTGAAGGCAGCCGAAATCCACTATCCACGCATTCCACGCGAATACTGGGACCACCGCATCAAGATGTGCAAGGCATTAGGCATGAACACCGTGTGCATCTACATCTTCTGGAACCTCCACGAGCAACAGGAAGGGGTGTTCGACTTCACCGGCAACAGCGACATTGCCGAGTTCTGCCGTGTGGCACAGAAGAACGGCATGTATGTCATCGTCCGTCCCGGTCCTTATGTATGTGCTGAATGGGAAATGGGCGGTCTGCCTTGGTGGCTGCTCAAAAAGAAAGACATCCGCCTGCGCGAACAGGACCCTTATTTCATGGAGCGTGTCAGCATATTTGAAGAGAAAGTTGCCGAGCAACTGGCTCCGCTGACCATCCAGCGTGGCGGACCAATCATCATGGTACAGGTGGAGAACGAATACGGCAGCTATGGCGAGGACAAGCCTTATGTCAGTGCCATACGCGACATCGTGCGCAAGAACTTTGGACAGGAAGTCGCTCTCTTCCAGTGCGACTGGAACAGCAATTTCGAGAAGAACGGACTCGACGACATGATATGGACCATGAACTTCGGCACGGGTGCCAACATCGATGACCAGTTCCGCCGACTCAAACAACTGCGCCCCGACTCTCCGCTGATGTGCAGCGAGTTTTGGAGCGGATGGTTCGACAAGTGGGGCGGCAAGCACGAGACACGCTCGGCAAAAGACATGGTCAGCGGACTGCGTGAAATGCTTGAAAAGAACATCTCGTTCTCGCTCTACATGACCCACGGAGGCACCAGTTTCGGTCACTGGGCAGGTGCCAACTCACCAGGTTTCGCACCCGATGTCACCAGCTACGACTACGACGCACCAATCAACGAATACGGACAGGCAACCGACAAGTTCTGGGAACTGCGCACCATGCTGCAAGGCTTCACCGACCAGAAGCTCCCTGCACCACCGGCAGCCAAACCAATAATCTCGATACCTGAGTTCAAGGTTGAAGAGTTCTCACCTATCTACAACGGCCTCAACTATGACATTCTGATGCGTGCTGACGGAATGCTGCATTTAGAAGACCTTGTCGGTGCACCGAAGACCTTCGAGGAGATAGGATTCGGCTGGGGTTCCATCTTGTACGAAACCCGTCTGCCTGAGATTCCAAGGCAGAGCATTCTGCACCTCGACGCCCACGACTACGCACAGGTGTTCATCGACGGAGCCAAGGTCGGTACACTCGACCGACGGATGGGCGACAAGGAACTCACGCTGCCACCCGTCAAGAGTGGTCAGGAGTTACAGATACTTGTCGAAGCAATGGGACGCATCAACTTCGGTCGCGCCATCAAGGACTACAAGGGCATCGTTGCCAATCCTTACATCACAGCATCAGCGACCAACGACCCTCATCTCGACGGATACGACGAGACCGAACTCACATGGACTCCAAAGCAGTGGCGCAGCACACCTATCATCGAAAGTTACGACGAAGCCGTCAATGCATTATCAAGGGAGACCGACAAGCAGAAGATACTCAGCGAAATCAATGCCACACGCCTTGGCCGCACCATGCGTTACTGCCGTGACAGCGAGGAACTCATCTTCGGACGCGGCTACTATCGTGCTTTCTTCAACCTGAAAAAGGTGGGCGACACATTCTTCGACCTCAGCACATGGGGCAAGGGCATGGTCTATGTCAACGGGCATGCTCTCGGACGGTTCTGGAACATCGGCCCGCAGCAGACACTCTACTGCCCTGGTTGTTGGTTGAAAAAGGGCAAGAACGAAATCATCATACTCGACATTGTCGGTCCGAAAGCGCAGAAGACAGCAGGACTGTCACACCCTATCATCGACAAGCTGCTCGACGAAGAGCCTCCAATCCACCGAAAGGCGGGCGAGACACTCAACCTCGGCAACGAGCAGCCGTCTGCTAACATATCCTTCCCACTGACCAACGGATGGAAGTCGGCAAAGTTCGACAAGCCAGTGCGTGGACGCTTCGTGTGCATCGAGACCACCGAAGGCAAAGCCAGCGACCTTGCATGCATAGCCGAAATCTACTTCAAGGACGCAAACGGAGAACGACTCAGCCGCGAGCCATGGAAGGTGCGCTATGCCGACAGCGAGGACATACAGTCGGGCAACTGTTCTGCCGACAAGATGTTCGACTTGCAGGAATCGACCTACTGGGCTACTGCCAAAGGCATCAAGTTCCCACATTTCGTGGTCATCGACCTCGGCAAGGCACACACACTGACCGAATTTGAATACCTGCCACGGATGGAGTCAAGCGTTCCGGGCGCAGTAGGCAAGTTCCGAATCTATGTAAAAGAGACCGACTTCAAGTATTAACCAATACAACACACACATTTTTCAACCCAAGAAAGTCATGAAACATATCGTATTATTGCTGTTGGCTGCAATGCTGACATTCGGTGCAAAGGCACAAGACCCACAGGCAACTGCCGACAAGGGCATCCAGTTCACCCACATCACAACCCTTGAAGAAGGACAGGCCGCTGCAAAGAAACAAGGCAAACTGATGTTTGTCGATGTCTGGGCGACATGGTGCGGTCCATGCGTACGCCTCGGCAAGGAGATATTCACACAGGAAGCAGTAGGCGACTTCTTCAACAAGAACTTCGTCAACTGCAAACTGCGCATCGACCCAACCGACGAAGCCGCCAAGGCAAAAGCCGAACAAATCTGCAACAAGTACAAAGTGAGCGCCATCCCTGCCATGTTCTGGTTCAACGACAAGGGCGAAGTCGTACACAGCGCAGTGGGTATGCTGCCTGCCGACCGCCTCATCGCAGAAGCCAACAAGGCACTCGAACTATCAAAGCAGTCAAAGAAGAAATAGCCACACACGATAGCATATGCCGTTTGAGGCAGGCAAAGGCACATTCTCGCGCGACCTCTTCCCAGGCGCAAAAGTTGTAAAGGGCAAGCAGCCGAAATAGGATTTTCCCTATCACATTATAGGCTTTTATATTCGCCTATGTGGGAGAATGTCCCTATCTTTGCCAGCGAAAGTTAAATCAATAAGCAAAAGAAAGGAGAAACAGATTATGAAAAGATTATTTACACTGATGACTGTTGCACTGTCACTCCTCATGATGACCTCGTGCGACGAAGATGCTTACGAAGCAAGAATACTGTCAGGACAGTGGACAGGCGACATGGGAATGTACTATGACGAAGCCAATCCACGCACAGGCAGAGTAGCACGGTTCTATGCCGACTACACCGACACCGTGTTCTACCCTGACTATGACTATGCAACCAAAGGATACGGAAAGCAAGTTGACTACTACAAATGGGCATCCGTAACCCACATGTATTTCTACTTCTACTGGGAAATACGCGACGGACGCATCTACCTGTCCTACCCTTACGACCCAAATCTCTCTGCCATCATAACCAATTACAGAATCAGCGAGGGTTACTTCAACGGCCGTATCGGCAACACATCATTCAACCTCTACAAGATAGTTGACTACTACGACTGGGGCTACTACAACGGCAACTACAACGACTGGTCAACTCCTTACTGGGATTGGAATTCATACGGAGGTCCGTATTACGACTACGACCCATACGATCCATACTATCGTGGCACATACTATCCTTACGATCCTTACAACCCATACTACTCAAAGACTCGTAGCGATGAAGCCACCGACAGCATTGCAGCCACATCCGAGAAGCCTGTTCGCCGCGTAGGCAACCGCTTCATGGACGAAGCATACGGCAAGTAACCACTGGCAAAAGGCTGCAATCAACTAACGCAAACGGAGAGAACAGACATATGTTCCCTCCGTTTTTTTGTGCAGTTCAAAATGTTAAAAGCATGCAGATTTCTTGACATCGATGTGACTTATATAAATTTTTTGTCGTAACTTTGCGCAGCAAAGTCTTCCACAACGGCAGACAAAACGATCAAAGACAATACTATTATGGCAATAGCAATAGCATCAGTACCCGTACTCAAGGGTTCCGCAGCAGACCGATTCGAGCAGCAAATGCAGGAGAGCGAGAGTCGTAGAGGTTCGGTAGATTTTAGCAAGTCTATCGAAACTGCAAGAAAGATATTGGCAAAGGCACAATTCATCTAAGTCTGTCTTATGTCGTATCTTGCCGATAAATGTACATTCCGCATGTTCACCCCATCACTTGTAGATGATGGGGTTAAGTTTGTTTGTGGTGATTCCGACCTCGATGAGTTCTTTCATGAAGATGCTTTCTTGCAGGCAGACCAACTGCTTTGCAAGAATTATTGCTTTACCTCCGACGAGAATCCCAACGAAGTGGTCTGTGCGTTCACTCTTGCCAATGACAGCATCAAGAAGATTCCCGGCTCTCGCAAGAAGAAGGTAGAAGGTGCTATTCCTCGCGAAAAGCATTATGCCTCATATCCAGCAGTGATGATTGGCCGGCTTGGTGTTGCTCAGTCCATGCAAGGCAAGAACCTTGGGACAGAAGTTCTTAACTTCATCAAGGCTTGGCTTGTCGATCCAATGAATAAGACTGGTTGCAGATTTGTATTGGTTGATTCTTACAATCAGCAGAAGAACTTCAATTTTTACGAACGAAATGGTTTCAAGTTCCTTTTTAGTACAGAAGAACAAGAGCGAGAGTTCCGTGACTTGAAACCAGACATACCACTCAACACCCGTTTAATGTATTTCGATTTGATTGAGCTCGTGGGATAGGTGTGTAGCACTACATTTGTGTAGTTTCGTCACCTTGCACAAGCCCAGTACTCCGCATGGAGTACAGCAGTACTTCGCAGGGAGTACTGCTGTACTGCGTGGGGAGTACTGCCTCCGTAACCGTATGTTCAATCAACATTTTCCTACCTTCGCACAACTTCTCATACATTGCAATAAGGTAGTGTCATCCTAACGCTATTGGTGGGTGAAAGCCATAACTCAGTCTTTTAGCGGACACCAACAGCAGGCAATGATGCAAATAATTTCGTTTTCATTTCTCCGTTTCGATTTTATTCAGTATATTTGCACCGTTCATTCAGAAGCCCGAACGGGCAAGGGGTGGACAGACATAATTAGAGAAGGCGTTTACTTACGCTTTGTTCTTGGCTTATAGAAACTTCGCAAACTTCTAAATCCAGCTACGGAACAAATGCAACAGTAGATGTCTATGGTGAATATGCACAGTCACCACCACATCGTTATATCATAAGCAGATGTGGTGTACTGCATATTTAGCGTGGGCTTCTGCGTTGCTCGTTCAAGTTGGATTGGGCAATGCGAAGGCCTCTATAAGCGGGACGAGTAACAGTACAGACTCTCACGCTTCTTTTTTTGTGCCTTAACCTAATCAATTTGTCATACGAAACAACATGAAAGTCGTAACATAATACGGTATGCAGACATAGTACTACAACACGTAAAAATAGTTTCAATCCATGTTGCGGCGAATCAAGCAAAAGACTAACTTTGCAGAAAGGACTACACAATCATTTTACAAACAAACCAAGAACAAACGACTATGGCAAGATTCCTAATCACAACCAAACGGATGAAATCTACCAACGGCATACGCATCGAGCCTGGCATGTCGGTAGAAGTCATCACACAAAGCATGGGCAATCCCGTTAACACCAACGGAGGGCAATGCGTCGTCGATGCTTTTATGCGTAAATACGGCATCGACATCAAAAAGGCTGGTTGCCTTAACAATGTAGAACTTAATGTAGAACAATTAAATTAAAGGAACGTATGACAAATTGGACGAAAATGGCGGTTGATGCAATCGTTGGGCCTACGGATAGTAATATTGCTGATATTCTATCAAAAGTAGTCGCATACCGTGGTTATAAAATTACAAAAAAGTATTTAGAAGGTGAATATGACGATGAAGAAGAGGAAGATGACACATCTGCATTCGACATAATTCAAAATGAAGAAGATCCGGAAGTTAAGCTTAAACTGTTAGAAGAATACAAAGAAGATTTACCTTTAGCCTTTTATCATTATACCAAAGGAGAATGCTTTTATACAATAGCAGGCACAAAAGAAGAAGAATTAGAAGAATACGACATTGATGATGAGGATGACGAAGATGTGCAGGCAATAAAAAGAGACATTAAACGATATAACTCTCAAGCAAAGCAAGAGTTTTATAAGACTTTAGAATTTAATATTCCAGAAGAAATTAACAAATGGGTTCATCACTATTTATATTGGGTAGCAGTAAGAGAAAACGATGATGATTTACTCAATATGAGAAGACATACTATTGCCTGTATGGATGGAATCGATTATATGAGAGAAAAATATTCACTCATTACCGATTATATCATCGAAAAAGAAGAAGGATTATTCCTTTCACAGCCATACGGTCAGCGACAATTCTTATATATGGCACGGAACGACAATGATATAGCAGGTTGCTATGATGACAACATCTACAATGTATTCACCATTCAGAAATACCCACAAGAGTTGTCATTTCCAGTAGGACATCCTCAGCCAAATTCTTTGTACTATGCCCATCCAGCCATACCTGGATACTACATTCCTATCGACACAGCAGACGAAATACTATTCAAGGACAAAGTAAACGCATTCTGTCAATTAGCCCAATGTCTTGGTGCAACAGAAATTACATTCAGGTCAACCAAAGGCAAACGAATTGACGAGTCAACAATGACATCCTTAGACATTGAAGCAGGTGGTGAGTATAAAGGTGTTGGTGGGTCTGCTGGTTATAATAACAACAGAAAGAAAACAGAAAAATCAACTCACGACGAAGCTTCGTTGATGCGACAGACTTACAACCCAACCATTTTACCACACATTCCTAACGACAATTCCTGGTATAAAGTTGACAACGACTGGAAGCGTTTGACAAAACAACGCATGGAAGGCAATATGCTGCATTACAGCACTAAAATATCTTCACATGACACAATGGCTGTAACAGGTGCACGGATGGATGGTGTGAAAGCTGCATTCAATACATTTGTAGTTAAAGGCAACGCAAGCGTAAACATCCAAAAAGAGACTTCGTTTGAGAGAGAAGAAGAAACCGAGTGGGAAATATCAGTGGAATTCAAACCTTTCTGCGAATTCGAAACTACAAACAACAAGGATTATTCTTTAAGATTTGATATTGACAACATTCTGCACAAGCCAAATTCTGATACAGTGGTAGCCCTTCATGGACAAATGTTACCATGGGATATTAAAGCAGGCGAAGAGATTTGTGTGTGGGATAAGCACAATAATCTAATTGGAGAATTTGAGGTCTCATCTATTATGATGTTCGGAAAATTATTAGATAGAGGAGAATGTGGGGATACTGATTGTGGGCTGGTAATTGATAACATAAACAAATTGCCTATAAACAATGTAAAATATGTTATGCTAAAAACAACTCAAGAGACATTTGAATCCCCAAGCAATGAAATATCAGCATCTGAACAAGAGTACATTGATGAACTGAAGGAAATGTTGGCAGAAGGAGAACTGACTCCACTCGAACGCCGACTTTTGGACAAAATACGCATTTCACTTGGAATTTCAGACGAACGAGCAATACAATTGGAGGAATCCCTTCAACCGACATTAACAGACGAGGAGCAGGATTATCTCAATGAATACAAAGCTATTATTGCTGAAGGCGAACCAACAGACAGAAATCTGCGCTTGCTCAGTAAGTTCCGCAAAGCGCTCGACATTTCAGAAGAACGAGCAGAAGAGATAGAACGCCTTGCAGCATCAATGGCATAAGCACAACGACATTGCGAAAACATTCATTACTGCAATAAAAGTAAAATCCGCACGGACAAACGACCATGAGTTTCCGTGCGGATTTATCATATTTCGGCGTTGTAAGCTTCTACCCTTCTTCCATGGCTTCGCGCATCTTCTTTTCTTCGATAAGCTGGAAGTCCTTTGGCCGGAGTTCGAAGTTGGTACCGAGGTACTTTTCCTTGACGATGCGGTTCTGTGCCAGTTCGGGCGGTGTGCCCTTGAAGAGGATTCGACCTTCGAACAGCAGATAGGCGCGGTCGGTGATGCAGAGTGTCTCCTGCACATTGTGGTCGGTGATGAGGATGCCTATGTTGCGGTCTTTGAGTTTCCAGACGATGTACTGGATGTCCTCAACTGCGATTGGATCGACTCCGGCAAACGGTTCGTCGAGCATGATGAAGCGCGGGTCGATGGCAAGGCAACGGGCAATTTCACAACGGCGGCGCTCACCACCCGACAGTCGGTTACCTGTGTTCTTGCGTACCTTCTGCAAGCGGAATTCATCGAGCAGACTTTCAAGTTTCTCGAGTTGGTATTCGCGAGGCTTGCCAGTCATTTCGAGCACGCTCATGATGTTGTCCTCGACACTCATGGTGCGGAACACGCTTGCCTCCTGAGCCAGATAGCCCACACCGGCACGGGCACGCTTGGCAACTGGGAACTTTGTGATTTCCATGTCGTTGATGAACACACGGCCTCCGTTTGGCACGACCAGTCCGGTGGTCATGTAGAAGCTGGTGGTCTTGCCGGCGCCGTTTGGTCCGAGCAGTCCGACGATTTCGCCCTGACGGACATGGAACGACACATCGTTGACGACAGTGCGCTTGCCGTAGGTCTTCACCAGGTTGCGAGTGTAAAGTGTCATGCGGTCGTCGCTGAATTCAGGTATTACAGCATCGCCGGCATTGTTTCTCAGTATTTCGTCATTCATATTTTCCTTGTTCGTGGGTGCTCATCGAACACCCTATATGTCAAATGTGCATATTGTCAATCAATGTTGCAAAGGTACGAAAATTAATTGATAATTGACAACTGATAATTGATTATTGATAATTGATAACTGATAATTGATTATTTTTCGTAACTTTGCAATCCATTACTCAAGTTTCGCAAGCTCAACTTGCACGAAAGACGCAGAGAGAGTGAAAAGTGAAAAGCGAAAAGTGAAAAGTTAGGCTGATGCCACCCACGCTAATGGTTAATGGCAAATGGCCTAAACTCTCATAACAACACAGAGCAACGGGATTATCCCATTTCACAGAAGTGATTTATAATCCCGTTCACAGAGAATGCCATAGGCATTACAAAGTTCACAGAGCCATGCGGACACCCACACTCTGTGTCCTCTCCATGTGCCACAGGCACACTCTGTGAAAAGGTTTGTAAAATGGAGAAATTAAACCTTCTCTGTGTTGAGAGATGTGAATGCTTTAAACTCTAACCTCTACAAGTAGCCCGCAAGGGCGATTCGTCAACTGAGCAAGAACTTGCAACAGTTGAATCCATTATATATTAAAAGAGAATTTATGTTAACACTCAAAGGCGCACTGACTGACACCGGACGCTATGTGCAACTGATGGGGCGTGCCCTGTCGGCTCCCGACCGCATGCGAATGTTCTTCCAGCAGTATGTCACCGAGATGTACCAACTGGGATACAACTCCATCGGCATCGTGCTCATCATCTCGTTCTTCATCGGTGCGGTCATCTGCCTCCAGATAAAGCTGAACATCCAGAGTCCGTGGATGCCCCAGATGGTTGTGGGCTACACCACCCGTGAAATCATGCTGCTTGAATTTTCGTCGAGCATCATGTGCCTCATCCTGGCTGGCAAGGTTGGTTCGAACATTGCCAGCGAGCTCGGCACCATGCGCATCACACAGCAGATTGACGCACTCGACATCATGGGTGTCAATTCTGCCAACTACCTCATACTGCCGAAGATTGCGGGTCTCATGACCATCATGCCCATACTTGTCACATTCAGCGTGGCATCGGGTATCATCGGAGCGTTCTGCACCTCGTTTCTCGGTACGACCACGATTGACGAACTGATTGTCGGCTTCCACTACGAATTCAACCAGTGGTTCTTCTGGTGCGGCATCATCAAGGCCGTGGTCTATGCGTTCATCATCGCATCGGTGTCGTCGTATAAGGGTTACACCGTTGAAGGTGGAAGTGTGGAAGTGGGCAAAGCCAGTACCGACGCAGTGGTGCTGAGCAGCATCCTCATCCTGTTCGCCGATGTGTTCCTGACGCAGATACTGACATAGCGCCCAACACCGACAGGTGCTGTAATCAGAGGCAACTTGTGAGACCGCATCATCATTCGAATCACTGCAAGAATCACTGCATGACATAAAGACCAAAGCAAAGACACAGGCAATACTTATTTATGATTCACATAGAGCATTTATATAAATCATTCGACGGCAGAGATGTGCTGAAAGACATCAACGCCACATTCGAAAACGGCAAGGTGAACCTCATCATCGGTCAGTCGGGCTCGGGCAAGACTGTACTCATGAAAAACATCGTGGGTCTGCTCACTCCTGAAAGGGGCAGCATCGACTACGATGGGCGCGACTTCGTCAGCATGACCAAGCGTGAGAAGATTCTGCTTCGCCGCGAGATGGGAATGATATTCCAGAGCGCAGCCCTGTTCGACTCAATGTCGGTGCTCGACAATGTGATGTTTCCGCTCAACATGTTCAGCGACAAGTGCTACGCCGACCGCGTGAAGCGTGCAGAGGAATGCCTGGCACGCGTGAACCTGGCAGGCACAGGCACGAAGTTTCCAAAGGAACTCTCAGGAGGTATGCAGAAGCGAGTGGCCATCGCACGTGCCATCGCCCTCGAACCGAAATACCTGTTCTGCGACGAACCTAATTCGGGTCTCGACCCAAAGACCAGCATCGTGATTGACGAACTCATACAGGGAATCACACACGAGATGGGCATCACCACCATTGTCAACACCCACGACATGAACTCTGTGATGGGTATCGGCGAAAGCATCATCTTCATCTGCAAAGGACGGGTGGAATGGCACGGGTCGAACACAGAAATCATGGATGCCACCAATCCACAGCTTCAAGACTTCATCTTCGCAAGCGACATTCTGCGACAGGTGAAGGAAGCGCACGACCGCGAGGCATAGGCTGAGGATTATATATACAGCAGACTCTGAATGGATTATTGCCGCTGCAATGCACGGCTACGGTTTACAATTGCTACTCCTGTAAACACAAATACGATTGCCACTACCTTCTGCCAGGTAATGACATCGAGTCCCACACTGATGCTTATTATCACTGCAAGTATTGGCTGGACATACGAGTACATGCTCACCAGCGTAGGGCGAATGTTCTTCTGCCCGATTGGAATAAGGAAATAAGCAACAAATGTGGCAAACACCACTACATACAGTACTTCCCACATCAAGGAGCCAAATGCGTCAGTGACAGGCGGGCACACTGCCCCGTCTGCCATTGTGCCGTTGCACGCATCCATCATCGAACCGACAAAGCCAACGGTGTCTGTAAGACAGAACGGAAGCGAGATGAGCATCGTGAACAGGAACATCCACTTCATGAATGTCACTACGCTGTAACGCGATATGAGCGGACGGAAAGCACCGAGATAGACAGCAAAGGAAAGACAGTTGAGGAAGATTAGGAAAATGCCCATAGGCTGAGTCTGACTCACGCCCCCATCGGCATGGATGGTGTTTAGTATCAATGTGATGACACCAATGAAACTAAGCGCCACACCTATCACCTTCTTCCATGTGATAGGTTCTTTCAGAAATATGGCCGACACAAACATCGTCATGATTGGTGTGAGCGAACTCAGGATGGATGTGTCGATGGATGTGGTCATGGTGATGGCCACAAGAAAAGTCATCTGAGGAACAAACAACCCGATGAACGAGGCAAGCACGATGCGCCACATGTCGGCACGGCTCACCTTTTCCTTTGGCATGAACAGCGACACACACCAGAACAACAGTGTGGCGCCACCTGCACGCAAGAGGAACAATGCATAAGGAGTCAGAATGTCGGAATTGGCAATGTCCTTACACATCACGATGTTTAGCCCGAAGATGGTGTATGTGGCTAAACTGGCGAGATGTCCGATGACAGTCTTATTCATTCGAGTCGGGTTTGGCAACGACAGTGCGCTGCGCAACATCAAGAAGCACGACCATTAGCAAGAAGCACCCCATTATTAAGAAGCGCCCCCATTATCAAGAAGCACCCTCATTAGCGGCGTAACAGTCAAAAAAAGGCGGCAGAACAGAGTTTAGTTTTCCTTCATTCTCAGCACCCACTGGTCGTTGCGGCGAACCACCTTCTGTGAGTGACTCTGCACCTCGCCATTCTTGAAGTGAAGGTCGTAGAACACGAGTGTGACTGTGTCCTCTGGCATCTGTGCACCGGTGAGAACAATCTTGTCGAAACCGC
Source organism: Candidatus Colivivens caballi (assembly GCA_018065565.1). Classification (GTDB taxonomy): domain Bacteria; phylum Bacteroidota; class Bacteroidia; order Bacteroidales; family Bacteroidaceae; genus Colivivens; species Colivivens caballi. The sequence goes on from JAGHSZ010000061.1 coordinate 19,816, forward strand.
CGTTCAAGTTTTCCGCTTTCTTGACGAAGTCGCTGAGCACGGCACGCATGATCTTGACATGAAGCGAGTCGCTCATTTCAAAACTGGCATAATCGGCATGTTGCAGGAATTCGTCGATGTTGCCCGTGTAGAGTGCAGTCAACTGGTCAGCCACCAGATTCTGCTGTTCGATGGTTGGGTTCTCTTCCTTGCAGGATGTAAACATGACAATCAGTCCCATCATTGCTGCCAACAGTGAAAGGTTGCAGCGACGGGCACGGTGGTGTGTAAAGCAAAAGTTCTTCATTTTCACTTATATTTTCTGACACATTTGACAGGCTGCCGCCCCATGTGCATCACGGGGCGCATCTGTCTTTTTGTTATTTCTGACGGATAAACACATTGATTGGTGTGCCTGTGAACTTCCAGTGCTCTCGTATCTGGTTTTCAAGGAAACGCTTGTATGGTTCCTTCACATACTGAGGCAGGTTGGCATAGAACACAAACGATGGCACATAGGTAGCTGGCAGCTGCATGCAATACTTGATTTTGATGTACTTGCCCTTGATTGATGGTGGTGGAGTGGCTTCGATGATTGGGAGCATCACTTCGTTGAGCTGATGGGTTGACACACGGTTCACGCGGCTCTTGTAAGTGTTCTTTGCCTCTTCAAGCACCTTGTAGATGTGCTGCTTGGTGACAGCCGAGGCGAAGATAATCTTGAAGTCGGTGAATGGTGCAAGACGCTCGCGGATGGTCTTTTCAAAATATGCCACAGCCTCCTTGCTCTTGTCAGCAATGATGTCCCACTTGTTGACCACAAGCACCAGTCCCTTCTGGTTTTTCTGAATGATCTGGAAGATGTTGATGTCCTGTGACTCAATGCCCCGGGTGCCGTCAATGAGCAGGATGCAGACATCTGAGTTTTCAATGGCACGGATGCTTCGCATCACTGAATAGTACTCCAGGTCTTCGTCCACCTTGTTCTTCTTTCGGATGCCGGCAGTATCGACAAGGTAGAAGTCGAAGCCAAACTTGTCGTACTTGGTGTAGATGGAGTCGCGGGTGGTTCCGGCAATGTCGGTCACCACGTTGCGGTCGTCGCCAAGGAACGAGTTGATGAGCGACGACTTGCCTGCATTTGGACGGCCCACTACTGCGATGCGTGGAATGTCCTCCTCGATGATGTCCGACATCTCGCGTGTGAACTTGCTGACGATGACATCGAGCAGGTCGCCCGTTCCGCTGCCGGTCGAGGCACTGATGCACATAGGGTCGCCCAGTCCGAGTTTGTAGAACTCAGCGCTGTAATAGTTGAGTTCGTTGGAATCGACCTTGTTGCAGCAGAGCACCACTGGCATCTTGGCGCCACGGAGTATCTGTGCCACCTGCATGTCGAGGTCGGTCACACCAGTCTTGATGTCAACCATGAACAGGATGACATCGCTCTCCTCGATGGCGATAAGCACCTGCTTGCGAATTTCTTCTTCAAAAATGTCGTCACTATTGACCACCCATCCACCTGTATCGACCACTGAGAACTCCTTGTTTCTCCATTCGCACTTGCCGTACTGGCGGTCGCGTGTGGTGCCTGCATGTTCACTGACAATGGCATGGCGGGTCTGGGTCAATCGGTTGAAGAGGGTTGACTTACCTACATTTGGTCGTCCTACTATTGCTACTAAATTTGCCATAAATATCTGGTTTCGCTGACGGAAGCGGACAATGTGTTTCCCTCGCCGTTTTGGTTCACACCAATGCGAAGCATGTTGTCCGTTCGTCGGTTTATGTTCTTATTTGTCTGTTTCAGTTCATCACTGTGGGTTGTACCCGAATATGTTGAGTTCCTTGTCGGAATTGCGCCAGTCCTTGTCAACCTTCACAAAGGTCTCGAGGTAAATCTGCTTGCCAAAGAACTTTTCAAGTGCCTTGCGTGCCTCGGTTGCCACTTTCTTCAAAGCCTTGCCCTGATGACCGATGATGATGCCCTTCTGGCTGTCGCGCTCGACATAAATCACTGCATTGATGCGGATTATCTTTGGCTCTTCCTTGAAACTCTCCACACCCACCTCGACCGAGTAAGGGATTTCCTTGTCGTAGAAGAGCAGAATCTTCTCACGGATGATTTCGCTGACGAAGAAGCGTGCAGGTTTGTCGGTCAACTGGTCCTTGTCGAAGTATGGCGGACACTCAGGAATGAGTTCCTTGATGCGGCGGAGCACTACATCGACATTGAATTTTGCCAGTGCGCTGATTGGCAGTATCTCGGCTGCTGGCAGTATGTCGTGCCATGTCTCCACGAGTTCCACCAGGGTCTGCTGATTGGTCAGGTCCATCTTGTTGATGAGCACCAGCACCGGCACCTTCATCCTTGCCACCTTCTGGAGGAAATCGCTGTTCTTATCGACTTTCTCCACAGGGTCGGTCACATAGAGAAGGACATCGGCATCTTCGAGTGCGCTCTCGCTGAATGCCAGCATCGACTCTTGCAGCTTGTAGTTTGGTTTGAGCACACCGGGAGTGTCGCTGAACACAATCTGCGCATCGTCGTCGTTGATGATGCCCATGATGCGGTGGCGCGTAGTCTGCGCCTTGAATGTAGCTATGGAAATGCGCTCACCCACCAGCAGGTTCATCAGTGTTGACTTTCCTACATTTGGGTTTCCGACGATATTTACAAATCCTGATTTATGCACTGTCGTATGTTTTTTCCGCTTGTTTCTTTTAATGAAAAAAAGCCAATGATGCCTTAACGCACCAATGGCTATGACTTAAAGTCAGCGGCTTTGCAGCCGATGACTGATGGCAGTTGTTAGATTGCTTCTTCCTTAACGATTGCAACCTTACCTCTGTAATAACCGCATGCAGGGCATACAGTGTGGTAAACATAGAATTCGCCGCAGTTAGGGCAAACTGCCAATGTTGGAGCTACTGCTCCGTCATGAGTTCTTCTTTTACGACCTTTGGTCTTACTTTGACGTCGTTTTGGATGTGCCATAATTTATTTACTTTTTTACGATTTAACTTTAATTTCATTCTTTGTATCTACTCATTCTTCACTCTCATCGTCTTCACTGCTTCGGGCAGAAAGATGCTCGTTGAGTCGGGCAATCATAGTCTCGTCACACTTCCCAGGTTCGTGAGTCAACTTCAAAGGCATGCTGAGAGCAACAAACTCGTAGATTAACTGACCGACATCGATCGTGCCTTCCCGCTCAGGAATGACGATGGTGTCGCCCTCGTCGGAATAGTCATCGCCCAGTCGTACTGCAACGGAGTCAGTGGTATCAATCCGCAATTCGATATCAGCCAGACAACGGTCGCAAGGGACAAAGACGCATCCTTCGCTATGGATAGCAAAACGGAAAGCAGTGTCGGGGTTTCCCGTTACGCAGACTGTGGTATGGAGCTGTCCGCGCGGAATGAGTCCGTCAATCTGCTGAAAGAATTCATCAGTGAGGTCATATTCAAAGGTTTTACCATCGAGTCCTCGACTGAACAAGTCTATTCTAAATCCATTTGTTCCCATTTGGGGTGCAAAGTTACGAATATTTAATGAAAGTCAAAACTTTTTTTTCTTTTTTTTCATTCGTCACCGCCTTTTTTGCCATTATTCGGAGTTCTGCGCTGCTGCTCACCAATGATAACGGCATCACACACAACCGTGAAACAACCCAGCACACGGCCACAGACAGGCACCCAGTTCTGCACCCACCCGCTTTCGTCTTCGGGCAGATTCACCAAAGTTATCCGGTCAGAATACAAGAGGGTCGTATTCAGGAACATATTGGCATCAGCATCTGCCACCTAAACGCAAATGCCTCAACGAGCGCTCATAAATTGCCTCGCGAGCGCTCATATTTTCCTTCACGAGCGCTCGATAATACAAAAAGGTGTACACCTTATCAAATTTTGGTGTACACCTTTTTCAGGTTTGCTGTACACCTTTCCGCAAGAAGGTGTACACCTTTTTCAATTTACGACCGCTCGTGTGAGCATTTACGACCGTTCATGAGGCAAAACATCTGCGGTCGTGTGGCAATCTACAATACCTTGCTCGGTTTACAGAAGGTTTGTTTTTTTCTTCGAACACGAAATACGAAATTATTTCAACACGGAGAAGGTTTCCATTTATCTTTTTTATTTTTTACAAACCTTTTCACAGAGTGTGCCGTCGGCACATGGAGAGGGCACTGAGTGCGGCCGCCCGCATGGCTCTGTGAACTCAGTAATGCTATCAGCATTCTCTGTGAACGGGATTAATTTATGCTGTTAGCTGTTTGCCATTAGCCGTTAGCCGTTGGCCATTATTAGGCTGTTAGCTGTTAGCCATTAGCCATTGGCTTCTCTTCACTTTCACTTTTCACTTTTCACTCTTCACTTTTCACTTGCGCAGCACTACTTTTCACTCTTCACTTTTCACTTTTCACTTGCACAGCACTACTTTTCACTCTTCACTTTTCACTTGCGCAGCACCCATGCTAACGGCTAACGGCCAACGGCTAATGGCTAACAGCCTAAATTAATCCCGTTACTCCGTGTTATTACGACGGCTTAGGGTTTAGAAGTTTATAATTATAAGTCAAAGGACCTCATCCTCGTCAGTGATTTCATCTTCAATCAAATCGAGATTGAATGCCTGGGTGCTGCCTGACAGCAATGGCATTGCATCGAGTCTGACAATGGAGAATGATGGAGTCTGATATACTTTTTTCATATTCAGGTTTAGTTATTTAGTGATTTAATGGTTTGCGCTAATGGCTAACGGCTAATGGCTAACGGCCAAATTCATTGTATATCGCCTGCTCATTCATTATAGTATTTCTTACCATTCATGATGATAATGCCATGATAGTTGCCGTTGACACGCATACCACTGAGGTTGTACATAGGTGCATCGGAACCGTGCATTGCAGCATCAGCACTGACTTCCTCAACGCCGGCAGCAACTTCTGCTATGCTGATTGACGCCAAGCCAGTCTCGCTCTGCAAGTTGATATATGCCTTGTGTGCAGGAATGTAATCACCTGTGTATTTATGGAACGCAGTGACATTGTCCTTTGTCGCCAGCACATAATTAATTCCATCAGGTGCCTTGGTACGGACAGTAGTGCCCAGCAATTCGTTGCAGTCAATGCCTTCGGCACCATCGTGCGATTCGCTGAAACTATATTTGCCATTTGCACCACCCTTCAGCAGCACGCCTGTGCATCGAGGGAGCACGGTGCCTGTGACTGGTGTGAAATGCAACATCTTGCAGTCTGCCGACAGTGTTGCGGTATATGCTGTCATACCTTCCGGAATGAACGCATCATAGGCAAGGCAAAGTGTAGAGAAACCTTCGGCATTGAGCAGGACATCATAGGAACGGTTATACACGAATGGATATGTGTCATTAGCAGTATGTGAGAACCACCAGTCAGCCACAGCGGCATCGGCATCAAAGTCCTCGACATATGGTTCGATGTTGTCGTCAAGATTATGGAAGAAATCTATACCTGTGAGTTGTTCCAACTGACGAATGCTTACGAGGTGAGCCTCCGAACCTATTTCGCCATCAGTCAACGACCAATCAACTTGCTGGAGCATCTGGTCAGCCACCAGTCCCACAGCCTTGTAGCCATTGTCGCCTTCCTGGTTCTTCTTGCACTGGAGCAGTGCCATGAAATAGAACTTCGGCACGGTCATCAGTCCGTTTTCGCGTGTGATGGTGCCATAAGTGTTGCCATCATAAAGGGTTCCGCCCTTCACCACATAAAGGGTATCGGCAAAGGCGGCATCACGGCCGAGTGTCTGCACCATACCTTCAAGCGAGCCCCATGAACCTCGGTTGAAGTTGCCAATCTGCGGCGACATGTTCGACATGTAGAAGGTCTGATCGTTTGCTTCCTGACTGAAAAGCCGGTCGTTGGATGCGCAGAGGTGACCACGGTCGAGTTCATATTCCATACCGTTTATGAAAATTGGAGGAAAAGCCTCATTGCCAATGCGCAGGTCCTCCGCCAGTTCGGGGTCATCCGTGAATTTGTCGCGGCGACTGACCTCGCTGTCAACCACACGGGTGTCTCCGTCGAAACGGAACGCAACCCAGCGTGCATGCAGCCGTGTCTTGTCATATTCTAAACAGTAGTTGCGGATGTCGTTACCGTTGTACTGTGTCTTCTTGTTGATGAACAGTGTGGTGTTGTTGTTCAGGATGGCAGGTATTTCAAGGGCGTTCTGTGCATCAGGGTCAGTTATCACATTTTCCGAATAGAGTTCTGTGCAATAGTGCGTGCCATCGGTATAGACAGAATAGAGTGTGTAGTCAGCCTTGACCTCAACTGATTCGCTGATCAGCAGAGGCACAGCAGCAGTGGTGTCGGCAGTCCAGCCATAGAAGCTGAAGTCGGGGAAATGGCGGTCATCATTGGCAGGTGCCGTCACCTGAGCAAGGTAGGAAGCCATAGTCAGTTCGCTTGAATTAGCACAAACATCCCTGTATGCCGAGTTTTTGTCAATGAAATGAACGACTGGATATGGGTCGAAGTTTACGCGTATAGCAGTGTTATTGGTAACAACGAAGGTAAAGTTCACAGTGAAAGTGTGTGTCCATCCGTTGCCGCTGTTGTATTGCCAGTTGCGGAACCAGTAGCCCTCATCGGGTGTGGGAACAACGGTCAGTTCGGTGCCGTCTGCCACCTGGTCGCCACTGGTCAGTTTCACCTCTCCATTCATCACTGCAAGAGTTCCGTTGGAAGGTTGTTCAAATACTATGGTATATTTCTGCTGGGCAGACACCGTCATCGACAGAATGGCGACAAACAGCAGCGCCATCAAGCGAGCAGTTGAGTGTGCTGAAACTATATTCATGATTTCCTGATTTTTGACTTTCGTAAGTATCTTCATACATCCGGGGTCTGTATCAACTATCCCCCAAGATGCGTCTGACACGAATAATACTGCAAAGTTATGAATAATTTCCGAATAAAGTGTCAACTGAACTGACATAATTGTCACAATATGCAAAACTGGGGCAACAACCATGACGCATCTATCTTTTTTGGAAGCAATTGCCCTACCCACCCTTTGACATAAAAAAAGTCCTGTGCCGTTTTCAGCACAGGACTTTTCCTTTTGTCAGTTGAGTGTCAGCGTGAGATGTTACCACTCTTCACCTTCAAACTCTTCCCAGACCTTGTGTTCTTTGGTAGAACCGTTCCAGAGGCCGCCTTTGTCGCCTCCGTTTGACAGGTTCTGCATCACGGTTTCAATCTTTATGCCAGTGTATCTGGCAACGGGCTTCACATAGTTCTTTTTCATTTTCTTATCTCTTTTTTTCCGTTTGTTATTACTATTCCCTTGTATGACTTGTTCACCTGCTGACCTGCGAGGTTGTAGGCTGCACCGCCTGTTGTCAGTTCTCCATTTTCAACTGTGCCGATGACTGTTGTCCCGTCAATGCTGATGCTCATCGGTGCGCTTGCTGTGCCGCCGGTGAAGTAGGCACGGAACGGATTCATCGTCAGTGTGCCTGTGTTGTGATAGACTTTGTCATCTGACACTGCATAGGCATCATCCTCGGCACTGAACACCTGCTTGGTGTATGTGCCCTGCATGGTCCAGCCGCCCACCGTTGTGCTGCCTGCGTCTGACGCCTCTATCTCGGCATCTGTTGCACTGAACTCGTCGGATGTTGCAGTGAACAGGTAAGGGACACCTGCAACTGGTTCTGCCACCTTCTGGAATTCAAAGGCGGTGGTGCTCACACCTGTCAGTTCGTAGAACTCTGCACCGCTTGTTGCTGGTACGAACGGAAGCACGATTGTTCCGTAGGTTGACGGTGCTGTACGGCTGTAGCTTGCACTCACGGCTGTGAATGCCTTTGGTGCTGCGAAGTTGTACCCGTCTGTCAGCACGAGGCTCTCGCACTCGTCGCCTTCCACCACATTCTGGCTGTTCTTCAGGTTTGTGCCTTCATTCACATAGAGCAGGAGGTTCTTGTTTCCTGTCTCAATCTTTGTTGATGCGTCAACTGATGTTGCCTCGGTGAAGTCGATGGCTGAGAGCACTGTGTTTGATGCCAGTGCGGTGTTAAGTTCGCTTATGGCATCGGCTGTATAGTCTCCGTGGAGTGTGGCTGATGCTATTTCTGGTGAGCCTACAAGGATGGTGAAGGTGTAGTCGTCAGGAAGCACCTGGCTCACGTCGGTCTTTGTCAGTACCATGTTGCCGACCTTTACATCATAAACGCCTGCTGCGAGACTCTCGTCGAATACGAGTGGGAGGTCTATCACGGCACCTGCTTTGTCGAGGAACACTTCCTTCTTCATGGAATAGACGATGATGCGGAAACTGCCGTCGGTCATCTTTGTTATAGGCGAGATGGTGTGGTATGTTTCATCCGTACGGTCGGCTGCCTTGTTGAAGGTTGGCTGGGTGTATGTGATGTTGCCGCGGCGGTCAGTTGTAGATGCCCAGTCGATGCCTTCCGGCAGATAGATGTCACACTGGAACGCGGTGATGTCCTCTTCTGGATTGATGAGGTCAAGGGTTGCTGTCTTTGAAGTCGTGCCTGTTGCCACAGCGAAAGGTACTACTTCGAGACTGTAGTCTGACTTGGCTGACTTCTTCGCCATGCGCTTCGGTGCATTCTTTGAGGATGCAGGGTTGTTGATGATGTCGATGATGCCTACAACATCTGTAACATTGATTGTCTCGTCATTGTTGATGTCGGCTGCCTTGAATATGAACGGACTCGGCACGTCTTCGAGCATGTATGATACTACTGCAACAACATCGGTCACATTTATCATCTTGTCGTCGTTGACATCGCCTGGAGTGAAACTTGGGATGGTCAGTTTGCTGACTACCTTCTCCACGAGTGTCTGCTCGGTATTTACATCGGTCATTACAATGTTATTGATGAAGATGTTGTATTCGCCAGCCTCCATGTCGGCAGAAACTGTCAATGGAAGGTCGAGGACTGCGCCGTCAAGGTCGAGGATCGTCTCCTTGCCCATTGAATAGACGATGATACGGTAGCTGCCGTCGGTCATTTGTGTCACTGGTGAAATGGTGTGGTAGCTTGCATCTGTACGCTCTGTCGTTGCATTGAACGTAGGCTGTGTAAGTACTGTGTTGCCGCGTTTGTCAATGGTCGATGCCCAGTTGACTCCTGCTGGAAGATATACATCACACTGGAACGCTGTGATATTCTCTTCTGCATTCTTCATGTTGAGCAAGAGTGTCAGGTCGGCACCTGCCGATGTCTCTACATCGTTGAAATAAAGGGTATTTGCATAGGCTGAAATGTCGGTCGAAGGATAAACCATCGCCTTTTCCTTTACTGTCACAAGGCACTTGGCACTCAGTTCTGTTCCGTCTGTAGTTGTTGCTGTTATTGTTGCAGTTCCTTCAGCCAGTGCTGTTACAGTTCCGTTTTCAACAGTAGCGATGTTTGCATTTGATGTAGTCCAGTTCACAGTCTTGGCTGTAGCGTTATCTGGACTGACAGTTGCTTTCAGTATGAGAGTGTTGCCAACCTCTACAGTTGCAAATGTCTTGCTCATTTCTATTGCTGATGCAGGAACGATTGCTGTTGTTACTGTTACTGAGCAAACGGCAGAAAGGCTTGTACCGTCGGTTGTTGTCGCAGTGATTTGTGCTGTTCCAGGTGCAATTCCTGTAACCTTGCCATCTACGACGGTTGCTACCGATGTATTTGAACTCTTCCATGTCACAGTCTTCTT
>JAGHSZ010000029.1 GCA_018065565.1 Candidatus Colivivens caballi
AGATTGCAATTCGTCCCACTCCGAATCCGAAATTTCGCATCGTGCTTTTGCCATTCTTTTGTCGTCTTTCAGCAGCATGACGATATCACTGTTGAGGAATGTTTCTTTGGAACTGGTGTTTGACATTCTTGCTATCTCAGCTTCATAGTCATGCAGTTTCTCTTTCAGACGGCTTATCTCTGCCCGTTTCCTTGCTTGCAGTTTGGCACTGTCTGTTTCCAATAAGCGCAGTTCTTCATTGGCGGATTCTATCTCTTGAATGGCTTGTGAATATTTAGAGTTCAAAGAAGCCAGTTCTCTGGATTTCTTGTTTTTGTATTTGCGATACTTGCTGAACACCAACAATGCAACGATAATTGCAGCAACAATAAAAGCGTATAACACAAGTTTGTTCTGTTGTGCTTCAAGTTCTTTCTGATGTGCTATCTTTTGATTGCGAGTATAGTCATACATACCTTTGACCTGATACATTGCCTCAGCGTGCAGGTCGGTTTGCAACTTATCGGACACAGTGTCTTTCAATAACGAATAATACAATACAGAGTCGATGTTTCTGATTTGTGCATATATTCGAGTCAGACCATTACAAGCATCAAATGTATGCCCAGCATTAAATAGTTTTCTATAAAAGTATTCAGCTGAATCAAGTTTGCCTATTCCTTCATAATACATTCCTTTACCATAATAGTAATGTTCCTTGCCTTTTGCAATGTTGCCGTATTCATCAAACAAACACGACTGAGTTTCATATATCTGCTGAAGTTTATGCACCCTGGAGTAATCGTGACGGTTCAACCATACATAAATCGCACTTGGTAGTGTCATTGCGGATTGTGAAATATATCCATACTTTAAATATAATTGTCTTGCTTCTTCTGTGGTTTTCAGAATGTTGGCTGTATCACCGATTAGACAATATGATGATAAACGATGTTGGAGTCCTCTTATATAATTTAATGTATCGCCACTTAATAGTGCATATTTTTGATATTTTTTCAAAGCTTCCAATGTTTCCTTCGGCATACACTGATTTTCGTGTATTGATGCAATCTGTCCCCAAATGCTCATCATAGTGATATAGTCACAGTCGGCACTGGTTGTGTCGGCAGCCTCAACTGCATCATAGTAGCATTGGAGCGACATGGGTGCCTCCTTCATGTCGCGGTAGGTGCAGCCAAGCAGATAATGAGCCAGCATGCGGTCGTTGGGTGTGCCGTGATGGTCGAAATAGTCAGCAGCTTCAAGCATCACGGAGTCGGTGGTGAAGTCGATATATGCCTTGTTCTGTGCCTTTGCCTTCAACAGTTCGATACGCATACGGAGTGACTCTGATGCATGGGCATTCTGCTGGGAAAGACTGTCAAGCATGGAGTATGCACTGTCGGGGCGTGTGTTCATCAACGAGTCGGCAGATGCAAGCAGACGGTCGGCTGAATGTTCGGAGCAGCTGATGGCAAGCACAGCGACAGTAATCACTGTGAAAAGATGGGGGATGTGTCGTGAATTGTACATAAGTCGAGTAAAAACAGCATTGTCTGTGCCAAAGGCACACTCTGTGAAGAGGTCTGTTATAAGGTGGGTTCTATAAAATCACCGTTGTAATAAAGAATAATTCAGAGTGGCATCAATATACTTTTCGCCGCTTTTGGCTTTCTTTCGGCATCATGCTGTTGGCTATTCGAAATAGAGCGACAGCACAATCATCTTCGAGCGGCCATTATCGACCGAGCGAGTAAAGATGGACTGATTGGGGTCGGTGATGTCGGTGCGCTTCTTGTCGAGGACATTGAGGAGTCCGTAGCAGAACTTGATTTCTGGTATGAGTTTGAAGAATGGCAGATAGAAGTCACAACCCATTCCGACTTCAAGATAGATGTCAAAAGGTTTGAGCAGCAGGTTGCGCTGTTTCTTGACAGTGAGGTCGAACATGGGGTTGACTCCCGCCATGAGATAAGGGCGGTAGTTGTTGAAGCGCTCGGCAGTAAACTTCACATCGACAGGCACAGAGATGTAGGTTGACTTGATGTTCTGCATCTCGTGTTCGCCCGTGGCATAGTTCTGGAAGCGGATGGTCTTCTGGCCGAAGTGCATAGTAGGGATGGCACGCAGGGCAATGTGCTTGTTCAGTCCGAGTTCACCCAGTATGCCCACGCTGAAACCTGGTTCATAGTCGGGCACATCGGCGTACCACTGGTTGCCCTCTTTGTCGATGTAGCTGTTGTTCTGGAGTTCGAGGTCCTGTGCATGGAGTCCGAAGAAGAAACCGTAGTGATATGGGCGCTGGTCGATGTAAGGACGGTTCATCACCTTGCGTTTCTGCGCATTGGCCACCGACACGACAAGGCACACCACCAGCGTCAGGATGAGGCGTCCCCACCCTGCCATGCGTGACTCGAGGCACGCTGTATTTCGTTTCTGTCGGTTTCCAGTGTCCATACTTATCTTTATTTATAACGAACTTTGCCGTATTTTATTGTGATTTCAGACGAAAAAAGGATGCAGCCCCAGGTTGTGTGGTTGCATCCTCTTCGTTTGCGTATGTATCAGGGCTTGCGAACAAGCCTTGTGATTGCAAGAATTTATTCAGCAGGAGTTTCAGCAGGAGCCTCAGTAGCTTCTTCTGCCTCAGCAGCCTTTGCAGCTTCCTTCTCCTTGTCAGCCTTCTTCTGTGCAGCATATTCTTCAGCAGCCTTCTTAGAGTCAGCGTCTGGAACTACCTCGAATGGTACTTCAACAGCCACTTCCTTGTGGAGCTGAACATTAGCAACATGCTGGCCGAGCACCTTCACAGACTTTGTTGTGATCTGCTTAGGGTCGATAGTGATACCCTTTTCAGCGAGAGCAGCAGTGATCTGAGCAGCACCTACGCTACCGTAGATGTTCATGCCGTCAGAAACCTTTGCTTCGATTGTGAGAGCAACACCTTCAAACAGTTTAGCCTTCTCTTCAGCGTCAGCCTTCATCTTGGCGATCTTCACTGCGCGCTGCTTGAGTTCTTCCTTAGCAGCCTTGATTGCCTTTGGAGTGGCAAGCACTGCGAGGCGCTGTGGAAGGAGGTAGTTGCGTCCGTATCCGTCCTTTACTTCAAGGATGTCGTCTTTGTAGCCGAGTCCTTGTACATCACTCTTCAATATGATTTTCATAACTTTTCCTTTCTTTTTAATTGTTAGACAAATGTTTGCTTCGAATTACTTAAGCAGGTCGGTTACGAATGGAAGGAGTGCGAGGTGGCGTGCACGCTTAACAGCCTGAGCCACGCGGCGCTGATACTTCAGAGAGTTGCCAGTGATGCGGCGTGGAAGTATCTTACCCTGCTCGTTGAGGAACTTCTTCAGGAATTCTGAATCTTTGTAATCGATGTACTTGATTCCGCTCTTCTTGAAACGGCAATACTTTTTCTTCTTCACATCAACTGTCTGTGGAGTAAGGAATCGTACTTCTGATGATGTCTGTGCTGCCATGTCTTAAGCCTCCTTCTTTAGGTTACGACGCTTCTCTGCATACTGAGCTGCGTACTTTTCGTTCTTAACTGTGAGATAGCGGATGACGCGCTCGTCGCGACGCATCTGCAACTCCATTGGTGCAATCACTGTAGGTTCTGCCTTGAATTCAATCATGACATAGAAACCTGTTGACTTCTTCTCAATGTTGTAAGCAAGCTTCTTGAGACCCCAATTCTCTACATTGATAATCTCAGCACCCTGCTCAGTGAGGTAAGTCTGATACTTTTCTACCGCTTCCTTCAT
>JAGHSZ010000154.1 GCA_018065565.1 Candidatus Colivivens caballi
CAATAAATAAACTAGATTATTATGGCACAAACTGGACAATGCCCCTACTGTGGCTCTGAGGACGTTGAACATTACAGCAACGGAACTTGTGAATGTATGGAATGTGGAGAGAGTTGGAGAGAATAGATACCCTCATTCCGGCCATCTCCCAACTTTTTCTTACCTTTACACTAACATTGCTTACTCCCGCTCCTAGTCGCCACGAATATCAATTTTTAAGTGGTGGCAGTGGAAGGAGGGGGAGGAAGTAAGGACGGTAAAAAAAGCATTTGCACCACACCCGAATCGTATAGTTGTGTCATATATATACGCGTGTGGGTGGGACAAACCATATATTATGTTCACTAACTTTGTGTATAGAAAATGGAACTGAAAGCAGTGGTAATTTATACCCAAACCTGTGGGTTTTCGACACAGAAGCAGTGGCTTTTTAGCACCGAAGCAGTGGTAAATTACATCCAAACCTGTGGACTTTCAATGCCGAAGCAGTGTACATTCGACCACGAAGAACCATAGGTTCAGCCCTTGTTATTTGTGTGAGTTCTTATCAACACCTATTATCTATCTGCTACCGCCCTGAAAGGGAGGGGTGGGGAGGGTCATGAGATGGTGTGGGTTTAGTTGTGGGGACTTAGTTGCGTGGCTTAGTTTTGGGACTCTTGGTTGTCTGGATGGTCGGCTAACACCATCAACGCAACATCGTATTTAAGTGGGTCGGATGCATTCCATCGCTTGAACAATTCGGTCAATTCTTCACATGCCTTCCAGGTGGGGCGCTTGTTGGTCATGAGGTCTTTTGTCAAGGAGCACACATGAGTGTCCATGACGGCATAGAGGTCGGCTTGTGAACGCGATTGCCATAGACCAAAATCGGGTGCCGACTGGCGGACCATCCACCGCATAAACATACACACTCGCTTGCAGGCTGACTGGTTCATTGTACCTACTTTGGCTGGGGCGAGCCAAGTGCATATTTCGGATATTGCCTCTTGTGCGGTCAGACCTTGCAGACGCTCTTCCATCGTGCTGTACCCTTTAAGGTTGGCTTGTAGGTTGCGACATATTGCCTTGAATGTTGGAACATTCAGTGTGCGATAGACGCACTGGTTTTTTGCATTGCTGTATGACTCTTCAAACTCTCCCTCCATGATGAAACGGTGTGGGTGCCATCGCATTTCATCGCGAAGCATATGAAGCGCGGTGGGGACTATGACCTTGCGCGATCCCCAACTGATCATTGCTGTGAGTAGTGCACCGATTTCGATGTCGGCTTGTAGGGTGGTGTGGTCGAGCAACTGATACACCACTCCACAGGGGTCTATGCTCTTGAATGCATTGACATCAAAGTCGTTGTAGAGGTTGTCCAGAAGTTGCTTTGTTATCATGGTTTAATTCGCTGATTGCCCATTGAAACTATGGTTCCCGTTTTTTACACGAATTGCATATAAACGAAACCATTAGGCATCACTTATTATTGTACGATGTTGTTGAGCCATTCTGATGAAGATGCGTCACTTGGCATGTGCCACTGTGTCGGAATGAGAGTGACTGAACCCACTTGTGGACCATCAGGCGAGCATGAACGCTTGAATTGCTGGGTGATGAAGCGACGGCAGAATGTTGTGAGCCAATGGATGAGTTCCTCTTCGGTGTATTCGCCTTTGAATGCCTGTTTTGCTATGAACAAAATCTTTGCAGGGCGGAATCCGTTGCGTATGGTGTGATAGAGGAAGAAATCGTGCAGTTCGTATGGACCAACGAGGTTCTCGGTCTTTTGCTGAATTTTGCCTTCGTCGTCTGCCGGTGTCAATTCAGGACTGATAGGGGTGTCAACGATGTCGAGCAATGTGTCGCTGATGGTCTTGTCCTCTGTGTTTTTGGCAATCCATCGTACGATATGCTGCATCAGTGTCTTTGGGATGGAGCAGTTGACTGCATAGTTTGACATCTGGTCGCCATTGAATGTGCACCAGCCCAGTGCCAGTTCGCTGAGGTCGCCTGTTCCGACGACAAGTCCACCCGTGTCGTTTGCAATGTCCATAAGTATCTGTGTACGCTCGCGTGCCTGTGAGTTCTCGTATGTGACATCGTGATTGTCAGTGCTGTGACAAATGTCGCTCAGGTGCAGCAGACATGCTTCCTTTATGGATATTTCGCGTTGGGTGACGCCAAGCGACTCCATGAGAGTCAGTGCGTTAGTGTATGTGCGGTCGCTCGTTCCGAATCCTGGCATTGTGATGGCGATGATGTCCTTTCGGCCGCGATGGAGCATGTCGATGGTCTTTGCGCAGACAAGGAGTGCCAATGTGGAGTCGAGGCCGCCAGAAATGCCGACAACCAATGTCTTTGCACCCGTGTGGGTCAGTCGCTTTGCCAGACCAGCAGTCTGAATGGCAAGTATGTCGCTGTAACGCTCATCCATGTGTCTGTTGCTGATGAATGGATTCTTGCGGATGGGGTGCAGTGTCGGTTCTTCTGATTCAAGTGTCAAACTGTGACTTGATATTGTAATGATATTGCTTGTTGTTGGCATGAATGTAGTCTTTTCCTGTCTTCGATGGCGCAGCAGTTCAATGTCAACATCCGAGATGATGAGCTGCTCCTTTGTGCTGAACCGTTCGTTTTCTGCCAGCAACTCTCCGTCCTCATAAATCAGTGCGTGACCAGCATAGACGGCATCTGCCGTTGATTCGCCATATCCGCAGGAACTGAGCACATAGGCACAGTTGCACTGTGACGAAGCCACCGACATCTGTCTGTGTATGTTGCGGTGGGTGCCAATCAACTCTTTTGCCGATGCGAGGTTGAAGATGATTTCTGCTCCTGCCTGGCACAGACAGCCACACTGAGGCTTTGGCTGTGTGATGTCGTCGCCAATGGTGATTCCGATGTATGTCTCGTTTGTACGGATCAGTGTGTCCTGACTTACTGATACGGTGTTGCCACAGAGCATGGTGGCACAGTTGCCGAGAGGCTTGTTTGGAATGACTGCGTGAATCTTGCCGCCTTGAACCACAACGGCGGAATCAATCAGTAGTGCTCCTATGCGTACAGGCATGCCTACAATTGACACGATGTTGAGTGAACGGGTGAAGTCAAGAAGCTTGAACAATGCGTTTTCGCTTCCTGTAATCAATAGTTCCTGGTACATGAGGTCGCCAGCGGTGGCGCTTGTGATGCATAGTTCAGGGAAGCAGATGATGCTCACTCCGCGTCCTTCTGCTTGTGCAATGAGACTTTCAATTTGTTGTACATTAAATGTGCAGTCTGCAACTTTGACTTGTGGGATTGCTGTTGCCACGCGTACATATCCAAATCTATTCATATTATAGGGTATTTTATTTAAAGTTACTTGTTGTTAATCGCCATTGTGGGATACGAATTGCTCCACTCTCCACTATTTTCGCAGGTCGCAGTCTATGCAGTCACAGTGCTTACATTTGCTGTCGTCGCCATCTGTTGTCTCTGCATCACGCTGGCATGTGGTGTGGTGATGCATGACAGTGCGTTGCCATAATTTATAGATGGTGATGGCAATGGCGAGTATTATCAATATGTATGCTATGATTTCCTGCATATTTCGTCTTTTCGTTCAGAATTGATTAACCGGTTATGAAACTACCGATTTGGAAAACCAGTGTTGCGCACAGCCATGCTAACACTGTGGTGTATGTTGCTGTGAATACGGTCCACTTCCATTTGCCTGACTCATGGCGTATGGCAATGCATGATGGTATGCATGGCATGTAGAGGAGTATAAATACGATGAATGCAAGTGCCGACAGGGCTGTCATTCCGTTTACGGTGTTGAGCACACCCATGGTTGATGCCACAATCTCCTTTGCACCGATTCCTGTGATGATGCTGACACCTTCCTTCCAGCCTAAGCCACAAGTGCTGATTGCCGGAGCGATGGCCTTTCCGATTGTACCAATGTAACTTTGTTCGAGTTGCTGTTCGTGTGTGATGCCTTCTGTGTGTGGGAAGTAACTGAGTGCCCATACGATGATGCTTGCGGCGAGTATGGTTGTTCCCATCTTTTTCAGGTATTGCTTGCCTTTGTCCCATGTGTGACGGAACACCGATTTAGCCGATGGAAGGCGGTAGGGTGGCAATTCCATGACAAACGGACTTGACTCACCTTTGACGATGAAACGACTGAACAACTTTGCCATTCTGACGCTTAACACGATGCCGAGCAGATAGAGGCAGAACAGAATGAGTGAGGCATGTTCGGGGAAGAATGCACCAATGATGATGATATATACTGGCAGACGGGCAGAGCACGACATGAGTGGTATGATCAGCATCGTGATCAGACGGCTTTTGCGGTCTTCGATTGTACGGGTTGCCAGTATTGCCGGGATGTTGCATCCAAATCCCATTATCATCGGTATGAACGACTTGCCGTGAAGTCCCATCTTGTGCATAATCTTGTCCATGATGAATGCTACGCGAGCCATATAGCCTGAATCTTCCATCCAGGAGATGAATGCATACAGAATCAATATGTTTGGAAGGAAAATGATGACACCGCCCACACCTGCTATGATGCCGTCAACGATGAGGTCTTTGAGCATTCCGTCGGGCATACAACTGCTGATGCTTGCTCCAATCCATTTGATGGCATTGTCAATCCAGTCCATCGGGTACTGGCCGAGGGTGAAGGTACAATAAAACATGAGGTAGATGATGCCAAAAAACAGGATGTGTCCTACCCATCGGTTTGTAACGACTGCGTCAATGCGCTTGGTCAGCAGTCGGTTCTGTGCTTTGCTGTGCTTTTCGTAACATTCGCGTAATGCTCCTTGGACAAAGCCATACTTGGCATCGGTGATGACACTCTCTGTGTCTTCACCCATTTCAAGTTGTATCTCGTTTTGGCACTGATTGCGTACCTCGAAGATTTCTTTGGCATTATCAAGTCCCTTGATGATGCTTTCAACTTGATGGTCGTTTTCAAGCAGTTTGATTGAAAGAAACCTGCCTGAATAGTTCTGGTGTGGTTCAGGGTTCTTGCGGATTGGTTCCTCGACGCGCTCAATCATGGATTCAAGCAGCGGACCATGATTGACATGTATGTGTCGCATGGTTTGCTGCTTGCCTTCATAAATTTCAATGATGTTGTGGAGCAGTTCGTTTACACCTTCACCAGAACGGCCTACGGTCGGCACTACTGGCACACCGAGCAGACGGCCCAACTGCTCTGTATCGAGTTTGTTGCCGCTTTTGCGCAGCTCGTCATACATGTTAAGTGCCATGATCATAGGCACATCCATGTCAATCAACTGGGTTGTCAGATAAAGGTTTCGCTCGATGTTGGATGCGTCAACTACATTTATGATGACATCAGGGTGCTGTTCGATGATGTATTTACGGACATAAAGTTCTTCGGGTGAATAAGCCGAAAGCGAATATGTGCCAGGGAGGTCGATTATTGTCAGATGATAGCCTTCAAAGTCAATCTCACTCTTTTTTGCATCAACTGTGACACCAGAATAATTGCCTACACGCTCATGAGTCTTGCCTGCAATGTTGAAAAGTGAGGTCTTTCCGCAATTGGGGTTGCCGACAAACACCATGTCGATGTTTTTGCCTTGTTCCTCTGCTATTGCATGGATGTATTCGCAGCCATCAACAGGAATTCCAGGTGCCTGTACCTTCATCTTTGCCATGGCCTTTGCTTCTTCGATAGAAACAATTTCTATAAGGTCGGCTTCAGCGCGACGAAGACTGATTTCATAGTCCATCAGTTTGTACTTGACAGGGTCGTGGAGTGGGGCGTTGAGCAGCACCTTCACTTCCGTACCCTTGATGAACCCCATTTCGACAATTCGTTTGCGGAATCCACCATGACCGTGTACTTTTACGATAACACCGCTTTCGCCTGTTTTCAGTTCGGATAACTTCATAGCGCCTTGTTTTTTGCTTAAAACTAATGTTCTGCTCGTCTGGTTGCTACTTGCGTCAATCGTAGAAGTTCCAACTGAGGCCAAACCTTATGCAACTTGGATTTACAGGATAACCTGGTGCCCAGAAATAATGTCCTTCGCTCTGGTTAGCGTGATAGTATTGTACATAGAACCTCGTCCGTTTTAGGTCAAAATTAGCATAAGCACTCAGGATAGGGTAGTTGCCGATTTCCTTGGTGTTTGCTGCGTTCTGTGTCATAAACTGACCTAAGACGGGTGAATAGGCTGGTGCATTGTATTTCGTGAAGAACTTGACATCGCCGCCCAGTTCACATTTCAGCACTTTCGCTATCTTGAACTGCAAATAGAGGTTGCTGTAAAGCGACAGTGTCGGCAGAGGCAGCGGGGCATCGTGCGATGTGTATTGATATGTGACATCGTTGTCAAAATGTACGGGACCAAACTTGAAGTCTTGTCTCAAATTTGCGCTGATGACCTGAATGTTGCTGCCATACTGCATAGGTGAAATGGCGTATGTGAAATTATTCGTGATAGGCCATTGGCTCTGTGCACCGTCAGCCAGTGCTTTGCCACAGTCTGCGAAATATGTGTAGTTCTTGATGTTTTCCACACCGACAGTAATGGTGGTGCGGGTGTGTGGAATGCTGATGGTACCCATGATGCGAGTACGCATTTGCTGGTCAAGGTCTTCGTCGTCCCACCATGCATGCTTGGAATGGTAATGGCGAATGTAATATGAAGGACGCTTGTTTTCAATGAGTGCATCAATGCTGACTTGGGCTGTGTCGCCAAAGACAGGCAGATTGAGTTCGCCATGTCCGTTGACATTAAAGTCGCCTTGATTGTCGCCTGCTGTGACAAGTTCTGCACTGACATTGTAATGGACCATTGTGCCTTGTGTGCGAATGATCTGTCCACCAATCAGCACATCCGACTCTGTGCTTTCTTTCATCAAAAGTCGGTTATTGAATGGAACTGTGCTGCCTGACGAAGGGTCGGTTGGCGACTGAGGCTGTGGTGTGCCATCCAGCATCTTGAATGTCTTGCGGTCAAAACCGATGTATGCGTTGATGCCAGCAACGGCATATTTGTTGAAACCTTCACGCAAGGAAAGTCCGATGAGGTTTTTTATTTGAAGATAGTTGGTGCGGTCGTTTGCAGAGTCACCAGGCAGATATGTGTAGGTGTGATAGTTCTGTGGGTCATTGTAGGCGATGTAGGTACGCTTCATGCTTTGCAGGTGAAGTGTATGGAAAATGCTTGTGACAGGCACAAATGTGTCGTGAATGCCTACTGAATCGCTGTCGGTTTGCCAGAATCCGATGTTGTAGCGATGGTTGAAGTGTATGATGTCGTGATCCTGACGCGACCATGTGCGCGACAATAGTGTAGGTATGTCGTTTGAGTCGAAACTCTTTTTTTGGTTCTCGGGTTTAGTGATGTACTCTTCGTCAGTGATACCTCCATTTTCGGCAGTCTTCATGTGATTGTGCGTGTAGTAGAAATGGAAGTCGTAACGGTCGCCTATGTATGATGCGAAAGCCGATGAACCCATATGGGCTGCTGACTGGTTGGCATAGTAGCCTTCGGCGTACATGTAATCAAAAATTGCACCGAAGTTGACACGCTTGCCTGCGTTGTTGGTAAATGTCACTTTAATGTGTGAATCACCAGTCTGCTTGTCGCCACACCAACTGTAATCGGCATTGAGGAATGGCGACTTTGTGTTGAAGAAGAGGAATTTAGGTGTGGTTATGAAAAACTGGTCGTATGGGTTGATGAAGATGAAATCGTCGCCTGTGCTGCGTTCCATGTAAATGCGGTTGAGCCGTGGCGTACCCAGGTTGCCGAGGTGGTTGTAGTGTCCGTATGCTCCTTCGTTCAGTGTTCGGGTGGGGTAGAGGTGCTGCAAGGTGTCAACGACGGCAGGTGTAAGGTTGCCATATTTCTCGTCGATGGTCCAGGCGAAAATGTCAACAGGGACAATTTTCTTTTCCTTGTTGTCTTCTTCATCATCTCTGTCAGCATCATCATCAGGCGTCATCTGCATATCAAGATTAGACTCAAGACCTCCAACAATTCTTTGTGCTGATGTAGGAAGAGAAATGAGTGCAAGGAAGAAGCTTAATGTGATGCTGCTCTTGAAGCCTATGTGGATGTGCGGATGAAAAAGGTGCATTGTGATAAAAGCGGCGAAAAGTTTATTTTAGCCCTTTGTTTATGATTTACATTGCAACGGTGAATTCATAGAACCCACCTTAAAACATAAATCTCAAAAAGAATTCAACAATCTTGATGAGCATGGAGCCGAATCCTACACAGAAGAACAGCATTCTCTGGTCGGGCAGGGCAAAGTAAATGACGACGGCAGCAATGAAACCGATGATGAACACGGTGTTGAGTACTTTGCGTGCTGTCAGAATCTTCGATGAACGGCTTGATGTCAGTGACCTTCCGTTGTGTCTGCGGTGAGAGTCGGGATGCTTGTCTGCTTCAAGTGCCTCAGCAATGATTTTGTCTATTTCGTCGGTCTTCATTGTCTATGTCTGAATCGGAAAAGTGGAAACTGGCGATGGACTGCTTAGTTCTTTTTGAGGTTGTTTTCAATCTCTTCAAATATCTCGTTCTTTACATCGATGGTCTTTATGCGGAACTTGCCACTGATGCGCAACAGTTTGCCTCTCTTTGAAATTGCTTCCTTGTCGGTAATCCAGTCTTCGGCAAGAATTCGCTCTGGATCGTTTGACAAAGTATATGTATATGCAATGTCAGTCATTGTGACATTCACATTTCCGTCGGTGATGTCAAGCGAAAGGTTGTAGTTGAGTACTGTGTAGTCTTTCGCAAGGACCTTGTTTGAGAACACCTGCTCTTCATTGCCGAAGCACACCAGACGACCTGCAACAGGGTCTGCAATCTTTACTGCGGAATAATCAAGGTTCTTGAAATATGACGGCTCGTTCCACAGACCGTATTCTGTGTTTGCCATAAAGCGCAGGTTAGCCCATGACGCCAGAATCTTGAATATGTCAGCCTTGCTCATTCCTGGGGCAGCGATTGACTTTGAGAACACTACTTTGCCGTTGACTTCTGGCACTGCGCCTTCCATATAAGGCGATTTGTCCATTTGAGCCATTTTACTGCTCTTGCCAAGAAGAGCTTGCTGTGCGCTGATTGGTAATGCCAGTGTGAGTATGAGCGCGAATGCTAAAACTTTTTTCATATCGATTTGTTTTTGTCTTTTTTAATGGTTATATATTCTTGTTTTGACTTGCTTGGTTGTTTGTAGTTGTCGCCTGCAACTAATTTAGATGCAAAAATAGTTATTATTTTTCATATATTGGCAAAGTAACTACATAAAAAAGGTTAATGACCGTATTTATGGATGTTTCTTTGCCAAATTGCTCTATTTCTTAATCTTCTCGAGTTCTTTTAGTTCTTTACCTTTGTTCAGCCTGTAATAGACTTCGCGCAGGTTGGTGAACCACAGTGTCTGGTCGTCAGGGGCAGAATTCCTGACCTGTTCCAGCACTTCGCATGCTTTGTTGTAGAGCGCATTCTGCCGTTTGCGCGACTGGATATAGTCTTTGCTGCCAACCTTGGCAGTGGTGCTTTTGTACAGATTATGTGCCTGCGTGACATAGGTCTCTCCCATGCTACTCAATGCCTGCATGTGCTTTGGATTTAGGCTGACCACTTGCTGATATGCTCCGATGGCTTCATCGAGACTGTCAAGACATTGCAGGCTTTTGCCTTTGATGTACCACAGTTCCTGACTTTCTGGTTCACGCAAGAGTTGCTTGTTGATGATGCTCAGGGCTTTCCCGTACTGTATGTGGTCAATGTAATAGTGTACGAGTGTCAGATAGAAATAATCCTTTGTAGGGTCGCATTCCCATCCGTCGTTCAGATAGCGCAATGCAGTCAGTGTGTCATTCGTTGCCATGTAAGTCTTGCTGCCAATCTGGCACAGCAGACTGCGGTGGAGGCTGTCAGACTCGCAACGAGGCAAGTATGTCTTGACTGCATCGTAGTTTTCTGCACCGTAAGACGAGAAAACGGCAAGAGGATATATGTCTTGATATGAGGTGAGTGTGTCTTGAATCAAATGAAAATCACGGGTGTTGATGTACATCTGGATAAATCGGAGAGCATCGTGGTACTTCTGCTTTTTGTAGAAATACTTGCCTGCGCTTATGAGGTTCTTGCGGTAGAAGGTGAGGCGTTCCTTGATGTTTTCGGTGTAACGAGGGCGTATTTTCCCTTTGCGGTTCGGGAGTGAGTCGAGCGAATCGCATAGGAGACCTAATTCGTAAACACGATATATCTGGTTGAGATATGCAGCCGTGTCGGGCTTGCTGTTGAGGAATATCTTGCGATTTTCTGCCTCAGAGAGATGATGAGCCACATTCATGTGGATGTTAATGATTTCGGCATCCTGCTTCGCCTCTGAATATTCAGCGACAGCCTTTTTAATCTTGTCGTCAGCCTGGCTGTATTTTTGTGCTTTCAGGTCGGCTTTGATCTCAGACAATAAGGCCTTGCGGTTGAAAACCTTATCGTTCGTCTCATCCTTTCCGTGGATTGGAAGAAACATTGCCAGACTGATTATTATGAATAGAATTCTGCTCATGATGTAGAACGGTCAAATCATTTTGTTATACTTTCGCTTGCTCAGATTTAGGAGCGTAGGGATTAATTTAAAGCTTAGAGTTTAGGGCTTAGAGCTTAAAGCATAGAGCACTCTCACCTCTCACCTTTCCACTCTCATCTCTCCACTCTCATCTCTTCGCTCTCCACTCTCTCCTCTTTGCCTGTGTTAATCTTCTTTTGCAATCTGAAACTGACTGGCATCAGAATGTCAGTTCAAGTTTGCATCGAATGCCCCACTTGTGAATGTCGGGGTTGTCAAGGTATGTGAGTCTTCGCACATATTCTATGTGGAAGAACTTAAATATGTTATGAATGGCAAAGCGAGCCTCGATGTATGGTGTGTTGGTCATAAGGCTTGTGTTGCATTCATAAGTTCCGTCAGACTGGAAGTGCCCAGGGAAATAGAACAGTTCCGAATCTGTATAACCTGATGCGGCAGGGTTGTTCTTGTCTGACAACTTGCCCCATAGTACATTGACACCGATGAGTTCGCGCCATTTCAGTCGTTTGAGCAGTGGAATGCGGTTAAACAGTTTGCCGTTGATGTTCCACTGATACATGAAACTGACATACCTATCGTTCAAGAATTCAAGGTTGTTAATCAACGAGAATGTGTTCTTTTGCAGAATGTATGACTGATTGGCAGCAGGGTGGATCAATAGTGGGTATGGTACTTTGTTCCATTGGATTCCACCTCTGACCGTGACATCCATATAACCCCATGAGCCAGGCATCCAGAAACGCTTTTCAATTCCTGCTTCTGTGACATTGTAGTTGTATTCACCTCCGAGCAGACCATTGATGCCGACTGTGTGACTGATGGAATAAATTGGTGCGTCGCGGTTGATGCGCTTGCGGCTTTGCTTCGTGTTGAAGTATGTTGCACCAGGTTCATAGGACATTCCTATTTTGAATTCGCTGGTCTTGATGCGCTCTTTCCATAGTTCTGGATTGTTCTGTGGCAAGCCAGCTCCGTCGAGTGGCTGATAGAACAAAGCATCAACGGCCTTGTTGTCGGCATAAGTGTAGTCGGCTGTCAGTTTTATGCCGGTAAGGTATTCGTGAACATACGATGCCTTCACTTCGTTGGTGTGGTTGAATTGGTCAACCTTGCCCGCTTTGAGTGCAGTGAACACATTGTCCTTGTCGGTCTGTATGAATTTGTCGAATGGGCTTATGATGTCGTTCCAGTAACTAACTGAAATGCTGTGCATAGGGAATTCTCGTGGCAGATATCCCGGCTTGTTGAATGTGTAAGTCAGTTGAGCCTTGCCATACAGGTTTTTGGTCTGTGTACCATAGGCAATGTAACCGCTTGCAAACAAATGCCTTGACAGGTTTGCATTTGTGAGGGCTGACATACGGAAACGCCATGAGTCGTAGTGGTTGTTGGAGATTATGGTGTTGATAGGACCGATGTCCACTTTGTTGTTGATGCTGTCGCCTGTCTCTACAAAGTTCTCGGCAAGGAGTTTTGCTGCAAAGATAGCATACTTGAATCCTTTTATCTCTGTGATTTTCTTGACAAAAGTACCTATCTTGTTCTCGCTGGCCGACAATTTTACATCGCGGTGCAGGTTCCAGTATTGCTCATCTCGCATGCCGGCATCGGCTTCGGTCAGCACTTTACCCTTGACTTTCTTGAATTCTTTTTCTGGAATCTCGACGAAACTGAAATCAGTGTTGCGGATTATTCGTTTCACTTGAAGGTTCTGGAGGAAACTTGCAACGCTGATCTCGATGAACATGTCGTTGCTGGTTACAACTCTATCGCCACTTGGCAACTGCTTAAACTCTTGTTGAATGAGCATGTTGCTGACAAAGTTGACGGTGCTTTGCCGTGGTATGCTGAATTCGACTCTACGCAGTTGATATGTCGAGTCTGCAAGGATGTAGAGCGTGCCTGAGAATCCGAAGTCTTGCTGATTGTTTGGCAGGAAACTCACCTCAATGACCTTGTCGTTGTCGATAAAAGTCGTGTCCTGGATGTAATAACGATAAAAGGAAATTGCATTGTTGGCAATTGGACTGCGGAAGAATGTCTGGAGCAGGCGGCAGTTGTCCTGATAGATGTCCACATCAGTAAAGACATCCTTGAGTGTGGTCGTAAGGATCTCGCCTGTGTTGATCAGTTCGGATATACCTTTGCTGCTTTGCGCCTTAATTATCGTCTTTTCAGTTTCGGGGTGCTTACGGTAGATGTGCTCGGAAATGGTCTCATCAACGGTGAGTGGCAGAATGAGCTTGTCGGTACCTTCCGACTTTTCGAGGTGGTCCTTCATGAATGCGAAGCGCTGCATCTTCTCGTTTTCGAAAAACTCGTCGTTGACATCGTAGGCAGAGAACACCATTTTTTCATATTTGTTGTAATGGTAAAAGTCGTGTTCATGTATGTCGCTGCTCTTCTTGTGGGCAATGACTTTCTGCATCAGTTCGACAGCGGGGTTGTTTTCCTTCTTGTACTTTTTCTTTTTGCTGACGATGGTCACGCCTTCAATTTTGTGAGGCTCGCTTACGAGTTTAATGACAAGGTTCTTTTTCTTGCCAGGTTGAAGTTTGACGAGCTTAGTGACATAGCCAAGCGCAGATACTGTCAGTTCGTTCCAGTTGTCGTTCTCCTTGATGGAAAATTTGCCGTTGAGGTCGGTCAATTCGCCTATCCTCTGTTTCGCATAGAAGACATTGACATACTCTAATGGCTGCTTGGTCTTTGAATCGACAACGATGCCAGTGACCTGCGCGAATGTGGTCTGACCCAATAGCATAAGCAGGCAGAATGCGCAGCGAAGTATGAGACTTCTCTGCGCAGATGCCGTATGTGGATTGCCTGTATCTGATGTCATAATAAACTTTTTCATTTCCGTTGCATAAGTGAAGGTGAATTTATAGAACACACCTCAATCTTGTCTGCTGATTCAGTTCGAAAAAACAATGGTGCTCTGTGAATTTATTCCACATACAGAACCAGTCCTTTCAGGTATTCACCTTCTGGGTGGTAGATGTTGATTGGATGGTCTGCTGGCTGGTGCAGCTGATGCAGAATGCGTACTTTGCGTCCAGCCATTGCAGCAGCAGTGAAGACGGCGTTGCGGAAATTGTCTTTTGTGACAACTTGCGAGCAACTGAATGTGAAGATGATTCCCCCAGGGGTAATCTTCTCGAATGCCTTCTGGTTGAGTCGGGTGTAACCTTTAAGTGCATTGCGCAGTGCATCCTTGTGCTTTGCAAATGCTGGTGGGTCAAGGATGATGAGGTCGTATGTTGGTGACCCTGGTTGTTGACCGATGTTGTCAAGAAACTTGAATGCGTCCTCGGCAAATGCCTCGTGGCGAGGGTCATCGGGGAAGTTCAACTTGACATTTGCATTGGTGAGGTCAATGGCCTTCTGTGAGGAATCGACGCTGTGAACCAGTTTTGCTCCTCCTCGCATTGCATAGAACGAGAATCCTCCTGTGTAGCAGAACATGTTGAGCACAGTGCGTCCGTTGCTGTATCGTTCGAGCAGACTGCGGTTGTCGCGCTGGTCAACGAAGAAACCTGTCTTTTGTCCACGCAACCAGTCAACATGGAACTTCAATCCGTTCTCGATGGCGACATCTTCTTTGCTGCCGCCGAGCAGGAAACCATTTTCCTGACCGAGTTCAGCCTTGAATGGCAATGTGGTTTCAGACTTGTAGAAAATGTTCTCGATGCTGTCGTGCATCACGCTTTTCAGTGCTTCTGCTACAATGTTGCGGTCCATGTGCATTCCGACTGAATGTGCCTGCATCACGGCAGTCTTGTCATAAATGTCGATGACCAGTCCTGGTAGGTTGTCGCCTTCACCGTGAACGAGTCGGTAGGTGTTGTTGTTCGTACGATTGGCCACACCGATGCAACGGCGTACATCGAGCGCAACTGCTAATCTGTGTTCGTAGAATTTCTGGTCGATTGTCTCGTTGTCGAACGACAGCACTCTGACCATAATCGAACCAATCTGGAAATGTCCTGTTGCTATGTATTCCTTGTCGGCTGTCAGCACTTCAACTACTTCGCCTTCCTCAATGCCATCGTCAGTGCGTGCTATTGCTCCTGAAAAAATCCATGGGTGAAAACGGCGGAGTGATTCTTCCTTGCCTCGTTTTAAGTATATGCGTTTCATCGTCTTATCGTTTGGATGTATTTGGTTTACAAATTGGCGTCTTTGGTGTCGTCGGGCATGAGCAGGTAGTTGTGAGTGTGTTTCAGTCGTTTCACTTCTTCGTGAATCTGAATACATGCCCATGCATCAGTAGCCGCATACAGTTTCTGCGGTTCTGTCAGTATGTCGGCCTCCCAGTTGCTGAGCTGCTGGCGTTTGCTTATGTGTCCGCCGATGAGGTTTGCATATAACTTTTGCAATGAACCGTCGGCAATGCCCAGTTCTTTCACCTCTTCCTGCAACTCGATGAATGTCCCTGCATTGAATTTCTTTCGCTGTTGGAGGTTGCGGAAATCGTCTTTTAACGACAATCCCACTTTCTCAATTGTCTGGTCTTCCAGCAGGCGGATGATGCAGTCGGCCAAGCCGAGGTAGTTGAGCCTGAACAGAAAACATGTGTCGGGCGATGACACTTGCAACAGTGCAACCTGATGCTGCTCTCCGCGTCGGAATGCAGGTCGTGTCTCGGTGTCGAACCCTAATATGCTCTGGTGCATCAGGTAGTCAATCGCCTTTTCTGCTTCGCTGTTAGTGGTTATGGTGAATATTCTTCCCTGAAACAGAGTTCGGGGAAGGTTGGGAATTATTTTCTTGTCAAATTTCTCGTAGATTGTCTTCATCGTATTTTGCTTCATGAATAGCTCTCAACACATTTGCTGCCTTCTGTCCCCATTCGGTCTCGAAATTGATTTTCACAATTGACAGTGCAGCCATCATCTGGTCTTCATCCTCAGTCCTGTATGCAAGGGCAAAGTTTTTGAGCTCCTGATAGATGTCAGCAAGATTTTCGCTGATTGTTGCGAGTATTGGTGTGTCGCTGTATTTCATGTCCTCAACAAACACATCGAGGTAGTCGTCGCGGTCTGCCATGATGCTGGCGATGTTGCCACGGACGATGTCGTAGTTCTCTTCGGTGACATAGTCGTTGCCCACCTCGTCTTCGTTAAGCAGTTCGTAGCGTGGCAGCAGGGTACTTTTCAGATAAAGAAGTGGCAGCAGCTTGCTCATAACATCAAGCAACTCTGTCCGTTCCTTGCCTTCAAGGTCTTCAAGCAACGCACAATACTGTACTGCAACTGTGACAAATTCCAGTACATCGCGTTGGTATATTGGCTTATCCATAATTGTGTGGTTTTCGGTTTTAGCAGTTGGGGCAATGCCAGCTTGGACTTGTATAGATGTCGTGTGCCCAGTTTTTACCAAATTATATGGCAGTCATTCTTTTCAGCTTTGCTGTTCCCCCGTATTTTTGTGTGCAAAGTTACAAAAAAACTATGATATGGACACACAATTATTGCTTTTTGATGCAAGACACAACAGAAATGTTGACATATGAGGCATTAAAATAAAGAAAGTGAACAGAATGTTTTGCTTACAAACTTTTTTTTTATACCTTTGTTGCCAGTATTCCTATCAAATAATTTTATTAACTAAACCCACTACATTTATGAAGAGATTTTACTCATTATTGGTGGCTGCATTGTTCATCTGCTTGTCGGCTCAGGCATATACCGACCCGACAGTCGATTTGACCGACTCCACCTGCTGGCATTTCGACAACTATCGACTTGCAAAGAATTTCGACTTCATCAATTGGCAACTCAATGGTGAAGCCTTGCCTGAATGGGCACTCAATGCCGATCCTGCTTCGTTCACAGTCTATAATGATGTAACCGACAGCTATGTCAATGTCTATCAGGTGTCATCCAAGGGCTTGTCATTCATGTATGCTCAGGACACAAACATCTATCACCGCACCAACCGTGTCACAGGAATCTTTGTCGGTGCAAGCAACCGAATCCTGACAATGAAGGGCATGAAGAAAGATCAGGTGATTATGATTCAGGCAGGTACTACCACTACAAACACTTACGAGGATAATGCTCACCTTTCTTATCCAGAGGGCGAAGCAGTTGCTATCGATATCACCGACTCCATCCATGCACTGCAAGAGGAGATAATGGTTGAAGTCGATGACTCAACTTCTGTGCCTGGTACAGCTGACGCATTCCATTATTATATGATGACGGCTGATGGCGATTTCAATCTGGTCTTGGCAAACGGAAACTACATTTCTGTGCTTTTGATTTACAACAACACACTCAATCCTGAATTTGTTGATGCCCCTTCATTTGAAGTTAAGGCAGTAAACTATGAGGACCGTATGCTTGCCATCAACCCGGGTGAGTCTTCTTACTCAAATCCAGTTTTGACTTATTGGTCAATTGGCGACGAGGACCCAATCTTCCGCGATGAGGAAACAGGTCTGCCAACTACTATCAATGGAGAGTGGGGCGACAACTTCTACGACCCAGACCTCGATTCTGATGGATGGGTAGAAGTATATGAGTCAGATGACGAGGATGGCGACGGATTCGTACAGCTCAATGCTGCCAGCATCACAGCCGACGGCATCGTGTCAGATGTGGCATCACTCAATGTGCCAGTTGGCCTCATCACACTCAATGCTCCAACTCTGACTCTTACTGCAATTGATGGTATTGACCGTACATACAAGATTGACTGGAAGAACAACACTCTTTGTAAGGAAGACTATGAACTTGACATCACAATCGATGACGACTACTACGAAGGTGACTATGTGGTAGGTGATGAAATCATGGCTCACGATGCCATCGAAGTACGCGTGGTTTGCGACGGTTATGATGACGGTGTCTATACGCTCGACGAACTTGACATGGAAGGTATCGAAGTACGCCGTGCCAATGAGGAAAAGGCTGCTGAGGGCAAGCACGACTACACTTATCTCAGCGACGAACTCGATGAAGAACTCCTCGAGAAGATTGAGAACCTCTATGTTAGTGGTGCATACTATGTAAATCCTGAAAATCCTGCTGACACTACTTGGTATTCACGCGAACGCTATCTCGCTGGTGAAGACGATGTACCAACAGAGGCTGTTGAATATATTGGTTACTACGACTGGACATACGATGCTGCCCGTACTCGCGCTTGGCTCGATGTCGAAACTGACGACCCTGACTCACTTGTTTGGCGCTACAAGGGCGATGCAGCTGGTGCACTTCAAGGACTTATCATTAAGCAGGACATTACTGCAAGTTCTACTGGTGAATATTCAAGCGGACTGGCTCTCTACACTTCTAACATTGGACTCTACTTCATGCGTAAGTCAACCGTAACAGTGCCAAATGTTCAGTATGGACAGTTCGTCATCGTACATCATGGCAAGGGTGGCTCAAATTATGTTGATACAGAATACAATACTTGTGAAATGGTCGGTACTGCATGGAACGACGAGACACAGCAGATGGAAGGCAGTTATTCATTTGACAAGAATGGTGACTACATACAGTGGATTGATGTTTATACATACGATGACCTTCCACAGCCTGTCCTTTCTGGTGATGTTGACAATAATGGTGCTGTCAATGTTGCTGACATCGCTTCTATCGCAAGTTACATCCTTGGTGACGAACCTGATCCGTTCAACCTTGATGCAGCCGACTTCAACGCTGATGGTTCAGTCAATGTAACTGATATTAGTCTTGTTGCAAACAGCATCCTCACTGGTGGCGAATCTGCAAGCAAGGCTAAGACTATCCTCGCAGCTGCTGAAGGTTCTGCGACCCTCACACTCTCTGCTGACGAAGTTGTAGCAGGTCAGGAGTTCACACTCAATGTTGACCTCAACAATGCAGAAGACCCAATCTGTGGTGTTCAGGCTGACATATATCTCCCAGAAGGACTCGAATTCGTAACAGACGAATACGATGACCCAGTTATGGAAGGTGGTCGTTCAACTAAGATCACAACAAGTGGTGCTATTCAGAAGGACGG
>JAGHSZ010000121.1 GCA_018065565.1 Candidatus Colivivens caballi
GATGGACTTCACTTGCACTATTGAGAACTATGCCGCAGCACGTTTCTGGGCAGAGAATCCGGACTACACTGCCGACGGCACATCGACTGTAAGCCAGTACACAAGCCTTCCTGCCTATAACCGCACGGATCAGCCTAATCCTGTACGTATCCCGATAGTGGCGTCAGCGGAAGACCAGACTCTGTCGTACTGCCAGAACGAGGACATGACAGGAGCCTATACCATCACCGTGCCAGCAGGAGAGAGTGTGGCTGACATCTACAACCTCATGCCTGGCACAACATATCACTACACGACTGCTGACGGGAAGTCGGCTGGGAAGTTCACGGTAGGCGGTCAGCTAAGGATGGTGATGGTGGGCGACAATGCGGTAAACATGCGTGACTTAGGAGGCAAGCAAGTCGATGATGGCGGTACGGTGAAATACATGAGATATGGTAAGATTTTCCGCAATGCCGAGTTTAAGGGCAATAGCTACAATATCACTGATGCCGAACGGGAAATCCTGACTAATCTTAACATAGGCGCTGAGATAGACCTTCGCAACACGGATGGCAACCGCCCATGGTTAAAGAATGCTACCAGAGATGACAATTACTACTGGGCTGAGTACAAATACATTATTGCCAATGGTTTAGGCAAGATGTACGAAGCTGCTACCATCAGCAATCTGAAGAAGGAGTTTGAATTCATCGTCAGCAATCTACGCAAGGGCGTTGCCGTAGATATCCATTGCCGCATAGGTGCCGACCGTACAGGATTCCTGTGCTTCATGCTCGAAGGACTGCTCGGAGTGAACGAGTCAGACCTGATGAAGGACTACGAAACGACCTCGTTCTCGGCTGCCGGTCTGCGCACTATTGACTCAGGTGATGATGATGTCAATGCCGGAACCTACAAGGAGAAGTTTGGGGATGAGTTCCGTAGCAAAATTCCAGAAGGAGGTACGCTGCGCGATGTGTTCGAGAATTATTTCACGGCTACCCTTGATGTGGACATGGCACTTATCCGCGAATTCCGTAGCATCATGCTCGGTGACTCTCCTCTGCCTGACATGGAAGCAGATGATATAAGACTGCAGCAGACGAAGGAAAACGCAAAGACGGAGGTGCAAGGGCTTGTTGAAGGCATCGAGAACCTTGCGTTCGACTTTGACAACTATGTGGAAAGTATTGACGGTGCCAGAAACGCAACAATTGCAATATTAATCAGGGACGAGGCAAAGAACACCATCAGCAGTTACAAGTATGTCACCCTTGGTGATAAGAAGTATATGCTGGACGAAAATAACGGTGAATATGTTCTGAATAGCACTGAAAGTATAGTGTTCACCGACAAAGCAAAGTATGAATCCGACTGTGATTTCTATGCCGTTAGTGGTCTGGCCTACAGCCGCTCGTTCAAAAATACCACTGGCGTATGGCAGGCGTGGTTCGTTCCGTTCGATGTGACGGTATCTGATATGAATACAGCCGGAATGGAGGTTGCAGAGATTGCAGGTGTGCTGATGGATGGAAATAAGCAACCTTACATTGCCTTTGCAAAGATGACAGACATAGATGCCATTGTGAAGGCCAACACGCCGTATGTGGTAAAGGCACAGAATTCAGAAGTAAGCATGCAACTTGTTGGTCCAGATATATGCATAAGGAAATCCACCGACGCGGAACTGGAGGCACAACGCCTGACCGTGCAGTCGTCTTACGACACCTTTACATTCGGAGGCAACTATCAGCCGACAAATGGCTATGAAAACAACTGGTATGCACTTAATAAAAGTGGTGTCTTCCAAAAGATGGGTGAAGGTGTCAGTCTGGCACCACAGCGTTTCTGGATGCAGATAGACACAAGGACTGACACGCCGTATTACACGGGCGGAAGTGCAGCAGCAAAGGCATTCGTCAACTTCACCGTATTTGGCGACTATGAACCGACTGGAATAGAAAGCCTCACCCCATCCGAAAGCAAAGGTGTCATCTACAACATTCAGGGACAGAAGGTGACACGCATCCAGAGCGGACAGGTTTACATCATGAACGGCAAGAAGTTTTTTGCAAAATAGGAACTACTCAACCCTTTAATCTTTTAATCCCTTTAAACCCAAATCGTTCATTAGCGTTATGATGACCGAATGACTGAATGTCATGAGGTTTGCGACAACTCGGCGTTTATGCCGACAAAGGAGTTTTTTGAACAGA
>JAGHSZ010000086.1 GCA_018065565.1 Candidatus Colivivens caballi
TTGCTCTGTTGACGAATCGCTTCGCTAATTATCACTTCCTTACTTTGTAGAGATTTATGCTTAGAGCATTCTCATCAATCAACACAGAGAAGGTTTTCATATATGGTGGGTTCTATAAATTAATTTCTGACGATTTTGCGATTAGTTTCGAGCAGATTGCTGTGCGGAACGAGGGAGCAATGCGAGCATTGTGACCGAGTGACAAACAGCAAGATGCCGAAAGGAAGCCAAAAGCGGCGAAAAGTATATTTAAGCCCATCAGTTATATTATTTATTGTAACGGTGAATTTATAGAACCCACCTTATCTATTTTACAAACCTTTTCACAGAGCGTGCCTGTGGCACATGGAGAGGACACTGAGTGTGGGTGTCCGCATGGCTCTGTTGAACTCTCGGTAATGCCAATGGCATTCTCTGTGAACGGGATTAATTTATGCCGTTAGCTGTTGGCCGTTGGCTGTTAGCCATTATTAGGCTGTTAGCCGTTAGCCGTTGGCCATTAGCCTCACTTTTCACTCTTCACTTTTCACCTTTCGCTTTTCACTCTTCACTTTTCACTTGCGCAGCACTACTTTTCACTTTTCACTCTTCACTTTTCACTTGCGCAGCACTACTTTCACTTTTCACTCTTCACTTTTCACTCTTCACTTGCGCAGCACTACTTTTCACTTTTCACTCTTCACTTTTCACTTGCGCAGCACTACTTTTCACTTAAACGCCATACTCCAGTCACAATGCGGTCATTGCCAAACGCATCCTGCATCACACCCACACCGCTGAAACCTTCGTCCCTCAGCAGTTGAGCCATCTCGGCCCCAAACCGCCGGTTGATTTCGAATGCCAGCACACCTCCGTCCATGAGCAGCCGATGAGCATTGCGCGTGATGGTGCGGTAGAACAACAGTGGGTCGGCATCGGGCACAAACAGGGCAATATGAGGTTCGTGGTCGAGCACCAGGGATTCCATGTCCTCGCGTTCGGAGTCGCACACATATGGCGGATTGCTCACAATCAAGCCAACATGCCGTCCCGTGTTCGTGGTTTCAGTTTGCTTGCAGTCCCAGCCATCGGCCGTGGCAGTTGCCAGCCAGACAGCCAGTCGGTCCCACTCAGCATCATTCAGCACATCCATCTTACGGAAATCCACATCCAGTCCGAGCCGTACTGCGTTGTCGGCAGCAATGGCAAGTGCCGGTTCGCTCACATCAACGCCAACCACAACGGTCTGAGGCATACGGTGTTTCAGTGCCAGGGCAATGCATCCGCTGCCACTGCACACATCAATCACGACTGTCCCTGCCGGCAACACCGGCTGCGACACAGCAGCCACCAGTTCCTCCGTCTCGGGACGCGGAATCAGCACACCGGGAGCGACCCCTACTTTCAGTCCGTCAAACAGCGCTGTGCCCGTGACATACTGCAAGGGTTCGCCATCGGCAATCCGCTGAGCCAAAGACAGTATGCACTGACGGGTCGGTTCATCGAGTTCGTCGTCACGGTCCATCAGCACATCAGTCCGGCTAAGTCCGCACACATCGTCCAATAGCACAAACGCAATGGCACGAGCCTCGTGTTCGCCACAACTGGGCGAAAGCATCTGCCTGATATGTGAATACAACTTTGACATTATCGACTACAAAGTTATGAAAAATTGACCATATACGGTTCATTTCAACACATTTTTTGCGTATCAGCATCATCGTTTTCATCTGGCATCTGCAAGCGCATTGCCACACGAGCGCACATAAACTGTCTCACGAGCGCTCATAAATTGCCTCACGAGCGCTCATGTTTTCCTTCACGAGCGCTCATAAACTATAAAAAGGTGTACACCTTCTTGTCGTTTGGTGTACACCTTTTCGAAATAACCTGTACACCTTTTTTCAGGAAGGTGTACACCTTTTTCAATTATCCTCCGCTCGTGCGAGCATTTACGAACGCTCGTAAAAGAAAACATGAGCGTACGATGGAGCATTTTCGCAATCGGGAAAGACGGATGCGGGCTCTATCGAATCATCACCTTCTTTCCGTTGATGATGTTCAGCCCCTTCTGAGGCGCAGTGAGGCGTGTGCCCTGGATGGTGAAGATGGCGTTGCCCTGCTGTGCCATGTTCTCTGCTGGGGCAGAAATTGCAGTGGTCACCTCTGGGAAGAATGGATCTGGGTAATAATCGTCTGCAATGTATTCCTGTTCGCCGTTGCGGTAGAACAGGTTGAGAGTGGTAGTGCGCATTACCGCATCAATTGGCGAATTAATATCGGTG
This sequence comes from Candidatus Colivivens caballi, assembly GCA_018065565.1. Lineage (GTDB taxonomy): Bacteria > Bacteroidota > Bacteroidia > Bacteroidales > Bacteroidaceae > Colivivens > Colivivens caballi. The sequence continues at coordinate 2,265 of JAGHSZ010000086.1, forward strand.
CAAAAGAGCCCCTCATCGTATCCAATATAAGGATGCAGCCAATGCGATGCAATGAGTGGCTGTTCGATGTTGAAATCGAAAACCAGGTATTCATCATCGTACCGTTCGCACCAGTACCAATTTTCATAAAAATATGATAAAACCATTTCATCGCCAACTATCCTTATAAGGTCTTCGGTTGGTATATACACCTTTCCGTTCTCTTCGCGTGCGCAAGCATAGAAATTCACGCCAGAATATGTGACATAGCTTTCGTCATATTCGTAGTTGAATGTATTATAACGAGCATCCTGCCTCCATATCTTCTTGTATGTCTTGCCGTTTTTCTCACATTCACCATCAATGAAGTATTTCATGAAAGTCACTTCGACCAATAAGTCACTCTGCCATACAGAATATCCTAATGTTTTGTAACTCCACACATTTCCTTCGTCCAGCATACCTTTGGCATTGGCAAGGCTGCTGACTGCTAACAATAATAGTAAAATAAAATGTTTCATAAGCTAATTGGTTTTGTGTTGATTAATATATTTTGTAGGTGGGTTCTATAATTGGTTATAACTGCTTGCAAATATAAGTAAATTATAATTACCTACAAAATATCTCTCTTTCAAATAGTTCACGCTACATGTGCAATCCCTTAGGGGGGGGTATTAACACACTGTAAATGTGTCGTTTATACCTAATAATTCACATAAAATTCACATTTGCACATATATGCCGTATTGCTATGTCTGGATTACATTTTCGATACGAATGCGAGGATGTTTCGGCGCAGAGACTGTGCCCCCGACTGGTCATTAAACAGTTTCTGGTTTACTGTTGCCTTGGCGTTGGATATACGCGACGGGGTACTATGCAACATATTCGACATCTCTTTCGTGCCGACATTCATCAGTGTAAGTACGCTGATCTGCTTCTCCTGATGTGTAAGCAAATCACCCTGATTTATCTTGGAATAGAATGACGGCAGACATTGCCGGAGAACAGATTGCAATTCGTCCCACTCCGAATCCGAAATTTCGCATCGTGCTTTTGCCATTCTTTTGTCGTCTTTCAGCAGCATGACGATATCACTGTTGAGGAATG
>JAGHSZ010000047.1 GCA_018065565.1 Candidatus Colivivens caballi
CAGCATCGTGAAAGGCGCTTGTAAGTTCGGTAACACTTTCGCCTTCAAAATTGACCAGACCGTCAATTCCTTCAATCTTCCCGAAAAAAACACTATCCTTCTCGGAAAAATTTACTGTTCCAATAAAACCTTTGTAACTCAATGTATTCATATTAACTCCTTATTTTTTCAGTTCATCCATCACCTGTCTTAGCGCATATGTTTTGACAATATTGCCAGGATGCGGTTTATGCAACATAATCGGTGTTCCCGATTGGTTCTTGAAAACGACTCTTGAACCGGATGTCTTCCCTTTATTTGAGCGCGCAAATCCATAAATTGCCAATAATCACTCCAATTCATCGAACGTGAAATCTGACGGGATTGCTTTGAATCTCTCTATTAATTTCTCCTTTGTTCCCATATCAACCGCAAATTTAACTAAATATTAGTTGTAAACCAAATACTCTGTGAAAATAATTTGTTGGCCATACTTAAAACTTACATAGGTATTGGGATGAAAAAAGTCCAGTTTCTGAAAAAAACTGTATCTTCGTGTCAGAAACAATCGGCAAAGCCGCCCGGCTCAAATTCTTCTCACCGATTGCGTTTCGTGCTTGAACTCAGGAATAATTCGTTTTCTGTCAGTTTGTACTGTTTTCGTTTTCTGTTATCAGTGTGTGAGCAATGATTAGGTCTGCAAATATATGACATTTAAATGTAATGACCAAATGTTTCCGCCCAAAAAGTGTTTATCGGTTCTTTATGAGCACAATCATTTTGAGTGCGAAGTCGAAAAACACGATTCGGGCGCTTCCGTTCTGCTCGATGTCGCGCTGTGCCAGATTGAGTTCGTCCATGATGCCGATGACATTGCGCTCGTTGATGAACGGTGCAAACTTCACTGCAAACTGCGACTCTGCCGCCGCCATGTAGTTGAGCTGGGGCGTGTGGAAGTTGTAGATGAAGTTTTCGCGTATCATGTGCTGACAGTAGGCGAGCAGGCGTTTCTGGCGCTCACGGCCGAGCGACGCCACCTCTTCGCTCCACTGCTTCATCTCCTTCACACGGCGCATGTAGCTCAGACGCATCAGGCTGACAAAGAGGTCGAAGAACTGCTGCTGCTCGCTGTCGTCGGTGATGGCGTGGATGGCATTGCAGATGTTGCCTGATGATGTGTGTGCCGTGATGGCTGCCATCTGCGGGTCGATGCCAGCGTGACGGACGAGGTATTGCTCGATGTCGGTCTCGGTGAGTGGTGGCACGCTGATGGACTGGCAGCGGCTGCGGATGGTGGTGAGCAACTGTTCGGGATGCTGGCTGACCATGAGAAACACGGTCTGCGATGGCGGTTCCTCGAGCAGTTTGAGCAGTTTGTTGGCGCAGATGGTGTTCATCTTTTCAGGCAGCCAGATGATGACCACGCGGTAGCCGCCCTGATTGGCACGGAGCGACAACTTCTGTGCCAGGCTGTCGCTTTCGCTTTCATAGATCTGCAACTGTTGGTTTTCTGCCCCGATGGCATCCATCCATTCGCTGTAACTGAAATAGGGGGTGCGAAGCAGCAGTTCGCGCCACTGTTTCAGGAAAAGGTCGCACGGTGCAGGTTTGCCTGAGTCCTTCTTATATATAGGAAAGGAGAAGTGGAGGTCGGGGTGCTGCAACTGATCGACCATCATGCCCTGGACTGCGCCCTGCTGTCCGAGCAGCATGCGTGCCAGAGCCAGTGCCAGCTGGAATGCTCCGTTGCCCTCGGGTCCGTAGAGCATCAGTGCGTGAGGCAGGTGGTTGGAATTGAATTCAGCTGTCAGGCGCTGCTTCACCTCGTCTTGTCCGATTATGTCGTTGAATGTCATGTTAAAATTAAAAATTGAAAGTTAAAATTTAGGCTGTTAGCCATTAGCTGTTAGCCATTAGCTGTTGGCCGTTGGCCATTAGCGTGGGTGGCATCAGCCTCACTCTTCACTTTTCACTCTTCACTCTTCACTTTTCACTCTTCACTTTTCACTTGCGAAGCACTACTTTTCACTTCTCGAAATAAACACAGAGTAACGGGATTATCATTTTCCTCCTGGTTTGTTTAATCCCGTTCACAGAGAATGCTGGTGGCATTACAAAGTTCACAGAGCCATGCGG
>JAGHSZ010000080.1 GCA_018065565.1 Candidatus Colivivens caballi
GACCGAATGACTGAATGTCATGAGGTTTGCGACGACTCGGCGTTTATGCCGACAAAGGAGTTCCCCTACGAATCGATATTTCGCGAGGCTCAATATCTACAAAGATACCCGTAGGCTTTGAAATTACGAAAAGCCGATTCGTAACGAAGTGATAAGTAGCGAAGCGATTCGTAGCCCGCAAGGGCGATTAGTAAACTGAGCAAGACACTTGCGAAAGTTGAATAACTTACAAAATATCAAAAGCATTATGTGGCATACGATATCAGAAATATTTGGCTATATGGTATTTCTTTACAGTGCTGTATTGATTACCAGTTACATTGTCCTCATCATGCGCAGTTACAAGGCGCAGAGCAATGAACGGCTCTTTACGCCTGACCCAATAGCAATCAAATACCTTCTTAAAGATGCACCTTACCTTCCGGGAGTTTCAATCATAGCACCGGCATACAACGAGGAAAAGACCATCATCACCAATGTGAACTCGCTGCTTGCCATCGACTATCCTGAATTTGAGGTTATCATTGTCAACGATGGTAGTACCGACCGAATGATGGAACTGCTGATGGACACCTACGACATGCACGAAGTGCCGTTCATCTATCACGAATATGTGAAGTGTCAGCCTGTTAAGACCATCTATAAGTCGCGAGACCCTCGATTCAGCAAGCTGATTGTTGTCGATAAGGTCCGTGCCGGTTATAAGGCCGACGGTTCAAATGCCGGTATCAATGTATCTTCCTACGACTACTTCATCTGTACCGATGTGGACTGTATCGTAGAACCACTTGCCATCTACCGAATGATTTGGCCGGTAATTCTCCACAGCCGCAAGGTCATCGGCGTCAGTGCCACTATGCTTATCTCCAACGGCTGTAAGGTGGAGGATGGACGACTGATTGAGGCCAATGTGTCATGGAACCCACTTGCAATGTTCCAGCAGCTCGAGTACCTCCGTTCGTTCCTCATTGGTAAACTTGGATGGAGCTGCGACAACATGCTGCCAAACATCTCGGGCGGTTTCGGTTTCTTTGACAAACAGGTGGTTATCGAAGCCGGAGGCTATGGTAATGCATCACTTGCCGAAGATGTCGATATGCTGATGAAGATGATCAAGTATATGGCAAGTACCAACCAGGGCTATCGTCTCGTGCAGATTCCACAGGCACTCTGCTGGACAGAAGGTCCGGGCACAATGAAGTCGCTCTATCGTCAGCGAGTACGCTGGGCAAAAGGTCTTTGCCAGATTATGCGCGACCACCTTGGCATCATTTTCAAGCCAAGGTACAAGGGTATGGGCCTTTTGGTCATGCCTTACATCTTCCTCTTCGAGTTCATGGCACCAATCATTGAGCTCGTCGGATTCCTCGTTTCCATCTATCTTGTTCTCACCGACGGTATCAACTGGCACACATTCTGGTTGATATATCTGCTGATTTATCTCATGTCGCAGTTCATCACAGTCACCGTCTGTCTGTTTGACTACACCGCAGCATCAGCACGCTGGAAACGCGAGGCAGGCAATTACAGTCACTTGCTCATGGCTGGTCTGTTTGAACCTATATTCTACCATCCACTCATCACCTACTTCTCCATCGTGGGCTATGTCCAGTACATTTTCAAGATTAACATGGGATGGGGTGTTATGAAGCGTAAGGGATTCAACCAGGAACTCCAGAAGACAAAGCAGCGCGAGAATCAGACCATCGTCCGCACAAAGGAACAGGCAAATGCCGCAAATGCTGCCGGACAAAAGAACAATTAAACCGTTGCTGCATAGAGAGAAAACTATCAATAGACACAACATACGAAATTTACGAAAAGAGACGCATCTTTATGAAACATTATAACAGTTACATCCGGCACATTGCAGCCGTCATCGCTGTATTTGCATTCAGTACATGTGTATTTGCCATCGAGGAACATTTCCCACATTACTATGCCGACACCGTCAAGGTCTGCTTTCAGAACGGCAAATGGACCATCGGTAAAAAGTTCTTGAACGACGGTCTCACACTCTATCCTGATGAACCAAACCTCAACTGGCTCATGGGTAAGTACTTCTATCATTTCAAGAAATATGTCGATGCCCGTCACTATCTCATCCGTGCCATCCAGAACGACTATTCCAATGTCGAAGCCAAGCAACTGATGATTAAGATTGAGGACGAGACCAAGAACTATTCAAGTGCCATTGCATACTGTAATGAACTCCTTGAAATGCAACCTTACGACAAGTCCTTGTGGAGAAAGAAGATAGAACTCTATCGTAAGCAGGGCAACAATGCCATTGCCGACAAACTCCTTGAACGTGCTTCAAGCATTTATCCTAACGACCAACAGTTCCAGCGCGACATCAAGTATCAGCAGGAACTGACTTATCAGGACAAGATGAGGTCGGGCCAGCTCAATGATGCTGCCGATGAACTGGAAAAACTCATCAGCAAGAACCCACAGTATGCCGACTACTACATTGACCTTGTCAATGTGTATAAGCGCCGCGGCATGTATGACAATGCCATCGCTACTGCCACCGCTGGTATCGTACAGTTAGGTGCTGAACAGGACCTTGTCACACAAAAGGTCAACCTCCTCTGTGGTCGTGGACAGTATCAGGAGGCTCTCAGCTTCATTGGCGAAATGAATGCAATGAGCCGTGCCGGCTATCTCGACCGACTCAAAAAGCAGGTCACACTGCAAGCTGCTGACGCTGCACGACTCAACGACCCTTACGACATGACTGCAAAGGCATATGGCATCAACCGCAGCCGCGAATCACTCCAATACCTCATCAACACATCGGTGAGCCGTGGCTACTACGATGATGCTGTGTATTACATCGATGAGGCTATGAAGCGCGATGGCGAGACTGCCAAACTGATGTACAAACGCTATGACCTCGAACGCCGTGCCGGTCACACCAAGCAGGCCGACCGCATCCTCGACCAACTCTATGAGCGTTTCCCTGACAATGACGAAATCATGGACGACTACGCACAGAAGTTGCTCCGTACTGCCAACGACGAATTCATCCAGCGCGACTGGAAGTCATCTTCATCACATCTGCATCAACTTATCGACCTCGACCTCGACGACCCTGACCTCAAATCGTCAGCATGGTCTAAACTCATCACCTGCTATTGCAGTATGCACCAGTACGAGAAGGCAAAGGAAGTCTACCATGCAGCAGTCGAGTCAGATACCGAGGGACGATTCCAGGACATCTACACATCTCTCTACGAAGACGGTTTCATCACACACATCAAGGAACTTGCCGACGACGAAGCATGGAGAGCCGTATTCCAGGAGGCAACAGCACTGCTCGAAGTGGTGCCAAGCAGCAACTCGGCACTTCGCTATGCTATCAATTCAGCCGATGCACTCCATCTTGACGAGGAGTTCGACACATACACCACACTGGGCTATGAGTTCTATCCTGATGAACCATACTATGTGGCTCACAAGGCAATGGCACTCGAGAAGAACAAGCAGTACAGCGATGCCCTCGACATTCTGCGTCCTGCACTTGTCAGTCTTGACTACAATCCGCAGCTCGTCAATGTACACACCGATGTCAGCGAACTCTACGCCTATCAGTTGATGAAAGAACATGAGTGCGATTCAGCACAGATTGTGCTCGACCGTGCCATCGAGTTTGCACCCGATGTCAAGTCGCTGAAATATGCCAAGGGTGCTGTATATGAAAAGTCAAAAGACTTGATTTCTGCTTATAAGTATCAGAGCAAGTATGCCGATGTGTCACTTGCTGAATACCCTGACTTCAATGCCGCAATGAAAGGTTTGCGCTATCGTGGTGCACACGACAAGATCGACATAGAGTATCAGAAGACCACTGCCAACAGTCAGAGAGAGGACAATAAGGCCACCACGACTGTGTCTTCGCTGGCTACCATTGCCTACACACACCAGACTTCAAGCAACAACTACACACTGACCGTCAACTACAAAGGTGTGGATGGCGACTTCGAGGACGACAACATCACCGAGCATGGTGGAACTGGCATCCAGGGCATTGTGCAGTGGGAACACATCTTCAGCAGCCGTTTCAGTGCATTTGCCAACTTCGGACTTGCCAACGACTTTTTCAGCAGTGTTGCCGCCAATCTCTCCATGTCCTACAACTTCAACCACGACTGGACTGCAACCCTTAAAATGGGCTACCGTCGCACTGGTGATGAATATATATTTATGGACTATGACACACTGTTCAGGGCTCGTCCACGGAATTTTGACCTTTACATCGTGTCACCAAGTCTCTCGAAAATGTGGCAGAGCAAGTACTATGTGTCAGCACAGTGCGATGTCACATACATGAATGATGAAATCAACTGCAATGTCAGTGGCAAGGCACGCATCTTCCTCAACAACGATGCAGTGACCTGTGTCGGCATCTTTGGAGCATTCGGTCGGTTCCCTGAACTCAACCTCTTCGACATGAACATGTTGCACAACCTTTCGCGTAACAACACCTCTGTCGGTCTGGAAGGTCAGTGGCTTGTTGCCCACAACCTTTGCCTCGGTCTCACTGGAACATGGTTCACTTACTACAACCCACGACCAAACCATGGCATCATTGAGTCAACCTACCGCAACCTCTTCAACCTTGACTTGCAACTACACATAGCCTTATAATCAAACATAAATCTTTAACTATGAATCTACGACTCTTCACAATGGCTATGGCAGCATTGGTCATCAGTCACATCGAATGCAGAGCCTTCGAATACAAGGAAGTGTTTCTGCCAGAAGGAGCCAATAGCCCGACCGCCAAGCAGTTCAATCTGAACAATGTGGACCGCGACTGGGGAATATGGGGACACAATGTGCGCCGCATCCTCGGCAGCCATGTGCCTTTCGAGGCAAATGCGATGGTTGACGGCAAGCGCAATGCAGCACAACTGTGCTTTTCGTCACAGTTTGTCTATAACAAAATCTATGCATATATCAACGAAAACTACGGAGGAGCCATAAGCAGCAAGACCCGTGCAAAGACACAGCGCTTTGTCATCATGCCATACGACAACGCCCTGGCATGTACCTGCCCGGTGTGCAAGGCACGAGGCAACACCCCTGGCAATGCCACTCCTGCTGTGTCGGCACTGATAGCGAAACTCTGCAAGGCGTTTCCCGCTCACATCTTCCTGACATCATATTACAGCAGCACCGCACATATGCCAACCAAGCCGTTGCCAGCCAATGCCGGTGTCATCATCAGTGCCATCGACTGGCCGCTGCGCAATGCCGAGTCGCCAAAGGAAGATAAGTTCAAGAAGGTCATCACCCAGTGGAAGGCAGTCACCGACCGCATCTATGTGTGGGACTACATCAACAATTTCGACGACTATGTCACTCCGTTCCCATGCCTGGCTGCATTCAGCGACCGCATACGCTACTATCATCACGAGGGAGTCAAGGGACTGTTCCTCAACGGCAGTGGTCCCGACTATTCCACATTCTCCGACATGAAGACCTATGTCCTCGCTTCGCTGATGGACAATCCAAATGCCGACTGGAAGCAACTTTGCAGCGAATTCTTCACAAAGAACTACCCTGTGGCAGGCACAACACTGAGCGACTATGCCATCAGCATCGAACAAAACTACCTCGACCGCAAGCGTGCCCTCGACTTCTACACCGGAGTCAAGACCTCGCTCCGCGAATATCTCGATGCCGATGCCTTCATCCGCTTCTACGACACATTGAAGTCACAGGCGCAGCAGGCGTCTGGCAACGAAAAGACACAACTCAACCGACTGGTGTCGGCCCTCTCGCTCACTCGCATGGAACTGGCGCGTATCAGTGGCAAGCCACAAGTGTTTACAGGCAGCATCACCGACATGAAGGTCAGTGAAAGCGACTGGCAACTGACTAAATATCTGGAAGACTACAAGGCGTGTGTATCGACATGGAACAGCCGTAAGTCGAATGGGGCAGCAGTGTTGAAACTGACGGCACAGTCGCCACTCGATGAGGACTACACCGACCTGCGGCCACTCACCGACGGCATCGATGCCCTCCCAAGCAACTACCATTGCGGCTGGGTGCTCTTCACCCTCGGAACTCTCGAACTGAAAGCACAGGTCACCGAACCAGCCCCTGCAAAGGCGGGCGTGTCGCCACGGCTCCGCATCCAGATGCTTCAATCCGACCGCTACCACTTTTCACTGCCAAAGACCGTTGAGGTGTATAGCGGAGGCAGCCTCGTTGCCTCTGTCAATCCTACGGGGCAGGTTGCCACAATATCGCTCGGTGCCAAGGCCACTGCCCGTGAACTGACCATCAAGGTCATCCCTGACGGCAAGAAGAAGATGGCACTTGGAGAAATCAGCATTGAAAATTAAAGGTGAATGAATAGAACCCACCTAAAAAAGAGAAGACAAATGAAACGACAAATAACTCTCATCGCATTCGCATCATTTCTGACGATGCTGTTCAGCTGCGATCATAAACTCGAGGACTCGTGCATGGTGATAGTTGACAACCATCGACACTATTTCCCTGTGGCACAAGGTACACAGATGAACCTGAAATTCGAGATTCGCGACACTTGCGACATTCCGCTCTACATCGAGGAAATCCAGCCGTCTGCCGGACTTTCTTTCGTTGGCGAGTTGCCTGTCACTGTGCTGCCTCACGAATCGGCAGACCTTTGCTTTGTGTTCAACACCAACAAGAACATCGGCTATGTCAATCACTACATCAATCTCTACGCCAATCTGCCCGACAGTGTTTATCGCACCATCTATTTCGACATCAATGTGGTGCTGCCGCCCGACTACTATCACGACTACGAGCAGCGTTACACCGCCACTGCCGATGGAGGTATCCACGAATTCACTGACGGAAAAGCCGGCGAGAAAGGCTATATCACCGATGAAGGCATCGAAGATCGCAGTCGCGAAACCGAATTAGAACATACCGTCAAGGACTGGATGAAGCGTTAGTCATCTCGTTCACACAGCATATCAAGCCCCCTTCAATCTCTCTGACTCATGAGGTTGAAGGGGGCTTGTGTTTTTGCAAATGCGAAAAGAAGGAATGGTGCTAATGGTCAATATTATGCCCTAAACACACATTTTTGCACCCCTTGCGCCTGTCATTGCAAAATAAATCGTATATTTGCAATGAATTATACAAAAAGCAGATATGCAGTGATGAATACGAAAGAAAAGCAATATGTAATCGGAGTTGACCTCGGAGGCACCAACACGGTGTTTGGCATTGTCAGCCACGACGGCGACATAGTGGCAGAGGCAAGTATCAAGACACGCAGTTTTCCCACCGCCGAACAGTTCGTGGATGCAGGCGTGGAGTGCCTTACCCCATTGATTGATAAGGTGGGTGGCATCAGTTGCATCGAGGCAATGGGCATCGGTGCGCCAAACGGTAACATTCACACCGGATGCATCGAACTGGCTCCCAATCTGCCGTGGAAGGGCATTGTGCCACTGGCGCAGATGTTCTCCGACCGTCTGGGCGTTGATGTCAGCATCACCAACGATGCCAATGCGGCAGCACTGGGTGAACTGATTTACGGAGCCGCTCGTGGCATGAAGGATGTCGTTGTCATTACCCTGGGCACAGGTGTCGGTGGTGGTGTCATCACTGGCGGACAGTTGCTGTATGGACACGACGGCATGGCTGGCGAACTGGGACATGTGACGATGGTCCGTGGCGAAGGTGGCCGTCTGTGTGGATGTGGCCGTCGCGGCTGTCTCGAAACTTATTGCTCTGCAACTGGGGTGGCACGCACAGCACGCGAACTGCTGTCAACAACCGACCGTCCAAGTCTGCTGCGTGACAAGTCGCCCGAACTGATTGAGGCACTCGATGTCAGCATTGCTGCATCGAAGGGCGACGAACTTGCACTCGACGTGTTCCGCTTCACGGGCGACATACTCGGACAGGCTTGTGCCGACTTCGCTGCATTTTCTTCGCCCGAGGCATTCATCTTCTTCGGAGGACTGGCAAAGGCTGGCGACTTGCTGATGCAGCCAATCAAGGAGTCGTACGACCGCAATGTGATGCCTGTCTATCGCGGCAAGGCTCGCTTCCTCATCTCTGAATTGATGGACCGTAATGCCGCTGTACTTGGAGCCAGCGCGGTAGGACGCAGGATGTAATGCCATTAGCGTGGGTGGCGTTTTAACACCGTCATTTCGTTAAATTCGTGTCTTTCGTCTATTTCGTGCCTTTCGTGTTCTAAAAAGATTGAACGGATTTCCTTTTATTCTGCGCATTCTGCGTGGGATTTTAGGCACACACACTCAGTGCCCTCTCCATGTGCCGCAGGCGCACTCAGTGAAAAGGTTCGTAAATGAGATAAAACTAAACCTTCTCTGTGTTGAAACGATTTCGTCTAATTCGTGCCTTTCGTGTTCGAAAATAAACATAAGCATGGTTGTTCCCATCACCGCTTTTCGTGTTCATTAAAACTTAATTCATAATTTCCCCATACCCCTCAACTCCATCAAAACAATGACTATTCACTTCAAACTCGAATACATCACCAAGTGGGGCGAAAGCCTTGCCGTACATCTCTCCGTCGGCACCGAACCCCCACTGACCGTCCGTCTTCAAAGCGACGACGGCCGCATCTGGTATGGCAGTTACGAACTGAAACCAACCACCGAAGTCATCACATACCGATATGCAGTCTATATGTATGGCAATCAGTCGCGTGTCGAGGTGGCAGTCATGCCCCATGTGCTTTTCCCAAAGTCGGGGCAGAAGGAGTACTGGCAGGACGACTGGTGGCAGGACATCCACCGCATTGCTGGTGTTGCCGTGCCTGTGTTTGCGCTCCGCAGTGAGGGTGGATTCGGCGTGGGCGACTTTGGCGACCTGAAACAACTCATCAAATGGGCTGAACAGACGGGGATGAAGGCAGTGCAGATTCTGCCAATCAACGACACCACCATTTCGCACGAGTGGACCGACTCCTACCCATACAACAGCATTTCCATCTATGCCTTCCATCCGCAGTATCTCGACCTGCGCCAACTGCCGCCACTCCGCGACAAACGGCTCAGCCGTGAGTTCGAACATCGCCGCTGCATGCTCAACGCACTTCCGCAGATTGACTATGTGGCAGTCAACAACGCCAAGATGGACTACATACGCCACATCTACGAGCAAGAGGGCGAGGCAACCCTGACTTCGGCACCGTTCAAGCGTTTCTTCAAGAAGAATGCCAACTGGCTGATTCCTTATGCCGCCTTCTCATATCTGCGCGACCTGTATGGCACAGCACAGTTCAGTCAGTGGCCACACCACAGCAAATACAACAAGACCGAAATCGAAGAACTGGCTGGCACATGCCCTGCACTCAGCTTCTTCTACTACATACAGTATCACCTGCACCGGCAGTTGCTCGATGCAGGCAACTATGCCCGTAGTCATGGCATCATCCTCAAAGGCGACATTCCAATCGGCATCAGCCGCGAGAGTGTCGAGGCATGGGTCGAACCGTTCTGTTTCAACATGGACCGCCAGACGGGTGCGCCGCCCGATGCCTTCTGTGCCGACGGACAAAACTGGGGATTCCCTACCTACAACTGGGATGTCATGGAACGCGACGGCTACCAGTGGTGGATGCGCCGGATGCAGAAGATGGCAGAGTACTTCTCCGCCTATCGCATCGACCACCTGCTCGGCTTCTTCCGCATCTGGCAGATACCTGTGCCACACAAGAGCGGACTGATGGGCACCTTCGCCCCGGCACTGCCGATGACCGTCAGCGAGATTGAGAACTTCGGGGTGAAGTTCCGTCCCGACATGTTCATTGCCGATGCCAAGCGTGTCGACCACTACCATCCACGCATTTCAGCAAAGTCCGAACCCACTTACCAGTCGCTGCCGCAGCAGGAGCAGTGGGCGTTCGACTCACTCTACCAGCACTTCTTCTACGAACGGCACAATCAGTTCTGGTACAACGAGGCAATGAAGAAACTGCCGGCACTCACACGCTCCACACAGATGATTGTCTGTGGCGAAGACCTCGGAATGGTGCCACAGTGTGTACCTTGGCTCATGCGCGACCTCAACATCCTCAGTCTTGAAATCCAGAGCATGCCGAAGGATATGGGGGCAGAATTTGGCTGGCCGCCAAACTATCCGCAACTCTCCGTGTGTACCATCTCGTCACACGACACCCCGACACTGCGAGGGTGGTGGGAAGAGGACTACGACCGGGCACAGCGCTTCTACACCTACACGCTGCAACTCGAAGGCAAGGCACCCGAGAAAGCCACATGCGAAATCTGCGAGAAGGTCATCCGTCAGCATCTCGAATGTCCGTCGGCACTCTGCATACTCACATTGCAGGACTGGCTTGCCATCGACAGCCAACTGCGACATCCTGATGCCGCCAGCGAACGCATTAACATCCCTGCCAATCCGCGCCACTACTGGCGCTACCGCATGCATCTCACCCTCGAGACTCTTGCTGCCAACCATGCATTCAACAGCACCGTTAGCAACTTGATTCAGCAATGCGGCCGCTGACACACCGTCTTTCGTGCAATTCGTCACTTTCGTGTTCGAAAACGATTGAACGGATTTCCTTTTATTCAGCGCATTCTGCGTGAGATTTTAGGCACGCACACTCAGTGCCCTCTCCATGTGCCGTAGGCGCACTCAGTGAAAAGGTTTGTAAATGAGATAAAACTAAACCTTCTCTGTGTTGAAACAATTTCGTCTAATTCGTGTTCTAAAAAGATTGAACGGATTTCCTTTTATTCAGCGCATTCTGCGTGGAATTTTAGGCACGCACACTCAGTGTCCTCTCCATGTGTCGTAGGCGCACTCAGTGAAAAGGTTCGTAAATAAGATAAAACTAAACCTTCTCTGTGTTGAGACAATTTCGTCTAATTCGTGTTCGAAAATACTCTAACAATGACACTATCAATAGTAATACTCAACTGGAACGGAGCCGACATGATGCGGCGCTACCTGCCCTCAGTCATCCGTTGTTCACAACACGATGGCGTGGAGGTGGTGGTCGCCGACAACGGTTCCACCGACCAGTCGCTGACCATGCTCCGGCAGGAATTTCCCCAGGTGCGAGTCATCGCCCTTGATCAGAACTACGGATTTGCCGAGGGCTACAATCGCGCACTCCGTCAGGTCGAGGCCGACTGCTACATGTTGCTCAACAGCGATGTGGAGATACGCCAGGCAGACTGGCTCACCCCCATCATCAACTATATGGACGCCCATCCCGAGGTGTGCGCCTGTCAGCCCAAGTTGCTGAAACTCTACGACAGCGACACCCCTGCCGCTGACACCCCCTCCGACCTCTTCGAATATGCAGGAGCAGCCGGAGGCTACATCGACCGCTTTGGCTATCCATTCTGCCGTGGACGCATCTTCGACACCGTCGAACACGACCACGGTCAGTACGACGACATCGTGCCCCTGCACTGGGCCACAGGTGCCGCCCTTGTCGTGCGCAGTGCCGACTACTGGGCAGTGGGAGGACTCGATGGCACATTCTTTGCCCACATGGAGGAAATCGACCTCTGCTGGCGGATGCGTCGCCGTGGCGGCACCATCGTGTGCATACCGCAAAGCACCGCCTATCATCTCGGTGGAGCAACCCTCAGCCAGGGCAATCCGCGCAAGACCTTCCTCAACTTCCGCAACAACCTGTTGATGCTGCACAAGAACCTGCCGCAGCGCCGTCTGCTGCCAGTGCTTCTTGTCCGTCACCTGCTCGACACGGTGGCAGCCCTCCGTTTCCTGCTTACGGGCGATGCAGCCAATGCCGCAGCCGTCGTCCGTGCCACTCGCGAGTACTATCGCATCCGTCGGCACTACCCCCGTCCATCCGTCACCACCCCCGACACACTTTGCCCTTGCTCCATCCTGTGGCAGTACTATGTCCGTGGGCGAAAACATTATAGCGAGTTGAAACAGTGAACTGCCCCGCCCGTTATCCTATCCATTCATTCCGTTCTATCTGCGCTATCTGCGTGAACAGCCCCACAGCCTTGAAGCGCAGAGCAAAAGAGAAATCCGCTCATTCAGAGTATTATGTTCGAAACGATCGGGCGTACATGAATTGTCACACGAGCGCACATAAATTGTCTCACGAACGCTCGTAAATGCTCACACGAGCGCACGAAGATTGAAAAAGGTGTACACCTTCTTGCAAAAAGGTGTACAGCAAACGCCGGAAAGGTGTACACCAAAATTCAGAAAGGTGTACACCTTTTTTAATTTATGAACGCTCGTGAAGGAAAACATGAACGCTCGTGAGGGAAAACATGAGCGGTCGTGAAGGAAAACATCATTAGTTATCACCATACCGCAAAATTATTGGTGTCTGATAAAAAGTATCTTTGCATGGTCAAAAACTATGATATTTGCAAAATATTGTATATTCATGGTTGTGAATTGCTGACAAATTAGTATCTTTGCATAGTCATAAACAATGCAATGCAACAGCCTACCAACATCGTTATAGTTGTGAATTGCTGACAAATTAGTATCTTTGCATAGTCATAAACAATAAACTGTTACCAGTAACCATTTCATACAATGTTGTGAATTGCTGACAAATTAGTATCTTTGCATAGTCATAAACAATACCTGAATGTTCACTCATTCTTTCGAGTGTGTTGTGAATTGCTGACAAATTAGTATCTTTGCATAGTCATAAACAATGTGGATTGACACAACGAGCACATCAATCAGTTGTGAATTGCTGACAAATTAGTATCTTTGCATAGTCATAAACAATCAAAGTGTCTTCGTTCCACACAGGCGAAGAGTTGTGAATTGCTGACAAATTAGTATCTTTGCATAGTCATAAACAATACCGGCAATTTGATTACGAGCCATGAAGTGGTTGTGAATTGCTGACAAATTAGTATCTTTGCATAGTCATAAACAATATGCACGAAGTGAATACTCGGTAATTTTAGTTGTGAATTGCTGACAAATTAGTATCTTTGCATAGTCATAAACAATAACCCCACAGTAGTACAGCAGCATCAAAAAGTTGTGAATTGCTGACAAATTAGTATCTTTGCATAGTCATAAACAATAAATAGATTTTGGTGTCATACTAAGACGTGTTGTGAATTGCTGACAAATTAGTATCTTTGCATAGTCATAAACAATAATTCTAACTATGCTAACATTACCAGCCTGGTTGTGAATTGCTGACAAATTAGTATCTTTGCATAGTCATAAACAATATTGGATGTGATATTTGTCGCTGAACTTGTGTTGTGAATTGCTGACAAATTAGTATCTTTGCATAGTCATAAACAATCTTCCTTTAAGTAACCCGCGCGTGTGTCCGGTTGTGAATTGCTGACAAATTAGTATCTTTGCATAGTCATAAACAATGTTTACATTCATTTAATGTGTAATCAAAGGTTGTGAATTGCTGACAAATTAGTATCTTTGCATAGTCATAAACAATAAAAGTGTAAAAATCAAAAATACACACATTGTTGTGAATTGCTGACAAATTAGTATCTTTGCATAGTCATAAACAATTGGTCAGCATTACTAACCGAGCCGTCATCAGTTGTGAATTGCTGACAAATTAGTATCTTTGCATAGTCATAAACAATCGTCATCGTCGGAGTCCTCGTCCACATAATGTTGTGAATTGCTGACAAATTAGTATCTTTGCATAGTCATAAACAATCGGAAACTTCTCCTGCATCCTTTGGAACTGTTGTGAATTGCTGACAAATTAGTATCTTTGCATAGTCATAAACAATACACTTACAAATAAACTCAAATTAAGAATAGTTGTGAATTGCTGACAAATTAGTATCATTGCATAGTCATAAACAATTATCAAAGAAAGAATCAAACTGACTATTAGGTTGTGAATTGCTGACAAATTAGTATCTTTGCATAGTCATAAACAATAGAAATAACGGTTAGTGATGTCAATACGTGTTGTGAATTGCTGACAAATTAGTATCTTTGCATAGTCATAAACAATACCTAGCATCAGTACAACAAGCAGTCAATTGTTGTGAATTGCTGACAAATTAGTATCTTTGCATAGTCATAAACAATAATATCAAAAAATATCTTACCTTCCGGACGGTTGTGAATTGCTGACAAATTAGTATCTTTGCATAGTCATAAACAATAGACCATTTATCACCTGGGATAACTTCCTGTTGTGAATTGCTGACAAATTAGTATCTTTGCATAGTCATAAACAATACGATATACATAACTTGGTGAATGCCAGTAGTGTAAAGTGGGTATTAGAAATAAAAAATGACTATACGAAAAAGGAGTCTTGAACACGATGGTTCAGGATTCCTTTTTCTGTGCTTGCCAATGTAGAAAACGCAATGGGTGTAAAGTGGAGTTGTCAAAACAACTCTAATTGTAGGCCAGGAGCATTTGGCTCTTTAATTTTTCTTCCGTAAAAGAGTTCAATGTCACCAAACTGTTTGTCGGTGATGTTGAGTATGCCGACCTTTCCATATTCTGGCAGAAAGGACTTGACACGCTTGATGTGTACCTCCATGTTTTCCTTGCTGGCGCAGTGGCGCACATATATAGAAAACTGGAACATGGTGAAACCGTCGCGCTGAAGGTTTTTGCGGAATTCAGCATAGGCTTTTTTGTCTTTCTTGGTTTCGGTCGGAAGGTCGAAGAACACAAGTATCCACATAACACGGTATTCGCTGAGGCGTGAGAAGTCAAACTGCATAGTGCTTGTCAGTTGCGGGTTGGATAACTGATGAGCCGTCGTTCACCACTGAAACATTTGTAGAGCGAGGCTGTGGTGATGCCTGCTGCAAGCATCAGAGGACTGCGCTTTCCGTCAATCAACACATCGAGCACAGGAATCTGCAGCAGTTTTGCCTTGATGTCGCGAGTGAGTTCGTTATAGTTGTCTTCCTCATGCATTATCTGAATGACAAGTTCGTCAACATATGGCCTGTATGGCTCCATGATGTCGTCGGCAAGGCAATATGCATTGTAGCGGTTGTGGTGGTGAATGCCGAGGGTGGGGAGCAGACCGCTGCCAACAAGGGCGCGGGCGATGACAGCCCGGAGAATGGCATAGCCATAGTTGAGCAGATTGTTGGGTGGGTCTCCCTCTTGTCCTCGTACAAATCCTGGAATGTCGGGAAAGATGTTTTTCCAGTAGTATGCGGCAGCTCGTGCCTCTATGTTCTCGGTGTCGCCGCTTTTCACTTCTCCCACCCACACTTTCATGCAGTTGGTGTTTGCCTTGGTGTAGAGGTGTAGCACATTCTCCTGGTTAGCAATCTTCTGCCGAATGGTCTGTTGCCAGAGTTGTTTGCGCAGAGGTACGGAACTGTCAATTTGGTCGTGAAAACGCTCACACTGCAAGGTGTTGGCAGTGAGTGGGAGCATCATGCCAGTGGGCATGCTTCTGCTGTCGCAGGTGATGACGGCACAGTTGTTGCCGAGGAGTGCTTCGATGGCTCCTGTGGTGATGGTGATGCGCTTGTTGTCGAGCACCACCACACCGATGTCTTCAATCGGTATGGTGCGCTCGTTCATCTTCTTGTATGGCTCTGGCAGGGTGTCATTCTTCTCGATGTCTGGCAACTTGATGACAAGTTGCGCATCACGCAACGAGAGGTATGCGGGATTGCCGAAGTAGAGGGTTTTCTTGATCATAGGTTGTTAGCGGATGATTTTTGTGATGTTGCCAAGACGGTCAACTTCGAGTTTCCAACATTTTGATTTAATTGACATAGTTGTTCTCTCCATTTGGCAATTCATCCCATGAATATCAATAGCTTTTTCACTTTTATCTAACGATTCAAATTCCTTTTTCTTCATAATTAAAGAGGAAACTACAGTAGGTAAGAAATAAACGGTAGAAGAATCTGATGAAACAAATCTGTATATTTG
>JAGHSZ010000163.1 GCA_018065565.1 Candidatus Colivivens caballi
GGTTACAATGGAACCCCATTGCGCCCTCAAATCGGCAATACATCTGTTCAAAAACTAAGTCTGTTATCATCATAACGCTAATGAACGATTTGGGTTAAATCCGAATTGCTCATTAGCGTCATGCATTTCCAAGAATGTTTACAACCAAAAAGAGCCTGAACAGCAGGTGCTGTTCAGGCTCTTGAAATGTGTATCAGTTATGTCCGTCACTACGACGGAGAACTAATGACAGTGGGAATTTACTTAGCAAGAATCTTCTTGCGGTCAACGATGTAAACCTGACCCTTGGTCATTGACTTAACTCGACGGCCCTGGAGGTCAACTGCCTCTGCCTTGGCTGCATTCATGTCAGTTGACTGGATGCCGACAATTGTAGTGTCGAAGTAGAGACCAAGCTGAGATGCTTCAACAGAAGTTGAGAGATAAACATCGAATGGCTCGAATTCAAGAGTATCGGTCATTGCAACGAAATGATCTGCATCGAATACATAGTTGTAGTTACCGTCTTCAGTTGGAGCTACTTCATAGTAGTCAGGAACTGAAACGAGGAGGTTGCCTTCGAGTACAGGAGCTTCTGCTTCTGCAGCAACCAATGTGTAGGTTGCGTCAGCCTCGCCCTTGAGTACAACACCTGTGTTTGCAGGAATTACACCACCTTCAACTGGAACGAGAGTTACCTCTTCTTCGTTGCAGTCAACAGCATACCATGCTTCGAGACCTTCTGGAATTGCGAGATCGAAAGCAGAGCTGAATGTCATCATGCCTGATTCAGGGAGTGTGACTTCCTTCTTAGGAACGATGCTGAGGCAGAATGTGCCATCCTGATTAGCATAGTAGCTACCCACTGTTGGCAATGTGAGAATGAGACCTCTGGTAGGGAATGTGATGTCGTAGCCGTCAAATGTTCCAGCATTGAGTGAACGAGCTGAGAGTTCACCGTAAGTACCGATTTCATATCCGAGCTTCTGCTCTGCCATTGATACGGCATTAGGATTTGAAGCGTCGATTACGAGATAAACATCTGTGCGGTGTGCCTGAGTATTGAAGGTAACAGGGTAGTCGAGGTATGGGTTCTTGATGCGGTAGAGACCAGGCTTGGTCTTGCTTTCCTGAACTTCTACGAGCCAAGTGTAAGCACCACCGACATTCCACATGTCACAGATGAAGCCGTCGGTCAGTTCACGCATGCCGAGGCTTGTCCAGTTCTTTGTAGGGTCGAATGTTACAGGAACAATAGCATTTGTCTGTGCATAGTTGCCAGAAGGAGTTACGGCTGCAAACAAGACATACGACTCACCTTCCTCTGTGAGTTCTGCATCGTAAGTGTCGGCAGTCATGACTGTGTTCTGCATTACGACTGAGATACAAGAGTCGAGGTTTGCAATTTCATCCTCTGTGAATACGCCTGCTACATAGCCTGCGAATTCTGCACCAGTAGCTTCAACATTGACAGTCTGAACTGCTGTTGCAGCTTCTACATCTTCTGTGAATGAGCCAAGAGTTGTAGCGAATGAATAGTCAGGAGCACCTGGCAATGCAACCTTAAATGCGCCTTCGAGGTTTGCAAAGTACCAGCTATTGCTGTAACTTGGCAACATGAAGAGCAGAGACTTTACAGGGAATGTGATAGACTTGAAATCAGGATCGTAAGTACCGAATGAAGTTGGATCAGGAGTCTTGCCGTTTGCAATCATATAACCAGCCATACTTGTCAAGCGATAGTTGCCATAGAGTGAGCTGATGATACCACTTTCTGCATAGTGTTGAATGTAAACCTTTTCAGGGTCTTCTGCATGTATGTACATGTAGTAGTCGTTGTCAACATCAACTGTACCCATGTTCTTTGGATATTCAGCATATGGGTTAACAAGGCGGTAGAAGCCAGGAAGAGTGTCGCACTCCTGAATTTCTACATCCATTGTAATGGGGTCAACACTGAACATTGATGGGAAGAAGTCGTCTGTGTATTTGCACATGCCGAGTGAAGTCCAGCCAGCATTTGGATCAGGAACGAGACCTGGCACTGTGAATGAAACCATACCAGGGTATTCTTCACCGTCCTGTACGAGTACTATGTCGCCGTCTTCGAATACCACCTTGCCGTCAACGAGCTTACCGCCTTTGACAGACTTGATGAATGCTTCACCGTAGCTGTCAGTAAGACCTGTTGTCTGAAGTGCGATTGTAACATTTTCAGGGTCAGTGAGGTCGAACTCAATGAATGTGCTGTCAGCATAAGTAGCATAACCACCACCAATAAGAGTCTTGTAATATGGATGGCTTTCACCAAATGCATCAACAAGTCGGTAGATGTTGGCATTCTGATCCTGCTGCTGCATTTCAACCTTATAAGTCTGAGCTTCAATACCGTAACTAGTGATATAAACACCATCAGTGAACTTAGAAGAGCCGATTGATGTCCAAGTTGCAAGTTCAGGAGCAGGGAGTTCGATAAGCTTAACCGAGAGAACCTTAGCAACAAACCAGTTAGCACCAGCCTTTTCATTGTAAAGACCATACTTAAGTTCGCCGCCTTCTTCAACTACTGCATTCAATACGACAGTATCCTTGAGTTCTACACCTGTACGGTCAACAACTTCAACATACTGCTGTGCGTCGTTTGCGTAAGCATAAGTGAGGCTGTCGCCTGTTGCACCTTCGAAACCACGACCAGAAGTGTACGATGCCTCGTAAATAGCCATCACTTCGTAAGTTCCAGCAGGGAGACCCTGAATTGTCTGGTACATTACATCACCAGTGTACATGCTTTCAATGTAGCGTTCTGCACCGTCACCAAACAGACCTGTTGCATTAACCCAGTCAGCCTTGGTGTTGCCTGTGAGAGCAACGAACTGTGCACCAACTTCTGTCTGGTTCTTAACTGCCTCGATGAATGGTTCATAGAGAGCGTCAAGTGCAGCCTTGATAGTATTAATATCAGCACCAGTGTTGAGCATTTCTTCGATAGCTGTCATTGCATCTTCGAGGTCGCTTGTGTCTGTGCCACAGAGTTCAGCCACCTTAGCCTGGTATTCAGCAAGCTGAGCAACGAGAGGTGAGTACTCTATGATAGAGTTTTCAGCAGCATTGATTGCAGCCTTGAGTGCGTTGACGATTTCGTCAGCTGACTTAGGAGTGAGATTTGAAGGATCAGTGTTGTACTGGTCGAGGAAATCCTGAGCCTGTGCAGTAGCAGCATCGAGTGCCTCCTTGACATCAGCTGCCATAGCGCCTTCTGGAAGATTGTTGAGCAGAGATTCAAGTTCTGCGATGTAGCTGTCAAGTGAAATTGCACCAAGATATTCGAGCTTCATTGGTCCGCTGATGAACCATGACTGCTTGAGTGTGAACACACCTGAGTAACCAACTGTTACGGTTGTACTATCTTCAAGAACCTTGAATTCAGTTGAAGTCTCATAAAGTCCGTTTTTGAATGCGCTGATAGCCTCAGCCATTGAGTTAGCATAATTAGAAATGCCAGGAATGCTTCCGAGTGAAGGGAGCAATGTGCGGTCATTGTCACCACATACCATGTATGCCTCTGACTTGCTTGCGTCTGTGCCAGCACTCACACCATAACGGAAGAATGCGTTAGAAGTGAGACGATACTGTCCTGAAGGAAGAACCACATCCTGAAGGATATTGAACTTTGTGAGTTCGAGTGAGCCCCAACCTGCATATGCTTCAAGAGCACCAATCTCGCCATCGTTTGCAAGACCTGGATTGAAGTCAACATTCCAGTCGGCTGCACCATTCAGGAACTTAGCGTTCTTCAGGAAGAGGTCTGTAACATCACCTACAAGTGAGACTGTGATGTCGATTGTGTCAGTTGTTTCAGCAAACTCGAAGTATTCAGGCTGTGAAACTACAATCTGTGCCACACCTGGAGCAACGCCAGTCACAACACCGAGAGAGTCAACAGTTGCGATGTCCTCGTTGAGAGAAACGAATGTAGGAGCTTCACCTTCTGTGTTGTCAGAAGTGATTGTGAGAGTCTCATTGATTGAAACAGTAGCTGTTGAGTCAGAAAGTGTGAATGTATCAGGCTTCTGGTTTACTACAGCCAGGAACAAGCCATGAGTGTTGCTGTAATAGGCACTGTTGCCTTCATATAAAATAAGACCGCGTGTAGGGAATGTAATCTTGTAGCCATCGAATGTACCTGCAGACTGAGTTGTAATTGAGAATGCACCTGAGCCGAAGTCAACACCGATGTCGTTGCGGTTGAGCAGATAACCAGCATTTACCTGTGCAGGATTGCTTGTGTTAAGATAGAGATATGCATTTTCGTATGAGCAGTAGTCACCCAAAATTGTGTTGTAGCCATAAGGGTTCTTCAAGCGATAAAGTTTTGGATTGTTGAGGTTTCTCTGAACTTCAACATTGTAAACTGGACCTCTGAGAATTTCGCCATCAACACGGATGCTGTACAGACCTGTTACGATGTCGTCACGATAAGGGAACTCACCAACTGTCTCCCAGTCAGCATTTGGCTGTACCTGTACCATTTCGTAGTCATAGCCAACGAACTTTTCGCCGTCATATACTGAAACTATTACATAGTAAACATCGTACATGCTGCCACCAAGTTCCAAATCAACAGTTTCAGCAGTAGTGATGCCGCTCTGCTCCTTAGCCAATGCCTCAATAGCATCAGCACCAGAAACCTCTTCGTAAGCATAAGCCTTTGCAACATATCCAGTAATGTCATCACCTGTATTAACAGCGACAGTCTGAATAGCAGTTACACCTTCAGGAACATCTTCATCATTGATTGCAGCGCAAGCAAAGTCAAAGCTGTAATCCTTGAATCCATACATCTTGATTGTCTCAACACCGTTTCCAAATCCTTGAACATTGTAGATAAATGAAGGAATTGAATACAAGAGATTGAGTGTGAACAAACCTGTCTCAGGGTCATAAGTACTTGGATAATTAGCAAAATACTGGCTGCCCAATATGTCATGTATTGCACCAAATACTATATCTTCATTGTAATATGTGTTAAGTACACCTGTTGTCTGAACAGGCACACTAATATGGTTGTTAGTGGTATCCCAGTTAAGGATGATTTCAACACCTTCATCAGTAAAGAAGCCAAAACCCCAGTTAGCAATCTTAATCTGCTTTTGCGTATCATCAAAATTGCTTGTACGGACATACATCAGAAGACTGTCTGTATAACCTTCCTGCCATGCGCCATAAGTCCACTTTGCAAGGTTTTCACCAGCTGGAGCAAATGGTTCCCATTCGTCAGGCCACTCCTGTGGTACGAGGTCAGGGAGTTGGAATGACAGTGTACCAGCATAGCCATAACCATCCTGCCACAGTGCAGCGTCGCCATCAGCGAACTCAACTGAACCAATGTTGTTGAGTTTACCATTTGATGCAGCAATAAATGCCTCACCATATGTGGCATCAACAAAGCCCATAGTCTGGAGTGCAATTGTAACATTTTCAGGATCGGTCACATCAACTTCAACATATGAAGGAGTAAATGTACCCATTTGTGCAAATGTATTATACATTGGGCTTGGAGCTCCGAATGGGTCAACCAGACGATAGATGTTAGGGTTCTGGTCGTTCTTCTCTACTTCAACATTGTAAGTAAGTGGTGAACCGCCATAGTTAGTAATAAGTACGCCATCAGTGAACTCACATGTACCAACAGAAGTCCATGTAGGTTCAGCTGCCTTTGGAAGGGCAACAGTGAGGTCGCCATAGCCACTGTAAGGAGTTTCATCATCTTCATAGAGACGGATTTTCTCCTTAGGGAATGTGATGACGCCGTCCACCATCTTGCCGACAGCAGCGAGTTCATAAACTTCACTGAATAATTTACCAGTCCAGCCAATGTTCTGCTTTTCGATGACAACACTGTCAGCATTTGCAGCATCAATAAGGATGGCTGTGCTCTTATAAGAAGCCAGGTCCTTCATGGCGCTGTAAGCAGGGTGTTTGCTGCCGAATGCCTTTAAGAGCTGGTAAGATGAACCGCTCTTGAGAACAGTCACTTCGTAAGTTGAAGATTCGACATCACCAAGGATGTAGCCAACCACATCGTCTGTGATTGTTGCAACACCGAGTGTGTCCCAGTTTTCAGCCATGCGCACAGATTTCTTTGCTGCTTTTGACAAAGCCACATGCTTCAGAGGCTGAACATTAATCAATGGCATAGGTTTTTGCCACTGTACAATCTCGTCGCTTGCCAAAGCCACCTTGTTTACAAAGTAAAGAGGCAACTTTGAAACATCATTTGCTTTCTCGCAATTGACCAATTGCTGAGCACTTGCACCGACAACTGCCATGAGCAGCAGTGCAAATACAGAGAAAAGTCTTTTCATAAGCTTTTGATTTTTTAAGTTGTTGAATTGGGTTAATTATTATTTGATTTAAGATATCAGTTAGTCTTCCACTTCATTAGTCAGTCTATTGCATCATACTTTTTTATTTGATGCAGCACACCATGTTTCTACTTTGACAGAACGCACAGTACAGTTAACACAATAAAAGAACAGTTACACATATTCTTCATGCATTAGTCATCATCTCATTCAATCACCTTATAATATATAATATATTAGTGCGCAAATTTACATTTTTTAGTGCATATTAACAAATAATCACGAACTTTTATGTATATTCGACTGTTATTTTTGTCACAATGCACACATATAGACCATTTCCATTGCATTTTGTCACACGAACAATCCCCTGTGCTGCAACGAATCGCAGACAGGGGATTGCTAATTGCCACGCATTGAATGCCATGTATATAGTTTCAGCAGCGAAGCAATATGCAGAAAATATGCATCAATGCTGTGAACTGTTTATTTCTTTGTTTCTGATTGCTGGGTATTAGCCACAGAGTCCGGTTCCTGAGCCTTGGCAATCGGTTTCACTTCGTAGTCCATATACTTTTTCATGGTCTCGTAAGGAATGACAAAAGACGGCATTCCAGCGGCATAAGGTGCGATTTCGTAGGCACCATATACGAACTTGACACCCTCCTCCACCAGCCACGCCGGACAGGTCGGAAGTGGCAGACTGTCACGGACATTATCGAACAGCATTTCGTCGGCATCTTCGTCGCAACAACTCTTGAAATATGATGTCAGCGAGTCACGAATAACCTCCATAAGTCCATCGGTCTCGGTCAGCATCACCGCAGAGAACTGTTCACCGGTCTTTTTGTCAAATGTCATGCCAACATGATACGGCATTCCATGAATGCCCCCAAGGAAGACCTCGCCTTCCATCTCATAACTAACATAGCAACTGTCCTCGAAGACCATGAGAAATTTCTCATCGAAACTCGACCCCGCCCAGAAGTCATCTTGGTTGTAGAATTCCTGAGCAATCCCCTTCATTGCCTCATCGGATGTGTCGAGCAGAGCATCCACCTGCGCAGTTGGCGAGATATAGGTCATAACCCATCGGCCGATATTGTCTATCAAGGTTTTATTGCCACCCGTAGGCAGGTCTATCTCGACATGGAAAGTCGAAGTGCGGCCTGTTTCCTCGTCATACAACGAATCGGAAAAGGTGAAGTGACGAACAGCAAAAACAGTGTCGGTCATTGCGCCCAGCGAGTCGAGCGAGTCCGACAGTTCTGCATCGGTTCCTGCACCACTGGTAAATTGGTCGCACGATGCAAACGATGCTGCAATCAGTGAAGCCAGAGCAGCAACAGGCAATTGTCTGAAAAGTGAAGGTCGTTTCATATTATTGAGAAATTAGAGAAGGGTGAGAAAATAAGCCCTATGAGTCCCATGAGCCTAATGAGCCTAATGAGCCTAATAAGTCTTATGAGACCTATAAGCCCCATGAGTCCCACAGCCCCATCTCTTAAACAAAAGCGGTCAGTGCAATGAGATGCCCTAACCGCTTTTCTAATTCGATCCGAAGATTATTTCAAGAAATCATCAAGAGCGCTGCGAACATCGCCTTCGCCTGCTGGCTGTGAGTCACCATTGAAGTCTGAATGGCGGAACTCCTGACGAGGCTGACGACGCTCGTAGTCGTCGCGCTGTGGACGGTCGCCACGCTGAGGACGGTCACCACGCTGTGGGCGGTCACCACGAGGACGCTCTGGGCGTTCTACATAGCCTTCTGGCTTTTCGAGCAGTACTCGGTGAGAGAGTTTGAACTTGCCAGTCTTCTGGTCAACATCGATGAGCTTGACATCGACTGAATCGCCTTCCTTCAAGCCAGTCTCTTCCATTGTCTCGAAACGCTTCCAGTCGATTTCAGAGATGTGGAGCAGACCTTCCTTGCCAGGGAGGAACTCAACGAAGCAACCATAAGGCATGATTGACTTGACTGTACTTGTAT
Source organism: Candidatus Colivivens caballi (assembly GCA_018065565.1). Taxonomy (GTDB): domain Bacteria; phylum Bacteroidota; class Bacteroidia; order Bacteroidales; family Bacteroidaceae; genus Colivivens; species Colivivens caballi. The sequence goes on from JAGHSZ010000163.1 coordinate 8,335, forward strand.
ATACTTCGCCAACCTCAGGAACTGCGATGATGCCCTTGATCTTTGCCATTGCAGCATCGATGCAAGACTTGTCAGGTGCAGCAATCTGTACTTTGCCGACACCATCAGTTTCTTCGATTGTGATAGTAGTCTTTGTGTCTTCCTGCATCTGCTGGATGACCTTTCCACCAGGACCGATGATAGCACCGATGAATTCCTTTGGAACGATAATCTGTTCGATGCGTGGTACATGTGGCTTGAAGTCTTCGCGTGGTTCGCTGATAGTCTTCATCATTTCACCCATGATGTGTTCGCGTCCAGCCTTTGCCTGCATCAGAGCCTTTTCAAGGATTTCGTATGACAGACCGTCGCACTTGATGTCCATCTGTGTTGCAGTCAGACCGTCGCGTGTACCAGTTGTCTTGAAGTCCATATCGCCAAGGTGGTCTTCATCGCCGAGGATATCAGAGAGGATTGCATACTTGTCCTCGCCTGGGTTCTTGATAAGTCCCATTGCAATACCAGCAACTGGTTTCTTGATAGGCACACCAGCATCCATAAGAGCGAGTGTTCCGGCACAAGTTGTTGCCATTGAAGACGAACCATTTGATTCGAGGATGTCGCTTACGACGCGTACTGTGTAAGGGAAGTCCTCAGGAATCTGTCCCTTGATGCCACGCCAAGCGAGGTGTCCGTGACCGATTTCACGACGGCCAGTTGAGCGCTGAGCCTTTGCCTCACCTGTTGAGAATGGAGGGAAGTTATAGTGAAGGAGGAAACGCTGGTTGTAGCGTTCGAGAGCGCCATCGACCAACTTTTCATCGAGTTTTGTACCGAGTGTAGCAGTAGCAAGAGCCTGAGTTTCGCCACGAGTGAAGATTGCACTTCCGTGAGGTCCAGGCAGTGGGCTGACTTCGCACCAGATTGGACGGATTTCAGTAGTCACACGACCATCGAGGCGGGTGCCTTCGTCGAGGATGCAACGGCGCATTGCGTCACGCTCAACATCACCGTAGTAGCGGTCGATGAGAGTGTTCTTCTCTTCGAGTTCGTCTTCTGCCATATCAGCGTGTGCAGCAGCATATGCTTCCTTGTATTCTTCGCGGATAGCCTCGAAAGCATCCATACGAGCATGCTTTTCAAGTCCCTGCTTTGTTACATCATATGCTTTCTGGTAGCATACCTTGGCAACATCTTCGCGAAGTTCCTCGTCATTGACTTCGTGACAGTATTCACGCTTAACATCAGTTCCGAGTTCCTTCATAAGTTCCTTCTGGAGCTGGCACTGAGGCTTGATTGCAGCGTGAGCAGCTTTGAGTGCTTCGAGCAGATCCTGTTCGCTCACTTCCTTCATCTCACCTTCAACCATCATGATGTTCTCTTCAGTAGCACCAACCATGAGGTCCATGTCGGCAGACTTCAACTGCTCGAATGTAGGGTTAATGACAAATTCGCCATTGATGCGTGCTACGCGAACTTCTGAAATTGGTCCTTCGAACGGAATGTCACTGCAAGCGAGAGCAGCGCTGGCTGCGAAACCTGCAAGTGCATCTGGCATATCCACTCCGTCAGCAGAGAAAAGGATAACATTTACATAAACCTCTGCATGGTAATTGCCAGGGAACAGAGGACGGAGTGCACGGTCAACGAGACGGCAAGTCAGAATCTCTTCATCTGATGGCTTGCCTTCGCGGCGTGTAAAACCTCCAGGGAAACGGCCGTTAGCCGAATACTTCTCACGATACTCTACCTGGAGTGGCATAAAATCTGTTCCTGGTACTGCATCTTTTGCGGCACAAACAGTGGCCAGGAGCATAGTGTTGCCCATGCGGAGCATCACGGCACCATCGGCTTGTTTTGCCAATCGTCCTGTCTCAATGCTGATTTCTCTTCCGTCAGGCAATGAGACCTTCTTTGTAATTACATTCATCTTGTTAAAAATTGACTGTTTAATTGCACAACATAGTACAATGATTAGTTGTTTTTTCGCATAAAAATCGTGCAAATATACGAATTTATCGGGAATTAGGAATTAAGAAATACAATTATTTATCGGTTTAGTTGATTTTTCCCCACTTTTTACTCCTTATTTAATATAAATCGCTAACTTTGCACTCCATTATTCCGCAATTTACATTCAACCGAATTATCACTAACAGTAAAACTTGCAAATTATGAAGATAAAACACATCATGGCCGGTGCGGCTCTGCTTGCGCTGGCTGCATGCGAAAAGGGAAATCAGTTTACCATCGAAGGTACCATCGAAGGGGCTGAGGACTCGATGCTCTATTTCAATGCACTGACACTCGACGGGATTCAGAAGCTCGACTCAGTAAAACTCGACGCCGACGGAAAATTCAGTTTCAGTGCCGACGCACCTGAATGTCCTGAATTCTACTGTCTGATAGTCAACAACGACATCATCAACATCGCAGTTGACTCCACCGAAACCATCACCATCAATGCCCAGATGCCGGGCATGAGCATGAACTACACGGTAGAGGGTTCGGATGAATGTGAGCAGATCAGGATGATTGCACTGCGACAAGCGCAGCTGCAAGCACAGATTGTTGCCGTGGAAAACAACGAGAGCCTCTACCCTGGCGAAGTCAAGGACAGTGTGACCAACCTGCTCAATGCCTACAAGCAGGAGATGCGCAACGACTTCATACTGAAAAACCCTGGTTCTGCCGCTGCATACTATGCCGTGTCGCAGTCACTCCGCGACAGTTACAGTCTGTTCCAGGTGTTCGACCCAATCAGCAACCGCGCCGACATCAAGTGCTACGCCGCAGTTGCCAATTCGTGGGATGCCCTCTACCCTGACGCCAAGCGAACCAAGCAGATTTGCAATATGGCAATCAAGGGAATGCACGACACTGCACCAGTTGCCGAGCAGACTCTGGAACTCGACGAGTCGAAGATTTCCGAAACTGGCATCATCGAGATTGAACTGCCCGACATCAAGGACAAGCTGCACAAGATTACATCGTTGAAAGGCAAGGTCGTACTGCTCGACTTCACACTCTACGATGCTCCATCGTCGGCAGAACGCACCCGCGTCATGCGCGAATTATATAATAAGTATAAGGACCGCGGACTGGAAATCTATCAGGTGTCGCTCGACCCAGACATCCATTACTGGAAACTGGCTTGTGAGCATCTGCCTTGGATTTGTGTACACGAAACCGACGGCAGCGCCAGCCGCACTTACGGCGTGACCGACATCCCTACTTCGTTCATCATCAACCGCGACAACGAAATCGTCATCCGCAGCGAGAACTTCACCGGCACTGCCGAGGACGAGATTATCAAGTTGCTGTAATGCACTGTCACGCAATGCGCTGCCAAGCATGACCATCAGACTGGCAGCGAATGTTGCGAAAGGTTTTGCTACACGAGCGCAGATGTTTTGTCGCACGAGCGCTCATAAATGCTCACACGAGCGGTGATAAACATAAAAAGGTGTACACCTTATTGCAAAAAGGTGTACAGCAAACGCCAAGAAGGTGTACACCAAAATTCAGAAAGGTGTACACCTTTTTCAATTTACGAGCGCTCGTGCGACAAAACACGAGCGCTCGTAAAGGCATTTATCACCGCTCGTGTGAGCATTTGTCTGCGCATGACCAGAGGTGTGCCACAGCATGTCAGGGAAATTCATGACGGAAACAGGAATCTGTGCGGACACAGACAATAGTAGGAACATATAGACAAAGAAAAGGTTAGTCATCAGCATTCTATCCTCACGGACCAATTGCAAACAACTAACCGCTACTAACTAAGAGTCAATTAAATATAAAAGAATATGTTATCGTTATTAGTATATGTAAATACTAAATATTGAGGCGAAAATGGATGTACGAATAAGTTGTTAGCACGGACTGACGCTTCAATCACATGCGTAGTATGCCTGTTGTGGATTGTCGCAGCCACAACTACCGGCAGAGTCTTTCACAGAATTGTCTGCGTCACTGCACTTTTGATTGTCACCACAGACATCAGCGCAGTCAACCGCCCACAGGCCATGCACATTGCAATAACCATATACAGCCTCCACATTGATGGAGCAAGTACAGATGGTGCATTCAGGACTGTCGTCAGGAGTGAGGCGTACAAAGCGGCCGCCTATATGTCCGTCACAGTCGCGGAACTCGATATAGACAAACTGGATGTGATGTTCGGGCATCATCGGGTGCGGTGTGCTGCCAACCTTGACATTGATCAGGCAACTGCCCACTTTCTTGACCACAGGCAAATGTTTTTCTGCATAGGTTGCTTCACTGGTTTTCGGAACCATCAGTTCCATTTCCTGTCCACAGCAATGAGGCACTACCCCACTGTCCGACAGTTTTGTGATGACATTGCCACACACTGGGCAATGATAGAATTGTGTTGTCATAATGATTGTTGGTTTGAAGGTTATTAACAGTTGGGATTTTTTCTCTCTGAGAGTTGATGATCGATGAAATAGAGTCCGAGGTTGTCGCCGCCAGCCATGTCGAGCTGGTCAATGATGTCGCGAACGGTTGCTTCTTCTTCAACCTGTTCATCGACGAACCACTGCAAGCAGTTGTAAGTCGCATAGTCGCCTTCGTCAATGGCGAGAGTTGTGAGGTTGTTGAATGCCTTTGTGATTTCCTTTTCATGAACCAGGCTGTCCTTGAACATCGACAGCGGAGTGTTCCAGCTTGTTGGCACTTCGGTGATTGGCATCAGTTCCACACGGGCATTCTGACCAATCATGTAGCACTGAAGGCGACGGGCGTGTCCCAGTTCTTCTTGCCACTGGACATACATCCAGTGAGCAACTCCACGCAAGCCCTTTGCCTCAGCGTCCATACTCATCGAGAGGTAGAGATATGCCGACCAGAGTTCGTCATTCACCTGCATGTTGAGTGCTTCTTGCATCTTTTTACTGATCATAGTCATTTGTTTGTTTTTAATTGTTAATACTCATTGAAGGTTGTCGACTTCCTTTTTTTCTTTTGACGCTGCAAAGGTAATGGCTTTTTCGTGTGTATGAAACACTAATTTCACACTTTGTATCTATAATGATTATCGGTAAGAGCAATGACAGCCAGCAAGTAAGGTCAGCAGCCGGCAACCTTCATGCAGCACCCACCGATAGCAAACGGAAAAAAAATAAAGGGAAGTGAAACGGACTGCAAACTGCATTAACTGAAATGCAGAATAGTCCATTTCGCTTCCCCTTGATTCATTGCAGCAGCTTCTCAGACAGCCCGAGCCGTTAAGTCATGAGAAGACGCAGCAGGGTCAACAGGCACTATGTCATTTGAACAAAGCGCTGTAACGACTGATGTATTTGCCGATGATGTCGAACTCGAGATTGACAACCGTGCCCACCTCGATGTTGTGGAAGTTGGTGTTTTCGTATGTGTAAGGGATGATGCACACCTGGAATGTGTCGTTCGTCGGATTGCACACCGTAAGGCTTACACCGTTGACCGTGACCGAACCTTTATCGACTGTGATATAGCCTCTTTGAGCCATTTCCTTGTCGAAGTGGTAACGGAAGGTAAACACCCAACTGCCCTCGGCATCTTCCTTGCTGATGCACTCGGCAGTCTGGTCAACATGTCCCTGCACGATGTGACCGTCAAGGCGACCGTTCATCATCATCGAGCGTTCCACATTGACCTCGTCGCCCACTTTCAGCAGACCGAGATTGCTGCGGTCGAGGGTTTCCTTCATTGCAGTCACGGTGTATGTTCCGTCGGCAATACGCACCACGGTGAGGCATACGCCATTGTGTGCCACGCTCTGATCGATTTTCAATTCATCAACAAACGAGCATTTCATTGTCAGATGGACATTTTCCTGCTCGTGTTCGATTGCAACTACCGTTGCATATTCTTCTACTATTCCTGAAAACATAATAATATAAGGAGTTAAGTAGTTGGGGAGTTAAAATGAGTGAAGTAGCTGGGAAACTAAAAGGAGCCAAGTAGTTTATGAAAATAAGGAGTTAAAGTGGTTAAGTACACAATGATGCTTAACACCCTTTAACTCCTTATATATACAGAACTCCTAAAAAAGGATTATCCGAGCATACTGAGCAGGATACCAGCAGCAACTGCTGAACCGATTACACCTGCCACATTTGGACCCATAGCGTGCATGAGGAGGAAGTTTGAAGGGTTTTCCTTCTGACCTACTGTCTGGCTAACACGAGCAGCCATAGGCACTGCACTTACACCAGCAGAACCAATCAGTGGGTTGATCTTCTCCTTCAAGAAGAGGTTCATCAACTTAGCGAAGAGAACACCACCAGCTGTTGCGAAGCTGAATGCAACGATACCCATGCAGAGGATGTAGATGGTCTTGAGTTCGAGGAATGTACCTGCTGTTGCAGTTGCACCGACTGTAGTACCCAGGAAGATAACCACGATGTTGGTAAGTTCGTTCTGAACGGTCTTGCTCAGACGGTCAACAACACCTGATTCCTTCATGAGGTTACCGAGCATCAGACAGCCTACCAGCGGAGCAGCATCTGGGAGGATGAGTGCAACGACGATAGTGATGGCGATAGGGAAGATAATCTTCTCAGTCTTGCTCACATTGCGAAGCTGGGTCATCTTAATCATACGCTCCTTTTGAGTTGTAAGGGCACGCATGATAGGTGGCTGAATTACTGGCACGAGTGCCATGTAACTATATGCAGCGATGGCAATAGGGCCAAGGAGCTGCGGAGCAAGCTTGGTTGTAAGGAAGATTGATGTAGGACCGTCGGCACCACCGATGATACCGATTGATGCTGCTTCCTGTGGAGTGAAACCAAGTGCGTGAGCTGCGATGAATGTGATGAAGATTCCGATCTGAGCTGCTGCTCCGAGGAGGAAACTCTTTGGGTTAGCAATCAGCGGACCGAAGTCTGTCATAGCACCTACACCGATGAAGATAAGACAAGGATAGACACCTGCCTTGACACCGATGTAAAGCACATCGAGCAGACCACCTTCAGCCATTACATGACGGTAGCTGTGGAAGTATTCACTGTCAGGGTTCAGGAACTCATTGTTCCACATCTCAGTATGGAACATGTTGGCACCTGGCAGGTTAGTGAGGAGCATACCAAAAGCGATAGGCAGGAGCAACAGAGGCTCATACTCCTTCTTGATAGCGAGATAAAGAAGGTAGCATGCCAGGGCTATCATGACGAAGTTCTTCCAGCCATCGCCCTGGAATATCTGAACGATACCCATGCTGTTGATGAACTTGGATGTAGCATCGGCGAAGTTGAAATCGTCGGCAAAGCATCCAACTGACACCAGCATCAGCATCATGATTAAACAAATTGATTTCTTCATATCGTTCTCTCTGTTTATCCGATTGTTACCAATGCATCACCAACATTAACAGATGCACCCTTGCTTGCGTTTACTGCGCTTACGGTACCATCCCATTCGCTTGCGATGTCGTTCTGCATCTTCATTGCCTCAACTACTGCAACGATGTCGCCCTTCTTCACTGCCTGGCCAACAGCAACCTTGATTTCAGTCACTGTGCCTGGAAGTGGAGCTGTTACAGCCTTACCACCTGCAGGAGCAGCTGCCTTTGGTGCAGCAGCTGGTGCTGGAGCAGCCTTTGGAGCAGCAACTGGTGCAGCCTTAGGAGCAGGAGCAGCAGTAGCGATGCCTGAAAGTTCAGCGAGAACATCACCCTGGTTGACACTCTGACCTACCTGGCACTTGATGCTCTGGATTGTGCAGTCAGCCTCAGCAGCGATGTTGTTTTCCATCTTCATGGCTTCCATGATGATGATTGTGTCACCCTTCTTCACCTTGTCGCCTTCTTTAACAAGGATCTTTGTGATGTTACCTGGCAGTGGTGCAGAGAGTTTTGCACTTGCTGAACCAGCAGGTGCAGCAACAGATGCTACGCTACCAACTGAAGGTCGTGCAACTGGTGCCTTAGGAGCAGCCATGCCCTCAACATCAACAGAGTAAGCCTTTCCGTTTACGGTTACCTGAACTTTGTCTTCACCCAGTTCTTCAACCTGAGCAGCATATTCAGTGCCGTCTATCTTAAACTTGAATTCTTTCATTTGTGCTTATTATTTCGTTGCGTTGCGTCGTTGCCAACGCAACCGCGTTTTTTAATTAAAATGGTTGTTTAACTCGTGATGCCATGCTGAGTTGTGGCTGCTGCGGATAGTAATCACATCAGACTCCTCGTCATGAACATTCTGGAAATAAAGATACAGGGCAGTAGCGACAGCTGCCTTGTCAGCGTCAGATGCTGATGCGACAGATGTTGCGACCTGTGCTGCAGGCTGTGCCTTGACTTTCTTTGGCTTTGCACTGTTCTTAGTTGCAGTTGATGCTATCGAGCTGAATGCCATCAGCACGAACACCAAAAGAACGAGAACGCAGAATACAACGCCGAAGCCCATGCCAGTCTGTGCCCAGACATTTGACCAAACTACTTCTGCTAATTGAAA
>JAGHSZ010000023.1 GCA_018065565.1 Candidatus Colivivens caballi
GTGTAACCAGTGGCTGTCGAGCCACTTGATGTTACACCCGTCATATCGACTGAAATCTTTGGTCGCTGGTTCGAACAGATATTCAGTCCGTGTCGTGACGCAGTTGGATTTCCATCTATTTTAATGACATTACCGACTGTTACTGTAAACTCTCTGGCATTTGAGCATGGGTCAAGTGGACTTGCATAATATTGTTGAACTTCATATTCATAGCCACCTATGACAATCCAATAAGGAGTATTGGACTTTAATCCGTCTGATTTGATGTAATCAGGGAAGTAAAGCATTCGCCTACCTGATGATGCATCACGCGTGGTGTTCTGTTTCTTTTGTTCATCAGTGGCGGTGGTTCTCAGCATGTTTTGATCATAGTAAGAATAGAATTTCAACTTACCATATTCGTCATTATCGCCTGTTGCTCCATAAATTCCCTTAACTACTGAGGCATTGAAAGCACCCGTTTTGCTGTGTTCCTTATTAAACTCAGCCATGTACTTTTCTTTGTCGATGATTGTGTAGTAGAGATCTGTTGGCTTGGCTACATTTTCGAAATGTTCGCTAAATCCAACGACTTGGGTATAAGCCTTTAACAACAAGTCAAAGTCGGTTGCCAACTCAATGTTAGATGATGCTTCACCATTGCATATAGGTTTTGTCTGCGTTGCCTTGATGTTTGGTTTGCAGATAAATGCACGCAAATCATCGATGGCATAGTCGGCACCGTCCGAACTTGTACAGTTGTTCTCAAGTGTAATCTCATAAGATTCAAGATTCCAAGCCTCTATATCAGATGGTGGATCGAAATAATAATATACATGCATCCACTTGCCTCGATAGTCAGGACTGGTAGTAGGAATTGAACCACCACCAATAGGGTCTTTATTTACAAAACCGTTAGTTGTGTTACATCCACCAGGTATATAGCCTGTTACATATCGGCTTATGACCTCTGGTTGTTTTGTTGCAGCACTTATGCCTCTAAATGTGAAGACAAGGTTTGCAGTTTCACTGTTCTCGTTGAATTCGTTGATCCATGCCGACACATAAATTCGAGAGTTTGTACACATGTCATTTCCAAGGTTAATCTTTGCCATGTGACCAGGGTCGCTGGCTGCATTGACATAGAGGAAATTACCTTTTGTAGGTGTAGGATTAGATGGATCCTTTTTTTTGTTGTCAGCATAGAGACGGTCATTAATTGTATATCCGCTTCTTGTGTATGGCACTCGGTCTGAAGCACTACTGTTGGCTATGACATACATATCGTAGTCGAAATTGTATTCATAACCGAAACCGTATGCCGACTCTTCCCATGACAATGGGAACTTGTAGTAACCGTCGTCGTTGCTTTTTCCGCTGCTCATGTAATTTTTCTTTTCCTCATCAGTCAAGTCGAAGTTGACGACATCGAATGGGTCACCATACTCTTTTACCATTTCATCAGGTCGCTGGTATATATATGCGAAATCATCGTCATAGAGTTCTGATTCTACAACCATGTTGGCATCTTTGTTTGGCATCACTGTGAGGTTGTAAGACTGAAGGACCATTGCTCCTTTGTCTGACCCATAATCATTTTGTACCTTGAGATCCTCTGCCACATAGCTGCCATTTTTTTGAACAATATCTACAGCACATATTCGTATGCGATACTTGCCGACAGTCGGCTTCTTCCAATAGATTGAACGGTCGTATCCATTTATACATTTATACGTATAAACCAGATTGTCCTCCATGTCATTGCAAATGGTTTCCTCATCCGCTCTGATTGTTCTATCGCTTAGACGGTTATATTTATACAGTTGGTCACCATAGAAAGTACCACTTGAGTTATATGCTCCCAGTATAGTCGTACTTCCTATTACCTCATCATACAGTTCTGTTCCATTGTCTTGCTTTCCTGTCAATTTTCTTATCTCAACTCTGTAATGATAGACAGGTATGTATTCGAATGCAGCCTCGCCACCTTCCTCTGACCTTTTTTTATAGTAGAAACCGGTAGGCTTTTGTGCACTGGTGCCCGCTCCACGATATTCAAAATTGTCAAGGCGGTATTGGAATGGCGTACCTTCAGGACATAACAATTCGATTGGTTTTTCTGTAGTAATGCCTCCCGTGGTAGCGCTAAAATTATCATCCGCCATTTTCTGTGCACTATGTATCACGAATATATGACGGTAAGCAAGGGTTGGTTCATTGAGGTCGCCTGAAACGGTTTGGCCGTTACCGGTTTTCTCACATGCCACATCCATGGCTATGACATCAAAAATGCCTTGAGAGTCATAGTTCAGTGGGGCAGAGTAGATTGCACGCGAAGCACTACGCGTCTTGCCGTTCACACGCAGACCACCGAAATGTCCTTTGGCATTGCCTGAACCATCTCCATAGACTACAACACAATTGCGGTCATCGTATTCATCACGATGGTTGTCTTCATCTATATAATAAATGAATGGGAATGACAAACGGCCATTGGCCTTGTCTGTCTTGTAATCGTACCAACGGTGATATGTATCGAAATATTTATTGTCCCAATCGTCGCCATTGTGATGAGCTGTGTGGAAGTCGCTGTACGGCATTAGTTCGCATTGGTCTCCTGGCATTACATATACATCATGCACATATTCGTGAGTTCTCTGCATTTTTACTCCACTGGCGAGTCGTGGGTCGTCAGCACTGGTCTTCCATTCTTTATTGTCGCCTGATGGGAAGTCCGATGGGCGCGGGTTGGTGTCATAAACCCTACCGTGAGAATGAATAAACTTGTTGTTTGTTGTAGGACTTACCGTAATTAGCGGATTGTCATCTGGTAATGTTGTTGGGGCGGCATCTGGGGATATACATGGCTCTGTATATACTCCCGCACCTGCAGATTCTGCTGTCACAGTGAAGTCTTTAAATGCAAGGAAATGGAAATCTGGACTAGATAACTGAATTGAGAATTTCAATACTCCGTCAGCACCGACGATTGCAGGAAGAATAATTTTAGCATAATAAAAACGACCATAAATTTTATTGGTTTTATCGTAGGTGTATGTTCCAGTTACAGCATCCTGATTAGCTGTTCCAGTAGTCTTTGTCAGGTATGTTCTGCATTCCGATGATGCTGCAGAGTAACTATCTCCCGTAAAGAAAAAAAGTCCATTATTTGAAAATGGGTCATCGTAATTTTCACCACCTATACGACATGCTATAACGCGTACTGACGCATTATATGTTCCGGGTTTTAAGTTGGTAACAGTTCTCGTTAGTGTTGCTGATTTTAATTTTCCTTCTGAAGGTGGAGTACCTCCATTTGCCAATCCATTAATGGCGATATATGGAGGGAAGTGATAGCCATCAAATGAAGTTGTATATGGCATTTCAGATGTTCTGCTATTATACAGTTGCAAGTTAGGATTGCTTGAATTAGATACACTCCATTTACTTACATCGGTTTCATTCGTAGGAAGAGATCCTGCAAGCGCATTCATTTCCAGATAAGCTTCGACATCAGAAATAAGAAGTTTATGGAAATTAACACCGGACTTTGGCCAGATACGAATATGTGCGTCTGTATCCAAATAGTCTTTTAGTGATTTCATTTTGAAGGTGCCCGTAACAATGTAGTAGTAATATGTTTTACCACCTTCTGATTTTGTGTATGTCTTTTTAGTATCATCTGTTGCAAGGGATTCTATTGCCTTAAAATTGTGGTCAACATGAGTTCCGTCGGCATTGGCATAGCAGATGTCGATGTAGCAGTTTGAAGGGTATATGCCATCATTAGTTTCACTCTTGCGTACAGCAGTATATTTAAACGATACGATAAAGGAAGCACCACTACCATAATCAGTGTCACTCTTTGGTGTCTGTATCTTTCGATAAACCAAGCTACCAGATGCAGCTGGCAGCACTCCGTCATTACTTGCCTTAATCTCAACATGTGTTCCTTGTACCTTCGAGACTGCCGCCAATTCCGAATCCAAAGATGTTTTCTGAGAAACCGTAATCCCGAAACTCTTTTCATACATCCATTTACTTGCTTGCGTTTCCGGACCGAAATACCATACGGCATACGCCTTGCTTGCAAAGGCTAACAGACAGAAAATAATCAGTAACGTGTAGTTGGTCTTGTGTGTCTTTGTTTTGTTCTGTTCAACAATTCTCATATAATCGTTTCTTTTTAGTTATTCGTTAATTTGTTATTGTGGTGAGTGGGATTCCGTGCAATGTCTCATATCAACTCTATGAAAATTCATCTGGTTATTGCACTGGATATTGGTGTTAGATTAGCCTTCATTACGAACCTGGGCTGGTTGTGTGACGGCTTGGGGGCTGGTTCTCGATGGTAGAGAGTATATGCGTGTGGTTTGAAATGTGTTAAACGTTAATAGATTTATAGGGTTGACTTTATTATTTTTTACTCTGGTTAATTAACCGGTTTTTGTTTTGCTTCAATTGTGCTACCTCGTATTAGGTTGCTTATGGTTGTCAATCTATGAAATAGCATGCAAAGGTACGAATATTTTTTTGTATGAAACGCACATTTGGCGATTTTTTGTGCGTTTATATATAAATTAATGTGTAAAAGGCTTAATATTGTCGTTTTTCACCGGCATTTTGTACTATCAACGATGTATGGATGAAACGAAAACAATGTGCATTGACTAATTATTTTCGGTTATTTCTTGCTCCGTTGCTCTACGCTTTATTTTAACCACGGAAATGACGGAAGAAACGAAATATTGAGTTTAGTGTTCAAAAAGAGAAAAAGAGAGACGAACACTAAAGACACGAATGATACGAAAGCCATGCGGACTATGACACGAATGTCCCTTGACGGGACACAAAGCGAAATAACACGAAAATCATAGTTTATGAGTTGCGCATTGTCACGTCTGATACGCCTGATGCTGAGGATGTACGCCCTGAAAGGGCAGTGAGCACATAGCCCAGGGCAGAGCGGAGCGACACCCTGGGGGGAAATATGGAAAGGAGAGGTGCGCCCTGCAGGGGCAAAAGCTTCGTCATGTAGGACTGCCCATGCCCCAATGTAAATGCTTTTGCCTTTACAAGGCGTCACCATCCTGATGTCCTCTGCATCCCAAGGCGTCGCTACGCTTGCCATTGGGCTGGGTGTCCTCTGGCCCTACAGGCCGCTCTGAAGAGATTCGAACACGAAACGCACGTAATAAACGAAAGTAATTAATAATTCATAATTAATAATTAATAATTAGCAATGCACAACTCATGGGCTATGATTTTCGTGTAGTATAGCTCATGTCCCGTCAAGGGACATTCGTGCCACTGTCCGCATGGCTTTCGTATTTTTCGGCCGTTTCGTGTTCAAAAACAAAAAGAGAGACCAACACGGAATCATAGCCTATGAGTTATGCATTGACTAAATTTTAATTTTTAATTTTTAACTTTTAACTTCCCTTACTATAGGGTGACGAAAATAGGATTTTTTTTAGATTTGCTCATCGCTGGCAGGTGCATATAGGAAACGCAGCCAAATCTTCGGGTCGGAAGAACCAAATCTTATCGCCATAAGAACCAAATCTTATCGGCCGGAGAACCAAATCTTATTGCCCGAAGATTTGGCTGCGTTTTTGCCTTCTGCTATGTGCGATGATTATCAGAGGCTTATGGAAGACCGATTTTTACCTGTCAT
>JAGHSZ010000132.1 GCA_018065565.1 Candidatus Colivivens caballi
TGTCGGGAGTAAACCGATACCTGCATTTCCCAAGTTACAGCAACCTGAACGACACCAAGATTCACTATGGTACATCCTACTGGATTATTCTGTCACATTCACAATCAGTCTCTGACGAAGATTATTGGACACACTTCGACCCCTACGATCAGTGTTCTGCACGCAGTGAGTTCAAGGTCATTTTCTCGGGTGAGATTAAGGTTGACGGAAAACTGTCCGACCTTGAAGGGGCACAGAACATCTGTGCCAACCAACGCCCTAAGATTGAGATTGACCTGAACGGAATACGCCAGGGTGGTGAACCCTATAAGGCAGAGAATGCTTATTTCGACTGGTATTTCGGACCATTGTACGACCCCGATCAATCAACAACAGGCAGCGAGGACAAGGACCGCTATTATTACAATGAAGAATACGGAGAACAGGATTTGTTCCAGTCGTTTGTGGAGTTCCGTTCTGTTTACCCAGAGGCTGATGAGGAAAACATTGAAGATTGCGAAGTAACGACAAAGTTCACACAGGCAATGAAGGACTGTCTGCTTCATTTCCTTGAAGAAGGCAGGATTGCATTGCGCAAGCAGACGCAGTTTGCCTCAACCTACGACGAATTCAATGAACCGTTGAGTTCGAATGTCAAGAAGGAAATACTTCTAACTGCAATCCCTATCAATCCAACTCCTGATTCTACCACCATCGAATACTGTCTTGATGCGTTCCAGGTGCGCATACCTGTATCAACCCGTATGCCACACCTGAAAAATGGTGACGACAAGGGCCTCGTGCCGTACCCAACGAGAATGCGCGATGTGCCTCTGCGTATAGGACTCAGGGAACTGAAAAAATGTAGCACGCTGAATGAATTGACCGATACCGGCTACAAGTTCCTGTATATGCCGCTGCGCGATGTAACTCCCGTAACGGATAAAGTCACCAAGGTCAAGAAAGCCGACGACGACCTCGTGTATCTTGTCGCATCGAACGACCCTAATGTCAAGGATGGACTTTCTGGTGCTCGCCGTGTGGCTACATATCCCGACGGAACAACACCGATGGAGGAGGACACCATATATTATATAGGTAAGGTGTCGGACATCGTTGCCCAGAAGTGGAAGAGAGGCGAGGACACCAACCCTGGCAACGTGTGCCACATTGCATTCCTCAATGACTTTAAGTTCCGTGAAGGATATTGGTACACCATCAAGTTTAATTTCGTGGAAGACTATGATGCAACGAGTGATGAAAACTATGATGTTTGTCCTGGTGATGTGATTTGCACCATCAAGGTCGTACCGGAGTATCAGATGTGGACTGGTGCTGTCGATGGCAACTGGAACAACGAAGGCAACTGGCGCCGTGTGACCAAGGACGAACTGCTCAACCCAACATCGATTGATGCCAGCCTCATAACTGATGGCACAGGCGATGATGCCAACGACAATGCCACATGTTTCGTACCTGCCGACTTCACCAAGGTTATCATCCCTGCTCCTACCGATGTGACAAACATCCCTGTACTCTATGACCTCCGCAATGCAGACAACTTGCAGGGCGTTGACTATGTGGGCGGCATAGGCGAGACTGATTTCATCAGGTATATGACCGATGACGAGGAAGACCGCAGCAGCGATGATGCCAACGACAATGTCAAGAATGGCTATTGGGAATATGTCGGTGCTGCAACGGATACCATCAACTTCGACATGGCATCAGTAGTGCTCAGCAGTGGCAACATAGCGTGCCGCTCATGGTACGACCACACTTGCGACGAGATTCACTTCATGAACGGTGCCGAAATTGTCAACCAGCAGTACCTCCACTACAACAGGGCATGGGCAGATGTCGAAATCACTCCCGACCGCTGGCTGACCATGTCGCTCCCACTGACCAATGTGGTGGCAGGCGACTTCTACCTCCCGACCGACGGAGCGCGTCAGAACACACCGCTGTTCGAGGAAATAAACTACGACACTGACTTGAACGACCGCTTCAAGCCTGCTGTTTATCAGCGTACATGGAACGCTGCCAATGCCAAGTTGTACAGACTCGGAGTTGCTGACCCTGAGAATGCCGCTACTGGCATCAGCCTCGATTGGAGTCATGTCTATAATGATGTACTCGTCAATTACAGTGCAGGCAACGGCTGTTCGGTGAAGGCAGATGTGTCTGACATCACAGACTTCCCTGCGGATGGCAAGGTGCTCTTCCGTTTCCCTAAGGCTGACACCCAGTATGTTTATTACAATCCTAACGATGACGATGGTGGCACTGACAAGCGAAAGACTGACATCGTGCCGACAGCGCTTCTCGATGCCGACGGTAAACGCACGTACCGACTTGCTGACATCCAGGCTGACGGTACATTCTCCCAGACCGTAGGCGAATATTCAAAGGATGACTCCAAGTATTTCCTCGTGGGCAATCCGTTCATGTGCAGCATCGACATGGAGAAGTTCTTTGCCACGAACACCGACCTCGCAAAGAAATACTGGGTATTGACTGAGGACGGACAGCGCGTTGCAGTCATGGACGAGAGGGCTGATGGATTCATTGGCACAGATACCGACGAAAAGTTGACTCGACCGAGCATTGCACCGTTCCAGTCGTTCTTTGTGGCACTTGCCGACGACTCTGCACCTGGCACCATCACACCTGTATTCACTACCGACATGATGGTTCAGCCGACACTGCCGTCTGACCCAAGTGGCAATGCCAAGACGCGTGCCGCAGTCACTTCGACCTCGCCAAACCTCCTGCGCTTCACTGCTGCTGACGGTTACGGTCATGAGTCGGTGATGGTTCTCACCGATGGCAGCCAGCACACGACCGAAGGCGCCGAGACACTCTTCGACTCAAACATCGCAGACGAACCTATGGTCTATGCCACGGTTCACGGACAGGCCATGACCATCGCCAGCATTGCCCCTTGCGACACCGTACCTGTTGGTTTCACTGGCATTGCCAGCGAGGTGCAGCTGCACATCACGGGTGCCGCCGATTTCCCTATGCCGCTTTGCATCTATGATGCCGTGACAGGAAACACCATCAGCCTTGATGCCGACACTACACTCACACAGACATCCGATGGAGTCCGTTATTATCTGCTCGCTCCGCAGCAACAGTCAGCCGACGACGCACATCTGTCTGTCGCTGCTCCTGTGCTCACAGCCGATGGATGCCGCATCACAGTTTGTGCTCCTGTTGCCGCAGAACTTGAAAGCATTCAGATATATGCCTCCAATGGTATGTGCAGGGTTGACAAGGCAAATGTAGGCACTCGCTATGCCATCGACCTCACAGCCGGCATCTACATCGTTCGCCTCACATGTGCCGGACAGCCTTATCAGTATAAGGTTGCTTTGCACAACTAAATTAGATAGTGAAAGAAAAAACAGACCTTCCCCCTTCCCCTTCCTTTCAGGACGGGGAGAAGAATGACTGCAAATGAGTCACATCAATCACCATTCATCAATCCACCCCCGCCCTGAAA
>JAGHSZ010000011.1 GCA_018065565.1 Candidatus Colivivens caballi
CCTGAACCATACAAGGGTAAGGGTATCCGCTTCCAGGGCGAGGTTATCAGAAGAAAGTCAGGTAAGTCAGCAAGTGCTAAATAATTTTTAATTGTACGATAGTTATGATAACAAAGATAGAAAGACGTATCAAAATCAAATATAGAGTACGCAATAAAGTTTCTGGTACTGCTGCACGCCCTCGTATGTCTGTATTCAGAAGTAACAAGCAGATCTATGTTCAGGTAATCAACGATGAGGAAGCAAAGACACTTGCATCAGCATCATCACTTGGACTTGAGAAGTGTAACAAGATTGAGCAAGCAACCAAGGTTGGCGAACTCATTGCCGAGAAGGCAAAGGCTGCTGGCATCGAGTCAGTAGTGTTCGACCGTAACGGTTACCTGTATCATGGTAGAATCAAAGCGGTAGCAGACGCTGCCCGTAACGCAGGACTTAAATTTTAATTAAGATTATGGTTAATAGAGTAAAAATAGGAAACGACCTCGAAGTTAAGGATCGATTGGTTGCTATTAATCGTGTTACCAAAGTAACAAAGGGTGGTCGCACATTCACATTTGCTGCCATCGTAGTTGTTGGTAACGAGAATGGTGTAATTGGATGCGGTCTTGGTAAGGCAGGTGAAGTTACAGCTGCAATCGCAAAAGGCGTAGAGGCTGCTAAGAAGAACCTCGTAAAGGTTCCAGTTCTCAATGGTACAGTTCCTCACGAGGCTTACGCTAAGTTCGGTGGTGCGCGCGTTCTCATCATGCCTGCATCTGAAGGTACAGGAGTTGTAGCCGGTGGTGCTATGCGTGCCGTTCTCGAGAGTGTTGGTATCACTGATGTTCTTGCTAAGTCAAAGGGCAGCTCAAACCCTCACAACCTTGTTAAGGCTACAATCCAGGCCCTCACAAGCATGCGTGACCCTAAGACTGTTGCACAGAACCGCGGTGTAAGTTTGACTAAAGTTTTCAGAGGATAAGGAGGACTACACATGGCAACAATAAAGATTAAGCAGATTAAGAGTCGTGCAAACCGACCAATCGACCAGAAGCGCACTCTCGACTCACTCGGCCTGACTAAGCTCGGCCGTGTCGTTGAGCACGAAGACACACCTTCAGTACGCGGAATGATCAACAAGGTAAGCCACCTTGTTCAGGTAATCGACTAAGAGTAACTAATTAAATCATTGAAACAATGGAATTACATAATTTAAAACCAGCAGAAGGCTCAACTCATAACAGCAAGCGAGTAGGTCGTGGCTACGGTTCTGGAAAGGGCCGCACATCAACTCGTGGTCATAAGGGAGCTAAGGCTCGTTCTGGTTACAAGAAGAAGATCGGTTTCGAAGGTGGTCAGATGCCTCTCCAGCGCCGTGTACCTAAGTTCGGTTTCAAGAACATCAACCGTGTCGAGTACAAGGCAATCAACCTCGCTACAATTCAGAAGTTGGCTGACGAGAAGAACCTCGAGAAGGTCGGAATCGCAGAACTCATCGAAGCAGGTTTCGTAAATTCAAAGCAGTTGGTCAAGGTGCTTGCTAACGGCGAACTCACATCAAAGGTTGATGTAGAAGCTCATGCATTCTCTGAGACAGCAATTGCAAAGATAACAGAAAAAGGTGGAAACGCTGTAAAACTCTAAAATAATGGGAAAAAAATTAACGGATATCAAGTTCATTAAGACCTTGACCAACATTTGGAAGATTGAGGACCTCCGTACTCGTCTGCTGATTACAATTGCCCTCGTGGCTGTGTATCGTTTCGGCTCATTCATCGTGCTGCCTGGAATTGACGCTGAAGCCCTCGGCAATTTGAAGAATCAAACCAGTGAGGGTCTTATGTCTCTGCTTGATATGTTCTCAGGTGGTGCATTCTCCAAGGCATCAATCTTTGCCCTTGGTATCATGCCGTACATTTCAGCTTCAATCGTAATGCAACTCCTCGGTATTGCCGTCCCTTATTTCCAGAAAATGCAACGCGAGGGCGAGAGCGGCCGTCGTAAGATGAATCAGTACACTCGTTACTTGACAGTGTTCATTCTTCTCATCCAGGCTCCATCATTCCTTGTAAACCTCAAGAATACAACACAAGGCCAGGCAATCTATCAGTCACTCGACTGGGGATGGTTCTTCGTAACATCAACAATCATCCTTGCTGCCGGCAGTATGTTCATTCTCTGGTTAGGTGAGCGCATCACCGACAAGGGTATTGGTCAGGGTGTTTCACTCATCATCATGATCGGTATCATCGCTCGTTTCCCTCAGGCTATCTCTCAGGAATTCCTCACCCACATCTCTGACTCTCCAGGTCTCTTCGCTTTCCTCGTTGAAATCGTAGCACTCCTTGCTGTCATTGCAGCAGCAATCCTTCTGGTACAGGGTGTCCGTCGAGTTCCTGTTCAGTACGCTAAGCGCGTTGCTGGCAACCGTCAGGTTGGCGGTGCACGCCAGTACATTCCACTCAAGCCTTATGCTGCAAATGTTATGCCTATCATCTTTGCTCAGGCAATCATGTTCATCCCTCTGGCAATTCTCGGTTACACAGGTGGTAAGTCAAGCAACTGGTTCGTAACACTCCTTATGGACCACACAAGCTGGCTGTACAATTTGATATTCGCGATTTTGATCATTGTGTTCACATATCTGTACACTGCAATTACCATCAATCCAACCCAGATGGCTGAGGACATGAAACGAAACAACGGTTTCATCCCAGGCGTTAAGCCAGGAAAGAGCACCGCTGATTTCCTTGACAAGATTATGGACCGCATCACATTCCCAGGTTCATTGTTCCTGGCACTGATTGCGGTATTGCCGGCATTCGCAAGCTTGTTTGGTGTAAAGCAGGAATTTGCTCAGTTCTTCGGAGGCACATCATTGCTCATCCTCGTAGGTGTAGTGCTCGACACACTCCAGCACATTGAAAGCCACCTCTTGATGCGTCACTATGATGGACTCCTCGAAGGAGGCAGCAGAATCCGCGGTGCACATGCAAATGTAGGAGCTGCTTATTAAATGAATTAAGATGGTATATCTTAAGACTGATGATGAAATAGAACTTCTGCGGGAGGCGAACCTCCTTGTAGGCAAGACTCTCGCAGAATTAGCCAAGATAATTCGTCCTGGAGTTACCACTCGGCAACTCGATGTCTTAGCGGAGACAGTCATTCGCGACAACGGAGCAGAACCGACCTTCAAGGGATTCCCCAATCCATACGGACCGGCATTCCCCGCAAGCATCTGCACTTCTGTCAACGAACAGGTAGTCCACGGCATACCAAACGACATTCCTTTGAAAGAAGGCGACATCGTCTCGGTTGACTGTGGAACAAGGCTCAACGGATTCTGCGGAGACTCATGCTACACATTCGCAGTAGGAGAAATCTCTGACGAAGCGCGGCAGTTGCTCAGAATCACCAAGGAGTCGCTCTACAAGGGAATAGAACAAGCCGTTGCCGGACATCGCTTAGGCGACATCTCAAACGCAGTTCAGACCCATTGCGAAGCACAGGGCTATGGAGTGGTCCGCGAATTTGTAGGTCATGGCATCGGCCATGAGATGCACGAGGACCCACAGGTGCCTAACTTTGGTCGAAAAGGCAACGGACCTTTGCTGAAATCAGGTCTCTGCATTGCCATCGAGCCAATGATTACCATGGGCGCGAAAGAAGTCTATCTGCAAGAAGACCGATGGGGAGTAGTTACCCGTGACAAGAGTCTGGCAGCCCATTTCGAACACACAATATGTGTGCGCAGGGGCAAGGCCGACATTTTATCATCGTTCGAAGAGATTGAAAGAATCCTTCACGAATAATCATCAAGATAATCATTTAATACAAGTTTATGGCTAAGCAGTCAGCAATCGAACAAGACGGAACCATCGTTGAAGCATTGTCAAACGCAATGTTTCGCGTAGAACTGGAAAACGGTCACGAAATCATCGCCCACATATCAGGTAAAATGCGTATGCATTACATCAAGATATTGCCAGGCGACAAGATCAAGGTGGAGATGTCTCCATACGACCTTTCCAAAGGTAGAATAGTATTCAGATATAAATAACGGGTAGTACATAAGTAAGACCGCAAAAGCGAAAGAACAATGAAAACAAAAGCATCTTTAAAGAAGCGTACTCCTGATTGCGTAATCGTAAGACGAAAAGGTCGTCTTTTTGTGATTAACAAGAAGAACCCTAAGTATAAAATGCGTCAGGGATAAATTCACAAAGCCAAGTAGATAATAAAAAAATTTAAGATATGGCAATAAGAATTGTTGGTGTCGACCTCCCACAAAACAAGAGAGGCGAAATTGCGTTGACATACATTTTCGGTATCGGACGCAGCAGCTCAGCTAAGATTTTGGAAAAAGCTGGAGTTGACAAAGATTTGAAAGTAAAGGACTGGACAGACGACCAGGCAGCTAAGGTCCGTGAGATTATTGGCGCAGAATACAAGGTTGAAGGTGACCTCCGTTCAGAGATCCAGCTCAACATCAAGCGCCTTATGGATATCGGTTGCTATCGTGGCATTCGTCACCGTAACGGACTTCCAGTACGCGGCCAGAGCACAAAGAACAACGCTCGTACGCGTAAGGGTAAGAAGAAGACAGTTGCAAACAAGAAGAAGGCTACTAAGTAGTAACTTGCAGTTTATAACTTCTATAAGTAATTAGTAAATTGTCAAAACAGTAAATAAGATTATGGCAAAAAAATCAACTTCTGCAAAGAAGAGAAATGTTAAGGTAACTGCCCAGGGTCAGCTTCATGTTCACTCATCTTTCAACAACATCATTGTGACATTGGCTAACAGCGAGGGTCAGGTTATCTCATGGTCATCAGCAGGTAAGATGGGCTTCCGTGGTTCTAAGAAGAACACCCCATACGCAGCTCAGATGGCCGCTCAGGATTGTGCAAAGGTTGCATACGATCTTGGTTTGAGAAAAGTTACAGCTTATGTAAAGGGACCAGGTAACGGCCGTGAATCAGCCATCCGTGGTTGTTATGGTGCTGGAATCGAAGTAACAGAAATCATTGATGTTACTCCCCTTCCACACAATGGTTGTCGCCCACCAAAGCGCCGTCGTGTATAACAAATAAGTATCTATGAAGTTGCATGCTGTTCCGTTTCACTTAAAGGCAACTGCAGCAAGTGCTATCTCGTATTGTCGGTATCATTTCCTTTCTGCCGTCGCGGCTGCAACACTGCCCCAGATGCCGTTAAGCGACATGTACCAGCGTACAACTTCAATATAAACAGAATTGTAAATAGTCAAATAGTAAAAAGATTATGGCAAGATATATAGGACCAAAGTCAAGAATTTCACGCCGTTTCGGTGAGGCAATTTTTGGACCAGACAAGGTTTTGTCAAAGAGAAA
>JAGHSZ010000024.1 GCA_018065565.1 Candidatus Colivivens caballi
CGTTACTCACCCATTCGCCGGTCGTCATCGGGAGAAGCGAGCTCCTCCCATGCTACCCCTCGACTTGCATGTGTTAAGCCTGTAGCTAGCGTTCATCCTGAGCCAGGATCAAACTCTTCATCCTAATTGATTGTATCTCGTGGCCGCCATATAGGCGGACAGCTTGTCTTTGTCTGATCGGCCCCAGGAAATCCGCTTGTCATTGAATCCAATATTATTGAACTGACGTATTGCCTGTATATTTCTATACTGCCTTGTTGTTTGTTAGCAAACGGTCAAAGATCTCTTCTTTCAACGCCCCGGACCGGACTCGTGAAGCGGTGCAACCGCAGTGCCTTTCCGAAAGCGAGTGCAAAGGTACAACCTTTTTCCGAACTGGCAAAACTTTTTCAGACTTTTTTTACATTTTGTTTATATTTTTTTTGAAATGTGCCTATGCAGGTATGCACACCTAATAATATATATAATAGGCAAACGAGAAATGAGGATTAAATACAAAAAGGCATGCTTGCCAAAATTGGTAGCATGCCTTTGAAATTTTATCGATTTTGGTGAAAGAATTACCCACCGAAGTTATCGAAGTTGATCATGTCGTCTTCTACACCGAGAGAATGGAGAAGGTCGATTACGGTCTTGGCCATCATTGGAGGTCCACAGAGATAGTATTCGATGTCTTCAGGATTCTCGTGCTGCTTGAGGTAGGTGTCGCCCATAACAGGAGCAATGAATCCAGGTGTGTACTTCACGCCAAGAGAGTCAGCCTTAGGATCTGGACGGTCGAGAGCAAGGTGCATGTGGAAGTTAGGGAATTCCTTTTCAAGTTCGAGAAAGTCTTCAAGGAAGAATACTTCGTCGATTGCACGCGCTCCGTAGAAGTAGTGCATCTCACGGTCAGTAGTCTTGAGAGTCTTCAACATGTGCATGATCTGTGCACGCAGAGGAGCCATACCTGCACCACCGCCAACCCAGATCATTTCGCGCTTAGAATCGAAGTGAGGATGGAATTCTCCATAAGGGCCACTCATGATACACTTGTCACCAGGTTTGAGTGAGAAGATGTAAGTAGATGCGATACCACATGGCACATCCTGGAAGCCAGGACCCTGGTCTTTTGGTTTGAATGGAGGTGTTGCGATACGCACAGTCAGAGTGATGATGTCTCCCTCGTCAGGATAGTTAGCCATAGAATAAGCGCGCACTGTGGCTACTTCGTTCTTCTGCTTCAAGCCAAAGATGCCGAATTTCTGCCAAGTTGGAACATAGAGGTCGCCGATAAGTTCCTTATCCATATCACGATCGTAATCAATGTCGTATGTAGGAATCTTAATCTGTGCGTAGCTACCTGGAATGAAGTCCATATGTTCTCCAGGAGGAAGGGCAACCTTGAACTCCTTGATGAACGAAGCAACATTCTTGTTGCTGATGACGGTGCATTCCCATTCCTTGACGCCCATTACAGATTCAGGAACCTTGATGCTGATGTCACCCTTAATCTTGCACTGGCAACCGAGACGATAGTTATCCTTAATCTGCTTACGAGAGAAATGAGGTTTTTCAGAGTCGAGGATTTCTCCACCACCTTCTACAACCTGGCATTTGCACTGTCCGCAAGAGCCTTTACCGCCACATGCTGAACTGAGATAGATGCCATTTGCTGCGAGAGTTGAGAGGATGCTACCACCCTGCTCCACTTCGAGTTTGTTATCACCATTAATAGTAACAGTGACATTACCAGAAGGAGAGAGATACTTTTTTGCAACGAGCAAAACGATTACAAGTATGAGTGTAATAACAAGAAAGACACCCACAGATGCTAAAATAAAATTCATATCCATATTGTTGTGTCCTTTCTATTACAATGTTAAACCACTGAAGCACATGAATGCCATAGCCATCAGACCTACGGTAATAAATGTAATACCAAGTCCCTGAAGTGGCTTTGGAACATCGCTGTACGCCATTCTTTCACGGATTGCTGCGAGGCAGACAATTGAGAGGGTCCAGCCAATACCTGAACCGAGAGCATAAGCTACGCAGTCCCCTACCCCAGTGATGGCCTGAGTATTTTCAGGCTGCATCTGAATACGCTGCTGCATGAAGAGTGAAGCACCCATGATTGCGCAGTTAACAGCGATAAGTGGGAGGAAGATACCGAGTGCAGAATAGAGAGATGGAGAGAAACGCTCTACAACCATTTCCACAAGCTGAGTCATACCAGCGATGACAGCGATGAAGAGAATGAAAGAGAGGAATGTGAGGTCAACATCTCCAAGAATTCCACCTGGCTGAAGAACCTTTGTCTGCAGGAGATAGTCAACTGGAACTGTAATGAGAAGTACGAAAGTAACTGCACATCCAAGTCCGAGAGAAGTCTTTACAGTCTTAGATACAGCGAGGTAAGAGCACATACCCAAGAAGAAAGCGAAAATCATGTTGTCCACGAATATTGAGCGGACGAATAAGCTAAAGAAATGTTCCATAATCCTTATTTCTCCTTATTTATTGAGCGGTGTGCCCAGATTACACATGCAAGGATGATAAGTGCCATTGCAGGCATTGTCATCATACCATTATTGAGGTAAAGTCCTCCGTTCTCCATAAGTGCGCTTGATGGAATGACCTGAAGTCCGAACAAAGAACCACTGCCGAGCAGTTCACGGACAAAGCCCACGATGACGAGGATGATTGCATAACCCAGTCCGTTGGCAATACCATCAAGGAACGATTCCCAAGGTCCGTTCTGAAGTGCGAATGCCTCAAGGCGTCCCATCAGGATACAGTTAGTAATAATCAGACCGACATAAACCGACAGTTGTACGCTGACATCATACACATAAGCTTTAAGGATGTTGCTCACGATTGTAACGAGAGCAGCAACGACAACAAGCTGCACGATGATACGAATACGGTTAGGTATGGTCTTTCTGATAAGTGAAATGATTACATTAGAGAAAGCAGTAATCACTGTCACAGAAAGTCCCATTACGATAGCAGGTTTCAACTGGCTTGTAACTGCAAGAGCAGAACAGATACCGAGCACCTGCACAGCAATTGGGTTGTTTAAGTTAAGTGGGCCTGTGAATACGGCACCATTCTCTTTTGAAAATAAACTCATATTCTTAGTCCTCCTTATTCTGTTACTTCATTAATGTTTTCAATGTTTTCGTATTCTTCTACGGAAGGAATCTCTTCGCTGTAAGCAGGTTCTGCCTCAACGACATGAGCAGCAGGCTTGAATGCATCGGCATACTGCTGAAGACCTGTGGTGACCATATCGGCAACACCATTACTTGTAAGAGTGGCACCTGTAATACCGTCAACCTGAGTCTCACCTTCAGCCTTGCCCGACTTGGTAACAGTCAGAACAACTGTACTTGGGTCGTCTGCAAACAGTTTCTTTCCGATGAAACTCTTCTGGAATTCGCGTTCTGCTATGCGAGCACCCAGACCAGCAGTTTCACTTTCATGGCTGAAATATGTGCCATAAACAGTCTGGAAATCCTCATCGAGAGCAACATAGCCCCAAAGGCCGCCCCACAAGCCGCGTCCTACCATTGGTACGACATACTTGGTTGAGCCATCATCGAGTGTAGCCACAAAGAGGTGAAGATTGCCTGCTTTCAGTTCTGAACTGTAAGAAGTCTGGAATTCGCCATCATAGTCAACGAGTTCACCGTCCTTGATGAGCATATCCTTTACATACTTGTCAAAGTCAGCAGCAACATCTGTACTTTCGATGTTGAGCGAAGTAAGAATCTGTCCCTTAACATCGTTCACAACATTTGCGTCCTGAGTTGGTTTGAGTGCAGAAGCAACAAATGCAAGGAGGAATGCAACGATAATCACCATTACAGATGCATAGATGATTGTGTAAGTGTTACCGTTTGTGTTGAGACCCTTCTTTTTTGGAGCAGCCTCAATTGCATTTTCTTCCTTGACCTCTTCGCTTAAGGATGCATCGGCACCGCATATAGGACACTTCTCTGGTTTGGTGGCAGCTTCATAAGTCTTGCCACATACTTTACATAAATACTTTGCCATATCCTTTATGCTTTTTTAACGCGATTAGCACGCTTGTTAATATTGCTTTGAACAACACAGTAGTCGATGAGTGGAGCGAAGCAGTTCATCAACAGAATAGCGAGCATCATGCCTTCTGGGAAACCAGGGTTGAGTACGCGGACAAGGATTGCAACGCAACCAATCAAGAAGCCGAATACATATTTACCTGTTTCTGTACGAGCACTTGTCACAGGGTCGGTTGCCATAAACACTGCACCGAAGCAGAATCCACCGACTGTGAGATGCTGATACCAAGGGAACTGGGCTGCTGCATTAGTTTCTGGACCAAATGCATTGAAGATGATTGCCATAAGAGCACCACCAACAAATACTGAAAGCATTGTCTTCCAACTTGCGACACCCGACCAGAGCAGGATGATTGCACCAATTGCAATAGCGATAACAGAAGTTTCGCCGATTGAACCAGGCATCAGACCTGTAATTGTATTCACGAAATCAGTAGTGACAGGCTGGTTTGCAGCAAGTTCACCAAGTGGAGTTGCAGCACTGACGCCATCAACAGTACCGTTGATACAGTCGATATACTGGCCATTGACCCAGACCTTGTCACCCGACATCATTGTTGGGTAAGAGAAGAAGAGGAAAGCACGAGTCACAAGTGCGACATTGAAAATGTTCATACCTGTACCGCCGAACACTTCCTTTGCAAAGATTACAGCCAATGCAGTGGCAACAGCGATAATCCAGAGTGGGCAGTTGATTGGTACGATGAGCGGAATGAGCATACCTGAAACGAGGAAACCTTCCTGAATTTCTTCACCCTTCCACTGCGCGATGATGAATTCGATGCCGAGACCCACTGCGTAGCTGACAACTACCTTTGGCAGAACAGCCAGGAGTCCATAGAAGAACATTGCACAGAAACCAGCAGTTTCGCCAATTGCGTTATAGTGCTGGAAACCGACATTGTACATACCGAAGAGCAGACATGGCAGCAATGCGATGACTACGAACGACATGATGCGCTTTGAGTCGATTGCATCGTGGATGTGTGCGCCCTGTGCCTTAGAAGTTTCGTTTGGCACATACATGAATGTGTAGAAGCCGTCAAAAACAGAACGGAGGCTCTTGAACTTACCGCCCTCTTCAAACTGAGGCTTGATGTTTTGATCGATATATTTCTTAAGTCCCATTATGCGTTCTCCTTTCTTAACATATCGAGTCCTTCGCGAACGATGCGCTGAGTCTCAACCTTAGATGAGTCAACGAATTCGCAGAGTGCGAAGTCTTCAGGTGCAACTTCATAAATTCCGAGTGCTTCCATACGGTCAATGTCGCCAGCAATGATTGCCTTCACAAGTTGTTCTGGGAAAATGTCCATTGGGAACACAGAGTCATATTCGCCAGACATGATCATGTGACGGTGACCACCCTTGATGCGTGTGTCAAAGTCGTATGTCTTCTTCTTGCCAAAGAGCCAGCTGCAATATGTGCGGCTTACTGAGAACTGATTGAATCGAGGAAGAATCCATCCGAATGCCTCGTCAGCCTCGTCACCTTCTGCCACCGTAGTGATTTCGGTAGTGTGAGCACCGAGGAAATCCTTTTCAGATGTCTGCCAGCCACAGAGAGGGCTACCCTGAATGAGGCGCACCTTCTTGTCTGTCTTAACCTGACCAGCAAGGATGTCAGCAAGAGGGGTACCAACAAGAGCCTTGACATAAGAAGGATTGTTGATTTCAGCACCACCAACTGCGATGACGCGTGTGAGGTCAACTTTGCCGTTGTTTACGAGGCGGCCGATGAACACTACTTCTTCGGCACCGATTGTCCATACCACTTCGCCCTTGTTGACTGGCTGTGTGTGGTTGATCTGAACACCGACATTACCGGCAGGGCACTTGCCCTCGAACACTGTAACCTCAGCGTTCTTTGTGCTTTCGAGTGCACATCCAGGCTTTACGCCTACAAACACCTTGGCAATCTTTGCCAGAGCATCAACACCTGCCTGGAAGTCTGCTTCCTGACCTTTCAGTGCAAAGCACAGGTCCTGAGTCAGAGGCATGTCGTTGAATGCAGACACGAAGATGCCCTTTGGTGCATCGTCAGGATTGGCAGTGACAGCGTATGGACGCTGCTTCATGAATGCGAACAGACCGCTTTCGAGAAGCAGTTCCTTCGCCTTCTGAGCGTCAGCAGGCACTCCCTTAGGGAATTCCTTGTACTGTTGCTGGCTGTCGGCTTCCACCTGAATGCTCAATACTTTGCGTCGTTCGCCTCTCTCTACCAGTGACACTTTACCACTGACAGGGCTAACGAACTTCACTTCTGGATGCAGTTTGTCAACAAACAATGCATCACCGGCCTTGACAGCGTCGCCTTCCTTAACCACAACCTTTGGCTTAACTCCGTAGAATGCATCAGGTACAAGTCCATATACCTTTGATGCAGCAAGAGTCTTAACCTCAAGTGCAGCCTTTCCAGCAAGCGTGATGTCTAAGCCTTTTCGTAACTTAATTACATTCGCCATTTTGAGTGATTTGATTGTTTAAATAATATTATTATTTACTCTTGTATGCTTATATGTGCCTAAAACTTTGCAAATATACGAAAAAATCAGGAATCAGGCATCGTGAATCCAGAATTATTTGTCGTAGCAAATGCTTTTGCAACTTACAAATGAAGAATTTATGCGGCATCACCAACAATTGTACAATTAAGTTTGCAAAAGCACAACAGAAAGGGCGCACATTGTCAAGGAATCCACTGGCTCGCTGATGACAAATGAAAATGATGATACCCTCATGAAAAATCATGGTATTGCATCATGATACCGTTGTTTCAAGTCACAATACCGTCATTTCATGCCATGATACCATCATTTCATGCTGCAAGACATTCGTAAGGTGTATAGGGATAACATCATGACGAATATACGAATGGGCGATGACGCATACAGATACAACAGTACACTTACACACACTGAATCGTGTAAAACCAGACGAAAAAAAACGGATGTATTCACTGATACACCCGTACATAGTCAATTTCATATCTCAATGGGAAGTCGCTCAGAATCGGTTCTCCTCCATTTATTCCTCCGATGGCAAGATTCAGCAGTATGTACTGCGGCAAATGAAATGGATTGTCTCCACCTCCACGCCTGCCGTTTATGGTGGCCGAGAGGTCTATGTCGTTAAGCAACTCATCATCGAGATAAATGCGAATGTACTTCTCTGTCCAATCCATTCGCCATATGTGAAACTGTTCTGCCCACCCGGCATTGTTTGCGGTAAAATGTTCAAATGGTATCTTCTTGGAATTCCACACCGCGTCCCACCGCTGGTCGTTTCCCCATGCAGCATTGGCAAGTATGTGTGGCACGCCCTTGATATGGTAGTATTCCATCACATCTATCTCGCCACAAGATGGCCATTCATACTTGTTTCCAAGCAGCCAAATAGCTGGCCACGAACCGATAACCGCAGGGATGCGCGCCTTTACTTCAAGACGGCCATACTGGAAACTGAAACTGCGGCGTGTATTCACGCTCGATGATGTTATCTGATGTTCTGCTGCATTGTCATACCGTGCCTCAATTATCAGGAGTCCATCACGAACCGACACATTTTCTTCTTGATACCATTGGTATTCTTTGTTTCGCACATATCCATGTTCAAAGCCCCATTTGCTGCGGTCGATACCGCCCTCGCCATCAAACTCATCATGCCAAACGAGTTTCAGTTCGCGACCTTCTAATGTCTGAGTACTTTGTGCATCAACGGTCGTTACACACAACAAACATAGGAGCCAAAACGAAAATATCCTATTCATATCTCTTGCCTAGTATGTATTTTCATCTGAATCAATCACTGGTTATTTGTCGTCAGACGCATCACGCCAGCCGAATAAGGTTCAATACTGAGTATTGCCTTCGTGCCGTCAATGCTCGGTGTGGCATGCTTCAATGCCACTGCGTCCTTATGTTCCATAGAATTAGCGGTCATTAGGTCGCCCGGTGCATAGTAATCGTATGTGGCATCGTGCAGTGCTTGCCATGTACCACCTACATTCAAGGTATATGGTTTATCGGTAGGATTCACCACTTTCACAATCACGCCACTGCCGTTCTCAATCATAGTAGTAGTCACACTGACATCTGCTGTTTCGCCGGTATAGTTCAGGCGGTAGCGTGAGAAATTGTCATACCACAGATTTGTAACCTGATAGTTCGGAGCGACAAACAAGTCTTTATAGTCAAAGTTTATGAATGCATTGTTCCAGTCTGGTGAGTCTGTGCGGCGGATGAACAACGCAGCAGCGCCCATTGCCACCACGTCCTTTTGTTCACACATATTGAGGAAAACGCCAGCAAAGAGTCCGGTACGCCAGTCTATGCTGTTCAGGTTCCATTCTGATATAAACAACTTAATATTTGGATTTGGTCCTTCTGCAATCATCTTTGCATAGCGGTCATACTGTTCCCCGAGTCGTTTTGGTCCAGAGGCATAGCCGTTTGCCTGTTCATAGTGGTGCAAACTCATATAGTCGAAGTATGTGCCAGAACGCTTAATGAAGTCTGCATCTTCCTGGAATCCACCGCATGCAATAATCTTAATGTCTGGGTAGATTTTGCGCATTGCAGTCGAATATTCTCTAACAGCAGCCTCATACTTTTCGATGCCCATCTCCCACATTTCATTGTCAATCTCCCAGTACTTCACATTATATGGTTCTGGGTGTCCATTGGCAGCACGCCTTGCGCCCCACTCTCCTGTTGCCGGCTCATTACAGTAGCGCAACCAGTTCAAGGCATTTTGTAAGATTGCATCGTGTTCACTGTCAGGACGGTCAAAACCGACGCTGACCACGATGACTGGCTCTGAATTCACTTCACGGCAGAACCTTATATACTCATCAGTTCCGAATGCATTCTGGTCGTAGTCCATCCACATCCAGTGGTCCCATCGCTGGCGTTTTTCCTGAGGACCGACTCCCCATTGCCAGTCATACTGAGCAACATATCCACCACCCGGCCAACGAAGGCATGTAGGGTGAAGGTCTTTCACTGCATTGTAAATGTCAGGACGGAAACCACCGAGTTTCTTGCCAGTCAGCGTCGTCATACTCACCTCATCAACTTGCATCGAACCATTTTCCACACAAATTGCAAAGTCAGCATCCCCTTGGTAGTCCTTTGCGTCCAGTTCAAACTCAAACTTGTTCCATCTGTCATTCACAACACCATTGACGGGTGTCGATGCAACAATTCTCTCGCCGTTGCGTAGTTCCACACTGAGTCTGCCATTACCTTTGGCATAGATATATCCAAGGTACTTTTCACCCTTGACCACATTTTGAGGTCCCTGAGCAATGCCCGACTTTGTTGTTGCCGTAATCTTCTGCGAGTATTTCATGTTGACGGCATCTCCCTTAACAAGTTGGAACTGCCCCGTACCAAATCCTTTCCACTGAGGAGCCACATCTGGTATTTTCACATCAGTTGGTGTACCTTCGAAATAGACATTCTTGCCATTGAGCGATGTCACACGGATGTTACGGTAGAGTGCTTCGGTATAGTTCACCCACATCACAATGTCGTTATGTCCTTTCGCTGTCAAATTCTTTTGTGCAAGTATCTGTTTGCCATCCCAGTACACCTTGGCACTCCCACCTTGGCAGACGATACGCAGTTTGTGCCATTCACGGTTTTCATTTATCTGCTTGTCATTGGCCACAGTCTTGACGAGAGGTTCCAAGGTCATCATCTTGCGTGAACGGTTTCCCATACGCACCTCTTTTTCCATCATTGATGAAATTGAGAAGTTTGCAGCGTTCTCTCCCTTTTGCAGAGCCTCACGCGCTTTCGCCATTTCTTCGTTCTTACGCATTTCTTCCGTCTGGGCTACTGCCAGCGAGCGCACCTCGTAATACGGATCATGCACTCTGAAAAAATATGGTTGTTCACCATCACTATTTTTGAAAGCGAAGCGCATATCAAGCAATCCTCCGCTCCATGCACGGCGAGCCAGACGATACGACCGCCAGTTCACATCCATCGTGATTTCATAGTCGTCAGTATCCAGCGACACTATGTTCAGCGGCTGTTCATATCGAGTAGGTGAATGCAGCACATTATCATCATCCATGAACCAGCCGTCAAAGTAGCCGTCACGAGGATGTATGCCTGGGAAATGCTCTGGTTCGAACGAGCGTTCATATATCAGTTCTTGCCAGACACCATTGTTAGCAGAAAAATAAATGTGTTCAAACAGTTGTCCGTAGAGCATTGGGTCAATCATCCCAGCAGGAGCCTTTGCATCCACATCAATACTGATTTCCTTTTGTGCCATAATGTTGCCAGACATAAGCAACATAGCAGCCATAAGCTTAAAGTTCATTGTGTTCAATTAGGTAATGTAAGTTTTTCAATTAAGGGTTGCAGTCATCATAGTTTCTGTTCCATTGGCCCTATTAGTCCCATTAGCCCTATTGGTCCTATTAGCCCTATTAGTTCCATTGGCCCCATCAGTCCACCCCCAAAAACTAAAACCCCACAGCACAAGCGTGCCGTGGGATCGGTTTGATTAATATCCTTCTGGATTGTTCTTTTGCCAGTTCCATGAGTCGCGGCACATCTCTTCGATGCCGAACTCAGCCTTCCAGCCAAGTTCCTTTTCAGCCTTGGCAGGATCGGAATAACAAGTTGCGATGTCGCCCGGACGGCGTGGCATTATTTTATAAGGCACATCAACGCCATTGACTTTCTTGAATGCATTGACCACATCAAGCACACTGTAGCCATGTCCTGTTCCCAGATTATAGATGGCAAGTCCACAGTTTTTCTTGATAGCCTCCAGTGCGGCAACATGGCCACGAGCGAGGTCAACCACATGAATATAGTCGCGGACACCCGTTCCGTCTGGTGTGTCATAGTCATTGCCAAACACGCCGAGTTCCTTGCGCTTGCCTACTGCAACCTGAGTGATGTAAGGCATCAAGTTGTTTGGAATGCCGTTTGGATTTTCGCCAATAGTACCAGTCTTGTAAGCACCGATTGGGTTGAAATAGCGAAGGAGCACAATGTTCCATTCATTGTCAGCCTTCTGAATATCCATGAAGATGTCTTCGAGCATTGATTTGGTTTCACCATAAGGGTTTGTACACTTACCCTTAGGACATGCCTCAGTGATTGGAATCTGTGCAGGGTCGCCATATACAGTTGCAGATGATGAGAAGATAATGTTCTTGCATCCATTCTGACGCAGCACATCAATCAGTGCCAGAGTGCCACCGATGTTGTTGTCGAAATACTCGTATGGCTTCGCAACACTCTCACCGACCGCCTTCAAACCAGCGAAGTGGATGCAAGCGTCGCACTTGTGCTCTGTAAGCACTTTCTGCAATCCCTCCTTGTCGCGGATATCGACTTTATAAAAAGGAATCTGCTTACCTACGATTGTCTCTACTCGGCGCAGAGCCTCCACACTTGAATTGCAGAGGTTATCCACAACCACAACATCATAACCTTTCTCAATGAGTTGAATCAATGTGTGCGAACCAATGTATCCGCTACCACCTGTAACTAAGATTGTCATAATAAAAATAAGTATCAGTTTCTCCGTTTCCCCCCGGGAGAACACTGACTGAAGTTGGATTTTGATTATACTGATTTCATTATTGCTATATTGGTTTTGCAAGCCTCCTCCACGGGGAGGTTGGAGGGGGCTGCAATTGCTTCATTAGTTAAACCACTTCACATAGCAGAAGTCCTGTCGGTGTGGCAGTTCCTCATTCTTTGGATACATACGATAGGCAATCTTGAACTCTCCCGCTGTTGGAGTTGAGTGTTTGCCCTCGAATGTGAAGAGGTTGCCGTCGCGTGCAACCACATTGAGAGGTTCAATCTGGCACACATGCTGCACTCCTTCATCGTCACTCTTGAGAGTTACGATTTCAATGCCCACAGCATCATCAAGTCCCTGTTCATCAACAACGCAACAAACATTATATTCTTTTCCCGACTGTACATTTCCTGTGACGAGGTCTGGGTCTTTCTCCATGCTTACCACATTGATGCCGTCCCAGCGTTCTGCAACGAGTTCCTTCCACTGTACAATCTGGCGAATCTTGGCGTAATTGTCCGCATAGAGCTTACGGCTGCGTTCAGCAAGAGGGTTATAGAACTTTGTGTAATAGTCGTCCAGCTGACGCTTCATTGTATAGTGTGGAGCAATCTGAGCGATGGAGTTCTTCACCGTGCGAATCCATCCTTCACTGTAGTCCTTGTCGTACTTTGCATAGTACAGTGGTATAATCTCGTTTTCAAGGAGTGAGTAGATGGTTGCTGCATCAAGTTGGTCTTGCTGATCCTGGTTCTGGTATGTACGCTTGTCAGTGAGTGCCCAGCCAGCACCTTCGCGATAACCTTCGAGCCACCATCCGTCAAGAACCGAGAGGTTTACCACACCGTTCATCAGAGCCTTTTCGCCTGATGTGCCAGAGGCTTCAAGCGGACGGGTTGGAGTGTTCATCCAGATGTCAACGCCCGATACAAGGCGGCGTGCAAGTTTCATGTCGTAGTTCTCAAGGAATATAATCTTACCGAGGAATTCAGGACGACGGCTGATTTCATATATTTTCTTGATCAGTCCCTGGCCACCACCATCGTGTGGGTGAGCCTTACCTGCGAAGAGGAACTGAACTGGATAGTCTGGGTTGTTCACGATTTTTGCCAGACGGTCAAGGTCTGAGAAGAGAAGGTGAGCACGCTTGTAGGTGGCGAAACGGCGGGCAAAGCCGATAGTCAGTGCATTTGGAGAAATCTTTTCAAGAATCTCGACGATTCGTGATGGGTCGCCCTGGTTCTTGATCCAGTCTTCTTTAAACGACTGCTTGATATAGTCCACAAGTTTCTGTTTCATCAACTTGCGTGTACTCCAGATTTCCTCATCTGGTACCTTATAAATGCTCTTCCACAGAGCATCATTGCTCTGGTCTGTATAGTAATTCTTTGGAAGGTACTTGTCATAGAGAGTTTTCCATTCGCTGGCGCTCCATGTTGGGAAGTGTACACCGTTTGTCACATAGCCCACATTCTTCAGTTCTTCTGGGAAATAGCCTCGCCAGATGCCGTTAAACATGCTCTGGCTCACCTTGCCATGCAACCAACTTACACCATTCACCCAGCTACAAGTGTTACAAGCGAATGTTGACATGCAGAATCTTTCTCCGTGGTCGTCAGGATTCACGCGGCCCATACCCATAAACTCATCCCATGAAATACCGAGCTGTTGTGGGTAGTTGCTCATGTACTTGCCGAACAGTCCTTCATCGAAATAGTCATGTCCAGCAGGTACTGGTGTGTGAACGGTATAAAGTGATGATGTACGGACGATTTCTACTGCCTGATTGAATGTGAATCCTTGTTTTACAAAATCCACAATACGCTGCACATTACAAAGTGCCGCATGACCTTCATTGCAATGGTAAATATCTTTCTTGATACCGAGTTTCTGCAAAGTGAGTACACCGCCGATACCAAGCAGAATTTCTTGCTTCAAGCGGTTTTCCCAGTCGCCACCATAGAGTGAGTGGGTAATCTGACGGTCCCATTCACTGTTCATCTCGTTGTCAGTGTCGAGCAGATACAGTTTTACACGACCCACATTCACTCTCCACACGAATGCATGAACAGTATAATTGTTATATGGAACATCAACCACTACGGGCACTCCGTTTTCGTCTGTCTCACGGACTATTGGCAGTTGTGCAAAGTTCTGAGCTTCATATTTTGCCACTTGCTGACCATCCATCGACAGTGTCTGAGTGAAATAACCGAAGCGGTACAGGAAACCAACTGCGCACAAATCCACATTTGAGTCGGATGCTTCCTTTACATAGTCACCAGCAAGAATGCCCAAGCCACCACTATAAATTTTCAGTACATGGCTGAGTCCGTATTCCATACAAAGGTATGCTACAGATGGACGGCTGCGGTCTGGTTCAACATCCATGTAGTCACGGAACTGCTTATACACAGCATTCATCTTTGCAAGGTACTGCGAATCAGCAGCAAATTCCTCTAATGTCTTATAATTGATTCGGGTCAGCATCAGCACTGGGTTCTGACTCACATTGTGCCAAAGCTGAGGGTCAAGAGCCTTGAACAGTTCTTTTGCTTCATGACTCCATGACCACCACAAGTTGTGTGCAATCTCATCAAGTGGTTGCAGTGCCTGTGGAATCGATGTATTTACGGTTACATTCTTCCAATCTGGATTGGTTGCGTTACATGCTTTCAGTTTCATAATCCTTTTATTTTTATCTTTTTACCTTAAATTGTCATTGTGAGTTTTGAGTCCTATGGGGCTCATGGGACTTATGGGGCATATAGGACTTATGGGTCTCATTGGCCTCATTGGCCTCATTGGTCCTATCAGACTTATCGGCCTGATTGTTGTCCCATCACTCCTACTCTATTCTCTTGTTTCTCTTTCTCAATGCGATGTCGTATGCCTCGTAGTAGTTTTTAATGAATTCGCTCCAGAGTGCTTTCTCCGACAGCGCAGCAGCCTCTTTACGAAGACGGTTCACAGCACGCTTGTCGAGTTGGGTGAAGTGCAGCACGGTGTTCTTGATGTTTTCTGCAATCTCCACGAAGTTGTTGTCGGTTCTATGCAACACTGTCACTGGTGCCATCTTGCCTTCTGCCTTCTGTGGCATCACATCGTTCACCCACCGTCCGAAACCTGCAAGGTCAGTAGTGATACATGGTATGTGGAATGCGATGCTCTCCAATGGAGTGTAGCCCCATGGTTCATAATATGACGGATAGACACAGATGTCGTTGCCAATGAGCAGGTCATAATAGTTCATGTTGAATATGCCGTCCTTGCCGTCAAGGTAGCAAGGCACAAACACCACCTTCACATGGTCGTCCTCACGGTTGTGCATGTCGAGCCAGTCCATTTGGCTGAGCACACGGTCCTGGTCAGGATTATACAGCACATGGGTTATGCGGCTGCCACTGCATGGCTGGGCTGGAATTTCCTTGTTCGCCAATCGGTACTGCAGTTCTGCCTTTGGAGCCTTAGTCCATGCTGGTACAAAAACGAACACAAGTACATCACGCTCCAGTCGAGCGTCATTGCGGAGTCGGTTCATGGAATCCACCAGCAGGTCTATGCCCTTGTTTTTGTATTCATATCGTCCACCGATGCTGACGATGACAGTGTCGTCCTGCATTTTTTTGCCAAGCAGACAACTTGCCACATTGAGCAGTTTCTTGCGAGCTGCCTTGCGTGCATCGTCAAATGGTTTGCCCTCCTGTGGAACGAAGTTGTCTTCAAATCCGTTAGTCAGCACTGCATCAACTTTCTTGTCAAGCAGTGCCTGACATTCGTCGGCTGTAATGTCGCTGACAGTGGTAAATGCATCGACAGAGTGAGCAGTCTGTTTCTCCAGCGAATGCTTCGACTGCATGTTCAGTTCCTCTGCCATCTGGTCACCATTGTAGTCCCAGAGATAATCGTATAGGGGTTTGTTGTTACCAGCTATACTGCGGCCTATGCTTGTGGCGTGAGTAGTAAATATAGTAGCCACCTCAGGGCGTATTTTCTGCAAATACAAAGCACCCAGACAGGTCATCCATTCATGTGCCTGATACACCACATTGTCATTTGCTGTCAGCTGATGGAAACGGTAGTAGCTGTCAACCACGATGGCGGCAGCGATTGAGAACATGTTAGCCTCATCATAATCGCCATAAGCACGGAGTGAATCAACCTGATAGTTGTCCCATGCCCAGCGATATATGTCATTTTTCTGTGTATAGTAACTGTTGAAATCCACCAGAATGGCGATAGGTTCACCTGGTATGAGCCAATGCCCCACCCTGACCTTCAGTCCTTCTGCCTCAGCCTGTTTACGCCATGCAGCCAACAGGCGTGCGCTCTCCTTAAACAGGGGATTTGGTGCATTCGTTGCAAAATCAGGTCCTATGAATATTACTTTATTATGGTATTTGTCGGTCAATGTCTTTGCACGGGTAGAAAGGACAGTATATATTCCTCCCACCTTGTTGCAGACTTCCCATGAAGCCTCAAAGATATAGCCCGGAGTCAGTTTCTTATTCATTATCATCACAATGCTTGATTCGTAATCGAGGATTTATCGAGTACAAAGGTACGACTTTTTCACAAAATGACCAACGCCTTTACAAACTTTTCAATATTACACGGTCAATTCGTGCATATTACATATCAATTGTTCACTATGTCTTTCGCCATTGCATTCAGTTGCATACATTGGACACGGGAGATAGCACGGCGTTCCGTATGGTGTTCCCATGGCGCCAACATCAAGAGCCGTCCTGCGGCACACGCCTCGAAATAGGTTCCCATTGGCTTGTAATGTTCTGCAAATCCATTTTCCAGCAGAACAATCAGCGGAAGTCCTTCTTCCTTCGCCATACGAGCGACTTCCTGTTCCCCCCTGCTGATACACGGGCTCACAAGTACTGCCCCATTGCGTGCAGCCTGCAAGAGCTGGTCACGCATATCAGCCCACTCACGCTGGACAGAGTCGGTGGCATCAGGTCTGTGATAGCGCCGCGACACCTGCACCTGTATTTTCTTGGAGGCACTCAGCAGCAAATCATTGCCAATAGCCCTGAAAGTCGTACCACCTACACGCACATCGTGCTGCACAAAGTATGCGTGGTTCATGCGCTTAATCCAGGCACGCCGAGGGTTGTCGTGGATATAGTTGATCAGCACATCCAGTTGCCCCGAGTTGGTGAGTATCCGGTCGTGGTAGCCATGCGCCCACAAAAGCCCCTTGGGGCTGTGAGGCCCGCTGACCGGTGTGGAAGCGCCCTGCACCCGCACGGCGGGCGCACACCCAACAGGTTCTGTCTGCACTTCACCAGTTTGCTTGCCGTCAGCGACGGAGGATGGTAAGTCGGTTGTTTCAGTAACAGGTTCGGTGCTCCGCCGCCCTGCGGCGGTGTCTCGGTCCTTCATCAGCTGGGTGTACGCCCTGTTGCACCCCACCTTGAACCCATTGATCACCTGTCCCAGCGTTATCTCGCCGTCCTTGGTCAAAAAGAGCAAGCCATGGAAGTGGTCGGGCATCACCTGATAAGTGATCAGCCGCACCCCCTTGTCCTTATAAATCTCACCGCCACGCCGCCATGCGCGTTCCACCTCCCTTCCCAGTTGAGTCAGTTCCACATGCGCCGTTTCAGCACTTTCGCCAGCCACTTGTCCAAGCAGCGCCTTGCGTCCCTCTGTTTCTATGGTCACCATATAGATGCACCTGCCCGAATAGTCATGCTCATTCTGGCGGCGTTTCATGTTGTGGATTGTCTCGTTCATGTTCTTTCGTTGTCTAAAATCAGCAGCCACACCCTTGTGGGGCATGGCTGCATGGATTGACGAGTTGTTTTGTCATCAGTACTTCAAGTTGTACTTTCTGTTATTGACGAGGTAAACACCTGGTGCATTGATTGGCACGATGCGGGTTTCGCCTGGTTCGATGCTGAACCTTGCAATCACAACACCGTTGACACTTGCAACCATCACGCGGGCATCGTGTCTGAGGTTTGATGTGATGACGAAGCCGCTGTTGTTCGTACGAACCGTCAAGCCACCATCGTCTGCATCTGCATTCTGGCGTTCATCTACATCAAACATTGAATCATCGGCACCGCCAATTACAATGCTGCGAGTAGTATGCTTAGCACCGCTGCTTGAAACTGGCACGAAGTAAGGACGGAACGGATAGACCGCCTTTCCATCGGCTTCGGCAACTACATCGAAACTACCGCCATCGGATGCGAGGACATAGCCCTTCGATTGTGCCACCTTATCGTTCAAATAGTTTGGAACGAATGCGTAGCCACCTTCCGAAGTAGTACCAGCTGCAAGTTCTGTATCGCTGACTCCGATAGGAGCGCCTGCTGCAGATACGAACGAAATGGTCTGAGCACCTATGTTTGCAATAGTCTCATCATTGATGCGATGCAATGGTTTCCACTTACCGCTGAGGTCGAACTCATAATAAGTTTCGCCAGGGAATCCTGCAACATAAGGCACACCTGCCGTGTTGGTTGGATAGTTATCATAAGTAGCTACACCACCGCTGCTCCTATACTTATAGTACTTCTGATACTCATCCTCATTCTTGTCCTTGAATTCATCCTGACTATAATAGTAGTCATACAAGAATGTGTTGTAGTAGCCATGAGGTTTATATGAGTTATCGCTTACAGGTGCTTTGAACGAAGCAGTGGCAACATCTGTGGTTTTATTCAATATCTTTTCATAGCTGCGTAACCAGTACTCGTGTCCTACCTTGCCTTGGTCATTGCCGGAATAGAAGTGAGTGATTTCACCCTTATCCTGAGTTGATACCAAGTCGGCAGCGAATGGAATGCTCACGCCTTCCCATCCTGTGCTAACATTAGTCGCGCTCTTTTCTGCATAGTTGGCAGGTTTGCGCTGATACCACATAACCTTTGCGCCATTAGCAATGGTGTTGGTTGAGTTAATACCACCATACATGTTATATGCAATAGGAGCATTGAAGTCTTCCTTATCAACCAGGTAATGGTCGGTGTAAGCAATGTAGTTTTCGCCGTTCTTTGCAATGGCGTGTCCCTTAATGCTTAATGGT
Organism: Candidatus Colivivens caballi; assembly: GCA_018065565.1. GTDB lineage: Bacteria > Bacteroidota > Bacteroidia > Bacteroidales > Bacteroidaceae > Colivivens > Colivivens caballi. The sequence goes on from JAGHSZ010000024.1 coordinate 18,703, forward strand.
GCTTCATATACTCTGACACAGAAATACGAACCAGGTGTGTCTCCATTAGGATCGTTATCCAAGTAGTCATTGTAACTTGGTTCAGTGAAGTAGCCCGAGATTACATTGTATGTCTTGGTCTCTGGCTGGTCTGTATCATCGATTACCTGCGTATTATCTTCTGGGTCAACCTTTGTCTTCTTGTAAGGACCATAGACTGTGAGGTTGCGTGTCAATCCATCCACCCTGATATTGTCGAGGTAGTTGAAGTCGAGGAGAGGTGGATAGAACACACTGTATGTGTTACCAGCCTTCTTCGCCTTGCCACTGGCACTGCCAGATGATGGAGCAACAAGACCGCGCTGCCATCCGATTTCGTTGGCACCAGTGAAGTCAACCGAAGTCATGTCCTTGTGAGGATAGTATGTACCCTCTGTCATGAAGCCGTCCCAAGGGATGACATTCTCTGGTATTTCAACCTCCTCCTCAGGAGTTGCAGGTTCTGCAATCTTCGCCACATTGATGTCTCTGCGGAACGCAGCAGTAGAGTTGAAGATGGCGCTCTTGCCGTACTTGCTGTCACGGAAGTAAGCAGGAGCACGGTAGATGCGGTTAGTAGTGACAGGGTTAGATGTCAACAGACCGTTCTTGCTGTTGTCCACAACCTTGTTGACCTCTACACTCTTTTCCTTGACAGCAGCCATTGGGTGCAAGTCATGGTCATAAGAGTAGAGTTTGTAGGTCAACTTCTGACCGAAGAAGATGTAGTCATCAGGGAAGATAGGCAACCAGTCGTT